>CAYVDV010000019.1:0-24527 GCA_964450465.1 uncultured Saprospiraceae bacterium
TGACCCGCGCTGGGGCCGTGTGATGGAAGGTGCCGGAGAAGACCCCTTCTATGGCAGTCTGGTGGCCCAGGCGCGCGTACGCGGCTTTCAGGGCAATGACCTCGGCGCCGACAATACATTGGCAGCCTGCGCCAAGCATTTTGCCGGCTACGGTTTTACCGAGGGGGGACGAGACTACAACACCGTGGACATGAGTGAACAGCGCCTCCGCAACCTCGTGCTGCCACCCTTCGAAGCAGCCGCCCGCGCCGGCTGCGCCACGTTCATGAACGCTTTCAACACGCTCAACGGCATCCCGGCCAGTATGAACAAACACCTTGTGACCGATATTCTCCGCGGCGAGTGGAACTGGTCGGGCATGGTGGTCAGCGACTGGAATTCCTTCGGCGAAACGATCATCCACGGCGCCGCAGACGACGATGTGGATGCCTCCGCCAAGTGCCTCTCGGCAGGCAGCGATATGGATATGGTCGGCGGGACTTTCCAGCGCGGACTCAAAAAGGCGCTCGAACAGGGCCGCGTCACGGAACAACAGATCGACGAAGCCGTTCGGCGGGTGCTGCGGCTCAAATACGAACTGGGCCTTTTCGACGATCCCTTCCGGTACCTCAATCCCCAGCGCCGCGCGCAAACACTCGAAAAGCCCGAATACCGGAAAGCGGCCCGCGAAATGGCCGCCGAGAGCATGGTTCTGCTTAAAAACGGCGGCGGACTGTTGCCGCTGGACCCCAAGGGGCCATTCAAAAAAATTGCCCTCATTGGCCCCTATGCCAACAGCATCGGCCATAAAGATTACATGAGTTTCTGGACGCTCGGCCTCGGCAACCCGGCTTACGACTCTACCAAAGTGGTCACGCCGGCGCAGGCGCTCAAACCCCGGCTGGAAGAAATGGGTTTTCAGGTGACCGTCACGGAGATCTGCCTGGATGCCGATTGTGATGAAAAAGCCTACAGCGCAGCCCTGAGTGCCGCCCGGGAGGCCGATCTGGTGATCGCCTGCGTAGGCGAACGCGGCATCGACTGCGGGGAGAGCCGCTGCGTGAGTACGCTGGAACTGCCCCGCGGGCAGGAGCGTCTGCTGCAGGTGGTGGGCCGGAACGGCAAACCCACCGTCATGGTGCTCTTCAACAGTCGCCCGCTCGCTTTCCCCTGGGCCATGGAAAATTTACCCGCAATTCTCGTCGCCTGGCAGCCCGGTTTCGAAGCCGGCAATGCCCTGGCCGACGTGCTCACCGGCCGCGTCAACCCTTCCGGAAAACTCCCCGTAACCTTCCCGCGCAATACCGGGCAAATCCCCATGTACTATAACCACCTGAACACCGGCAGGCCACAGCAAACTTTCGGGGAAATGTGGACCAGCGGCTATCTCGATGTGCCCAATACGCCTGCATATCCCTTCGGCTTCGGGTTGAGTTATACCACCTTTGCCTACTCCGGCCTGAAACTGAGCAAATCTGCGATCGGGATGGACGAAACGCTGGAAGTGACGGTTACCGTCAGAAATACCGGCAAAGTGAGCGGTGCGGAAGTCGTGCAATGCTACATCCGGGACCTTTCAGCCGATATTTCGCGTCCGCTGAAGGAACTCAAAGGTTTTGAGAAAGTTGCGCTGGCGCCCGGCGAACAGCGCGCGGTAACGTTCCGCCTGAGCAGTAAAGACCTGGCCTACTGGAACCAGGCAGGCAAATTCAAGACCGACCCCGGAAAGTTCAAGGTGTTTGTAGGCGGCAACTCGGCGGAGGTTCTGGAGGGCGATTTTGAAGTAAAGTGAGGCCGGCCCATAAGGGTCAACCGCTGCACTGACCCCGGTCATTTGCAGGGTGTGTTAGTTGTATGCAGCTTCGCCCAACTCCGGATACCGGTCAACCAAATCTGTCCACCAAATAATTCGCATATACCATGACCATGCTTTTGACCGAACCGAAACCCGCCCCCGGTGATTACGCGCCTTTTTATGAGGCATACGTAGCAGCTGTGCATACCGAAGACATAGTAATGTATCTGGCCGCCCAGAAAGAGGAGCTTATGGCTTTTCTGAGAGACATCAAGTGGGAAACCTGGGAACTGGCCTATGAACAGGACAAATGGACGCTTGCCCAGGTGGTGCTGCACATGATCGATGCTGAACGGATCTTCGCATACCGCGCCCTGCGCATCGCTCGTGGCGATACCACACCGATGCCGGGTTTTGAACAGGATGATTACGTGCCCAAATCTGCAGCCCTGACCCGTACACCGGCATCCATCGTGGATGAATTTGCGGCCGTGCGGGAGGCGACCATTCACCTGTTCAAAAACTTTACCGAGGATATGTGGGAACGCCGCGGCACGGCCGCCGATGCAGAAGTGAGCGTGCTGGCACTGGCCTACATTATCGGTGGCCATGCGGAGCATCACCTCCGGGTGATCAAGGAGCGGTACATGAAGCTCTGAACTCAACCTTCGCGGCTATTCCCGCCATCCATTCGAACGATTTTCGGCTGAAAACGGGCGATGATATCCACCAGTTCCTGTTGGGCTGCCAACACGGCGTGGATGTCTTTATACGCCTGCGGCGCTTCATCCACGTTGCCGCCGAGGAGGGTAACGCCTGCATCAGCCAGTACTTCCCGCACCATGTGTGGGGTGATGTTTCGTTTGGCATCGCCGCGGGTAAGCAGGCGGCCAGCACCATGTGAAGCGCTTTGCAGTGCCGCTGCGGTTCCCCGGCCCGCTACAATGTATCCCGGCGCCGTCATCGAACCCGGTATGATGCCGGCCACACCGGCGCCGGCTGGCGTGGCTCCCTTGCGGTGCACGATCAGCTCGCGTCCTTCATGGAGTTCCTTCCAGGCAAAATTGTGGTGGTTCTCCACCCTGGCCAGCGGCCGCTGGCCAAGGGCTTTGGCGATGCGCTGATGGATGCGGTCGTGGCAGGCCGTGGCATAGTCGCCGGCCAGTTGCATGGCGGCCCAGTATTCCCTCCCGGCATCGGTGTCGAGCGCCAGCCAGGCCAGATGCCGGACATGATCGGGCAGATGGGATTGTTTCATGGCGAGCCGGGTGAAGTAGCCGGCCACTTTGGCGCCCAGCCCGCGGGAGCCGGAATGCGACAGCAACGCCAGGTAGCGCCCCGGCGGCAGCGGCAGCGCCGGATGTGTTTCCGCAATCTCTGCCACCCCGAATTCCACAAAGTGGTTTCCGGACCCGGAGGTGCCCAATTGCTGGAAGGCCGTTTTGTGCAGCCCTTTCAGGATCGGTAACTCGCCAAATTCCGGGCGTTCCAGAATGGGATGATCCTGCCATTTATTCCCGGGGAACACGCCGCCGGCCCCGAATTCCGTGTTTTCCAGCAGCAGTTTTTTCAGGCGAATGCGCTCGGAATCGGCGACTGTACCGGGCAGATCATACACCGTCAGGCACATGCGGCAGCCGATATCCACCCCTACACCATACGGAATAACAGCATTGTCGGTGGCCAGCACGCCGCCGATGGGCAGTCCGTAGCCGGCATGGGCGTCGGGCATGAGCGCGCCGGCCACGCTGACGGGCAGTTTCATTGCCAGGTGCATTTGATGGAAGGCTTCCCGGCCGATCTGTTCGGCGCCATACACTGCGAAAGAGCGCTTGTTGCCGGAAAGCGGGGTCTGCTCCGTTGGCGCCGGCGCCAGCCGTTGTGCCAGGGGCGCTGTTTTTTCATCGCCGAAGTGTGCTGCCGGATCCTGCAGAATGGCCTGCAGCAGGGCCAGCGCCTGTTCCTTGCCGAGGCGTTTGAAGTGTCGTTTGATGGTATCGAGGGCCAGGCTGATCGCCTGGTCGTCCGTATAGCCGAGTTTGCGCAGGTCTTTGCTGCGCAAGGTTGATTTTGCCATGATAATTAAGTTTGATAACGCCGCGGGCGGAATGGGGCGCCCCCATCCGGCCGTTCAAATAACAATCGGGTGCCCGTGGGAACGGACAAAAAAGGAGCGGATCGAACGAGCGTAGTTACATGGCAATATGCTTTTCAGCAAGCAAAACGATTCCCCAGAGCAGAAAGTTCCGTTTTCTGCATCCTCGGTATAACCCGTGGCGAAGAAGGTCCTACCAACGCATAAGCGCGCTGGCCCAGGTGAACCCCGATCCGAAAGCCGCCAGGCACACCAGATCGCCGTCTTTGATCTTTCCGGCTTCCCAGGCTTCGCAAAGGGCGATCGGCACCGAGGCGGCGGTGGTATTGCCGAAATACTGGATGTTGTTCCAGACCTGATCGTCGCGGAGGCCCAGGCGTTTTTGCACGAACTGGCTGATGCGGAGATTGGCCTGGTGCGGAATGAGCATGTCGATATCGGATGCTTGCAACCCGGCCTCGTCGAGGGCTTCTTTGATCACTTCCGGAAATTTCTGCACGGCCATTTTAAACACAAACTGGCCCTCCATATTCGGATAATACTGCCCTTCTTTCATCATGTGGGGCGTAATGAAGATCTCGCCGTAGGTGTCGGCAGGCGGATACCCGAAGTCGAATTCCTCGCCGAGTTTTTTCAGGTGATAACCGCCGTGGCTGCCCGGGTTGATGAAGGACAGTTTTTCGGCATAGGTGCCGTCGGAATGCAGTTTGGTGCTCAGGATGCCGCGCTTTGGATCATCGGACGGTTGTACGATCGCCGCGCCGGCGCCATCGCCGAAAATGACGGAGACATTGCGGCCGCGCGTACTGAAGTCCAGACCCATCGAGTGCATTTCCGAACCGATCACCAGGATGTTCTTATAGGTGCCGGTGCGCACAAACTGGTCGGCAATGGAAAGGGCGTACAAAAACCCGCTGCATTGGTTGCGGACGTCGAGGGCGCCGGCTTCCTTATGGGTGATGCCCAGTTCGCGTTGTACCAGCACACCGCAGCCCGGGAAGTAATAATCGGGGCTAAGCGTGGCGAAAATGATGAAATCGACCTCCTCCGGCGCGATGCCGGCGCGCTCGCAGGCAATGCGGGAGGCCGTGGCGGCCATACTGGTGGTGGTTTCTTCGTGTTTACGGCCATAACGCCGCTCCTGGATGCCCGTGCGTTCCTGGATCCATTCGTCTGTGGTATCCATGATCCGGGTCAGCTCCTCGTTTTTTACCACGCGTTCGGGGACGTAGTAGCCGATACCTGCAATTTTGCTGCGCAACATATTATTTCGCGATTAAGTGGTGGAGTAATTGAGTGATGACAAAGTTGGGAAAAGTTTGTTCAAGATGCTACCGCAATATTGGTTTTCTCGTCAGGGTATTGTTTTTGCTTGCCGGTAGCCCCGGTTTACCAGCCACACTCCACCGATGGTGATGCCCATTCCGGCCATTTCCCAGGCGCTTAACTGTTCGCCCAGAAATATCCAGCCCAGGATAATGGCAATCAGGGGATTGATGTAGGTGTATAGCGACGAAACGGTGGCGCTCAGGTGTTGCAGGGCAAACATATACAGGGTAAAGGCAAGGGCCGATCCGATCAGGGCAAGGTAACTGAGCGCGATCCACCCTTCCGGGGTATGCCGGATGCTGTGGGTCATATCGAAAAACAGACTGAGCACAAAACCGCCCAGCCCGCCGGCCGTGATCTGCAGCCCGGCGTTCAGCACCGGCGATACGCGGGGATCGTTCCAGCGCTTGGCCATGACAGTCCCCAGCGACCAGGTAAAGCAAGAGCCGAAACAGGCCAGAATACCCCAGCGGTAGGCCGGGTTCAGGAAGTCGCCCCAGCCCTGCTCAAAGATGAGCCCCAGCCCGCCAAACCCCAGCAAGACGCCCCCGGCGATCGCGGCATTGAGGCGCTCGGTACCTTTCCAGCCCAGGTTGATCAGCACCACGACTACGGGAGTCAGCGAGCCAATGACGGCTGCGAGTCCCGACGATACGTGTTGCATGCCCCAGGTGATAAATCCGTTGCCGCCGGTGATGGTGCAAACACCGGTCAGGATCTGCCGCAGCAGATATTGGCGGGATAAGGGGGGGCGAGCCGTTTGTTCCGGTGTCAGCAGTCCCGGGGGGAAAGCCGCCGTTCGGGTCCGGCCGCTGGCCCGGGCCCATGCCAGGAGAAGCAGTCCTGCGGCTGTTTGCCGGATACCCACCAACAGATAGGGCGGGAAATCGCGGATGGCAAATTTGATGGCGGTATAAGTGGTACCCCAGATAATGCAAATGGCGGCAAGCGCAAGGTAAGCCCGGGTAAGTGGACGCGACATGAGGGGAAGGCGATGAGCAGTTCAGCGTTTAAAAAACGCTGGTAAAGGTCTGCTAATCCGTTTCAAATGCGCCTTGCACCGGAAAAAAAGTTTAATCAGGAGATGTTATTCTGGAGGCGCCAGGTAACGTTTTTACAGGAATATATTTTATTTAATGCAATGACTTTCAATGATTTGAAAGTAAAAATTGGTTTCTTGGTTGCAAAAAGACAGGTAACAAAACCGGAGTTTCTGTTTGTGGGCTTTTTTTCGCTCTGCTGCATTTTTGTACTATCAAAATTAAACGCGGTGAATAAGTGATTCTGCCGCTGCAGTTTTGAAGACTTTCTCGAGGCGACAAAAAAAAAGCGGCGCAAAGGAGCGCCGCTTTTTTTTGTGCCAGCCGGCTTTTCGCCACTCCGGACAGCATCATTTTCTTTAGTGACGGCGCTCATTCTTAGCTTCCGTATTGCAGGCCAAATTCGTGCTCCAACCTGATTATTTACCTGTAAAAGCACGATCCATGATCAAGGAAGTAAATGGTGATATCTTGCTGAGCAATGCGACGGCAATAGCGCATGGCGTAGCCCCCAACGATCATTTCAGCAACGGATTGGCACTCAGCCTGCGGGAAGAATATCCGGACATGTATAAGGACTTCCGGCAGCATTGCCGCAAGACAAGCCTCAAGCCCGGGCAAGCGTGGTTGTGGAAAAGTACGGGCAAGCAAATTGTCAACCTGATGACCCAGGAGCCGCCGAAAACGGCGAACAGCAACCCGGGCAAAGCGTCCATTATCCATGTCAACCACGCCCTGCGCGAACTCGTCAGACTCATTGAAAATGAAAACCTGGAAAGTGTCGCGTTGCCCCGGCTGGCGACCGGCGTGGGCGGGCTCGATTGGGACGAAGTCCGGCCGGTGATCTATCACTATCTGGAATCCCTGGACGCAAAAGTGTACCTCTATACCCAGTTTTCAAAAGGGGTAAAAGCGCCGGAATGACTTAGAGCGTGTATTTCCAGAGCATCTGAAAATCATCCATCACAAAGCCCTGGCCGATGGGGATGTTGACGCATTTTTCAATGCGGAAACCGATCTTGAAATAAAAATTGATGCTTTTGAAGTTTTGCCGGTTGACGGTAAGGCGCAGTTCGCGCAAGTCCGGGTAGTGCTGTAACAGAGCCTGGAACGCTTGCGTGCCGAGTCCCCGGCCCTGTTCGGCGCCCTCGAGGTAAAATTTGTGCAGGAAATATTGCCCTTCGGCCTGCCGGCTGAGGGAAATAAAGCCAATGGCGGTTTCGCCATCCCGGATCAGCCAGAACTGACACCCCTCTTCCAGCATTTGCCGCTCGAGCGCTTCGGGGCTGTACATCAGGTCCAGCATATACTCGATCTGTTCGGACGTGATGAGGCCCGGATAGTGCGCCCACCAGATACAGTGCGCCAGGTCGCGAATAGTGGGAATATCGGCTGTAGAGGCTTGTTCGATGCGCATATGGAATAAAATGAGTTATCCCGATTTTTATGTCTATACACTTGTAGCGGATTTTCCCGCAGATCTCCGCAGAAAAAAACGCAGATGCTCGCAGGAAACGCTCGCAGTAATCCCTCCATAACCCACAAGGGAATTCCGCGAAAATCTGCGTCTCTTTCTGCGGGAATTACGCTAAATATCTGACAAAAAAATTCAGAATGACTTATACTAGTCTTTTTGGTTGAGCAGTTCCAGCACCTGATGGGTGATGTCCAGGCTGTCGTTTGCGAGGAGTACCTGGCCGCCGCCTTTGGAGTAGGACAGGATGTAGTCGTAACCGATCTGGCTCTGGAGGCTTTTGAGTTTGGCTTCGACATTGGCCATGAGTTCGTTCATGGCTTTTTGCTGGTCGTCGGCCAGTTGCTTGCCCATGCGGGCTTCGTCTTCGGCGAGTTTTTGCTGGCGTTGGGAGAGCGCGGCATATTCTTTTTCCAGTTCAGCCGGAGGGACAGTTCCGCTTTCATATTTTTTCTGGAATGCGGCCATATCCTTCATCAGGGCATCTTTTTTGGCGCCCATGGTTTTTTCGGCGTTCTGTACGCGTTGTTCCAGCGCCGCTTTTTGTTCTTTGAGCCATTCGTATTTGGCGTCAAGGGTATCGGCATCCACGTAGGCGATCTTAACGCCGGAGGATGCGGAAGAGGGGGCGATGGTCGCCGCTTGTTCCGGGGCGCCTTTTTTGGAATAATTCAGGTAATAAAGGTGTGCCACAGCCAGCAGCAAAACGGCATTCAGGATCAGCGAGAGATTCTTTGTCATACGTATGAAAAATAAGTGGACGGCAAAGGTCTGAATAAATCCGGAATCGGAAGCTACCGGGAGGTGCCCGGATGAGAGACGGGTGTATCTTTTTGCCTTGGATCCGGCTTCGGATACGCCCCTGGTTGCCGATTCCGCCGTGAAAATCCCCTTTCGTAGAAAAAACCCGGCGGGAACGTCACAAAGCAACCATTCTTGCGTTGTTAATCGCGGCGCCTGTTTATCGTGGCAATTTGGGCAAACTATTTGTCCGCCCAACCATCAGGCCTTAATTTTGTTCATTCAAAAACTACTATCCCGCTCATGATGTATTCCTCGCAGCCTACCGGCTCTTCGGACACTGAACAAATTTTCACAGACATGAAATGGAGACCATCCTTGCTGTTCTTCTCGTTTTTAGGGATTGCCGGCATTGTATTTTTTCTCAACCGCTTAGCCCCTTTTCAAAACGGAGATCCAAACCCGGAAAGAGAAGCCAAACTGATCCACGCCATCCTGTACGGCCTGGACCGTTACCACTTTCAGCCCAAAGCGATAGACGATAAACTTTCCGAGCAGGTGTATGACCTGTATTTGCAAAATATTGACGGCGGAAAACGTTTTTTCACGCAAGCCGATATCGCCAAGTTTAAACCCTTTGAAAAACAACTGGACGATCAGGCACGCGAGGGTACTTTTGAGTTTTTCAATACATCCATAGAACATCTCGAACAATCGCTGACTAAAACGCAGGGCTGGTACCGCGAAATTCTGGCCGCGCCGATGGATTTCTCCAAAGACGAATCCTTTGAGACCGACGGCAAGAAACTGAACTGGGCCAAAAACGATGCCGAGCTGCGCAGTCGCTGGGAAAAATGGATGAAATACGAGGTACTCAGCCGGATAAACGACGAACTGGCGAATCAGGAAAAACCCGAGTTCAAGGGCGAAAAGAAAAGCTTCGAAGCCATCGAGGCCGATACGCGCACTAAAGTGCTCGATATCTACGACAAGTGGTTCAAACGCCTGCAAAAAACAGACCGCACCCGCCGCCTGGAAATCTACCTGAACTCCATCATAAACGTTTTTGATCCGAACTCCGGTTACTTCTCCCCGAAAGAAAAAGCCGACTTCGACTTCCGCATGTCCGGCAAACTCGAAGGTATCGGCGCGCGCCTGCAAAGCGACGGCGAAAAAACCACCATCACGGAAATTGTGCCTGGTGGCCCCGCCTGGAAACAAGGCGAACTGGAAGCAAAAGATGTAGTGGTCAAAGTTGCCCAGGGCGACGATGAACCTGTGGACGTCATGGGTTGGGAAATCGACGATGTGGTTTCCAAGATCCGCGGCCCGAAAGGCACGGTGGTTAAACTGACTGTGCAAAAACCCGATGGCGCCGTCCGGATCATCCCGATCGTCCGCGATGTCGTGATCACAGAAGAAGCCCTGGCCAAATCGCTTATCATCAGCACGGATGACATGCCGGAAAAAGTGGGCTATATCTATCTTCCCAAATTCTACGCCGACTTTACCCCGGAGGGAGCCACCTCCTGTGCGGAAGATGTAGCGAAAGAAGTGGACAAACTGAAAACGGAAAATGTAAAAGGCATCATTCTGGACCTGCGCAACAACGGCGGCGGCTCGCTGCGCGATGTGGTGCGCATGGCCGGTTTCTTTATCGAGCAAGGCCCCATCGTTCAGGTAAAAAGCCGCGGCCGTCAACCGGACATCAACGCCGACTCCGACCCGCGCGTGCAGTACGGCGGCCCCATGGTCATCATGGTCAACGGCATGAGCGCCTCCGCTTCCGAGATCATGGCCGGCGCTTTGCAGGACTACGGCCGGGCCGTGATCATCGGCACCACCCGCACCTATGGCAAAGGCACGGTACAGCGTTTCTGGGACCTCGACATGACGACCAACGACGAATCGATCAAGCCGCTGGGTGAAATGAAGGTGACTATCCAGAAGTTTTACCGCATTTCCGGCCAAACCAACCAACTCAAAGGCGTTATTCCGGATATCGTATTGCCCGACTCCTATAACTATATCGACATGGGCGAAAGCGAAAGCGACTATCCGCTGGATGCCACTACGATCGAGCCGGTTGCCTACAACCAGAATGCCTATCATATTGCCGACCTGGGCAAACTGAAGGAAAACAGCAGCAAACGGGTAAGCGCTAACCAGACCTTCCGGAAAATTGAGGACAATGCCCAGCGCCTTCGCCGGCAAAAGGACATGACCAGCTACCCGCTTCAGTTGGAGGCCTATCGCAAATGGGACCAGCAATTGGAGGATGAGGCCACCCAGTTTGAAAAAATGCTGCAGCCGATCGATGATTTCCGGATTGACAATCTGTCTGCCGATGTGCCGCATATCCAAAGCGATACCTCCCGTATTGCCCGCAACGACAACTGGCTGAAAGAGCGCAAAAAAGATATCCAGCTCTACGAAGCGCTCCGCGTGGTACAGGATATGATCAAGATGGATGCTGTCGCCTCGTCGCGGCAATAGACCAATTTTACCATAAGGCATGCCGGTATTCCCGAATACCGAGGCTGCGAGGGGGCCGTCAACCAGACTTGACGGCCCCCTCGCGCATTTCCATGCTATTTCCCTGATGCGGCAGCGGCACTAACTCAGCAAGAGTTCCATTTCCTCCCGCGTTAGCGCCGGTGTTTCGGCGCCTGCGGCGAAAAAGTCGAGGCCGAGCTGTTTTTTGCGCTCCTGGAGTTGCCGGATCTTTTCTTCGATGGTGTCGCGGGCAATAAACCGCAACACGGTCACCGGGCGCGTCTGTCCGATGCGGTGGGCGCGGGCGATCGCCTGGTCTTCCGAAGCGGGGTTCCACCAGGGATCGAGCAGGAAGACATAATCGGCAGCGGTCAGGTTGAGCCCGACCCCGCCGGCCTTGATGGTCATAAAGAAAGCCTGTACTTCCGGTTTTGCCTGAAAGCGCTCCACCTCCCGGGCGCGGTCGGCCTGGGCCGTATCGCCGGTTAGCCAGGCGTACGGCTGTGCCCGCTCTTCCAGTACGCGGCGAAACAGTTGCAGGTGTTTTTCAAAACTGCTGAAAAAAAGCACTTTGTGCCCGGCGCGCTGCACAGTGTCCCATTGCGCCAGCACATCCTCAAACTTGCCGCTGTCGCCCGCATACGCCGGGTCCGTCAGCACCGGATGGTTGGCCAGCTGGCGCAGGCGCATCAGCGCTTGCAGGGCCATAATGCGCGTTTTGGGATTGTCGAACAGCGACAGGATCTCGTTGCGCACTGCCGATTTGATCCTTTCGTATTGTTTCCGCTGCGGGGCGCTCATTTCCGTGTAAAACACCTGCTCGCTCAGGATGGGCAGATCGGGCGCCACCGCCTCCTTGGTCCGGCGCAGGAAAAAAGGCCGTATCCGGGCAAACAGGCGCTGCTTGGCGGCCTCGTCGCGTTTTTTTTCAATCGGCAGCAAATACTCCTCCCGGAATTGCCGGAAACTGCCCAGCGTATCGGGGTTGATAAACTCCATTTGCGTCCACAGGTCTGCCAGGGAGTTTTCAATCGGCGTGCCCGACAAGGAGATTTTATACTGCCCTTTCAGCGCGCGCACTACCTTGGATACCTCTGATTCCCGGTTTTTGATCTGCTGGCTTTCGTCGAGTACAATAACCCGCCAATCCAGTTTGCCCAGCAAAGCCAGGTCTTGCCGGGCGGTATGATAGGTGGTAAGCACCACATCATGCCCGGCAATGGCGCGTATGTCTTTGAGTCGCTTGGGACCAGTATGGGCATACACGAACAGTCCCGGTGCAAACTGCGCCAGCTCGCGCTGCCAGTTGAACACCAGGGATGCCGGCAGGATGATCAGCGCCTGCAGGGGGCGCAGCTCGGCCTGATAGGACTGAAAGAGGGAGAGTTGGGCGCCAGACCCTTCCATTCCTGATGCTGTTTGGGCAGATGAAGGCAGTGGATCTCCGGTATCCAAAGCGGTAATTGGTGACTGCTTTTCCGGAAGGGCGCCCGCTTTCACAAACAACAACACTGCGATCGTCTGCAGGGTCTTTCCCAGGCCCATATCATCGGCCAGGCAGGCGCCAAAACCGTGCTGGTAGTGGCCGATCAGCCACTTGACGCCATGCAGCTGATAAGGGCGCAGGTTGGCTTTGAGGTCTGCCGGGGGCTGATAGTCGATTGATTCGGGGTCCACGATGGGGAAGTCTGCCGGGGCGGCATCGGTGACGCCGTCCTGCAGCACCGTAAACAGGGCTTTGGGCAGGCGCAACGTATCCTTCTCTTCGCGCAGACTTTTGGCGAGTTCACTGTAGCGGGCAAACCAGGTATCGGGGATCAGGAAAAAAGTATCGTCCGGCAAGGGAAACCAGGCGTTACCGCTGCGCAGATAGGGCACGAACCGGTGAAAAGGGAAGGTAAAAGTCCCGATCACCACTTCTCCCTGCACGTCAAACCAGTCGCCCTCGGCTTCCGAGCGTACGCTGATGTCCGCCGGCAGCAGGGCCAGGGTCCGGCCGTCCACCTGAGGAGCTGCGAGGGTGAATCCGGCGGCCTCCAGGGCAGGCCGGTGCCGCGTCAGCCATTCCAGGTAATCGGTCAGTTTGCTTTGGCCCGGCAGCCGGAACGTGCGCTGGTCTTCCTCCAGGCCGAAAGTCCGGAGCTGTTCTATCCGGGCCTGCTCGGCGGCTTGGTCACGGCACACCAGATGTACCGTGATCTCACCCGATTCTCCTTCGGGTATATCCAGGCTGGTCACCCGGTCGCGGCGCTCGCCGTAGCCAAATCGCTGGCCGGCGTACACAAAAACCGGCCGCATCAGCCAGCTGTTTTCCAGCACGTGCTCCGTGGGTTCGAGCGCCACGGCAAGCAGCTGGTCTGTGGTCTGTACGGCAAAGCCCTCAGCTTCGATTTGAGTGCGGCTGGCATTGCGGGCAATAAACTGCCGGAAATAGGTCCGCACCTTGTCGGGCGGGATCTGGATGGCATCTTTTTTCCGGAAAGGGCGCACCATGTTGCCGTTAATGCCGGGGACCCGGAAGAGCGTGTATTTGGCCACCACCCAGGCCGGGTCGGTATTGGTCAGCGGGAGCACGTCGTATTCGCGGATATTCCATTTTTCCGTTTCCGTGCCTAATTGGAAGCGATATTCAATGCCCGCTTCTGTTTTCCGGAACGAGAGGTGTGGGATCAATTCTGCCGTAGCCAGCTGGAGTTGCACATCCTTAGCCAGGGTGCGCCGTTCGGCATCGAGGGTAACGGGCAAGCGGTGCCGGACCAGTTCGCCGAGAAACTGATCGAGCTCGCGATAGCTATAGTTTTCTACTGCCGCTCTGGTTTCGGGTTGTGCCAGCAGACGGTCGAGCGGGATAGCGGCCTTGGCCTTGGGCGCTTTGAATTTGGCCTCCAGTGCTTTCGGGGAAAGCCGCTCGATCGCCGCAAACAGGCGTTCCAGCACCGGACTGAGTTCCAGGCCGTACGAGCCGATCGTAGCCGGAGCGGCTTTCTGGACCAGGTGGGTCAGCTGCCCGGATCTATCCACCTGCACTACGTTTGCCGAAGGCAAATACAAGGTGTCGGAAACCGGATAAAGATTGAAAACGATCTGACAGGACATGGGGCGGCAAAAGTAGAACACAGACAGATCATTTGCCGATTTTTCATAGCACACGCCCGGTTATTTACCTAAAATACCGGATGTTTGTCCGATCGTATTTTTTCGAAACAGCCAGATCATGTCTATTTTCCGCCCTGTCTTTTATTTATCCCTCCTTTTCACGAGCCTTTCGGCTTTGGCGCAAACGCCGCTCAAAGGTCCTGATGATTTTTTACCCCACCACCTGGGCGAGCAATTTACCCCCCATTACATGCTGACGGACTATTTCGAATACCTGGCGGCATCGGCGCCGGCCGTCATGCGCCTGGAGCGTTACGGCCGCACGAACGAAGCCCGTCCCCTTCAGGTGGCTATTTTTTCCGCTCCGGAAAATATGGCGCGACTGGAGCAGATCCGCCAGAATAACCTGCGCCTGGCCGGTATGGATACCGGTGGAAAGGGCAACAGTGCCGATCCCGTCGCAATTGTCTGGCTGAGCATGAGCGTGCATGGCAACGAGCCTTCCGGTTCGGAATGCAGCATGCTGCTGGCCTACCAACTGGCCAGCCAAAGCGACCCGGAACTCCGCGCCTGGCTGCAAAATACGGTGGTGATCCTCGACCCTTCCCTCAACCCCGACGGCTACGACCGCTACACCCACTGGTATCGCGGGGTCAGCAACAAGCGGAAAAACCCCAATATCGACGCCCGGGAACACCGCGAACCCTGGCCGGGGGGTCGGGTAAATCATTATTACTTCGATCTCAACCGCGACTGGGCCTGGGCGACACAGGTGGAAACCCAACAGCGACTGGCGCTTTTCCAGCGCTGGCTCCCGCAGGTGCATGCCGACCTGCACGAGCAATCCATCGACAACCCCTATTATTTCGCCCCTGCCGCCGAGCCCATGCATGATTATATCACTCCCTGGCAACGCGAATTTCAAACCCGCATCGGGCAAAACCACGCCCAGTATTTTGACCAATACGGCTGGCTGTATTTTACCCGCGAAGTCTTCGATTTGTTTTACCCCTCTTACGGTGACACTTACCCCATGTTCAACGGCGCTATCGGCATGACCTATGAGCAAGCCGGTAATTCCAGGGCGGGACGCGCCATCCTGACTGCCAGCGGCGATACGCTTACCCTGCACGACCGGATACAGCATCACCTGACAACCTGCCGTTCCACGATTGAAATGGCCAGTAAAAATGCCCGGCTTGTCGTGGACAATTTCCGCAGTTACTTCGAGCGCAGCGCCCGGCAACCCCAGGGGGCCTACCAGGCGTTCGTGATCCGGGCAGACAACGATCCCAACAAGGTCAATGCGCTGTGCCGGCTGCTCGACAGGCACAATATCCGTTACGGGCGTGCCGGCGAAACGGTACAGGGCATAAAGGCGTTCGACTATATCAAGGGAACGGAATCTGTCATTACCGTTGGCGAAAAAGACCTGCTCATCAGTGCATTTCAGCCACATTCCGTGCTGTTGCAGGTGTTGTTTGAGCCGGAGCACCACCTGAGCGACTCCCTGACCTACGACATCACCGCCTGGTCGCTCCCCTATGCCTACGGGCTGGAAACGTACGCCCTGAAGCAACGCCTGGAACCCAAACGCCCGTTTGAACCCTTCCAGGCTCCGGCAATCCGGCTGGCTGCTTCGCCCTATGCCTGGTGTGTGCACCGGCGTTCGCTGGCGGAGGCCCGCTTTCTGGGGCGCTTGCTTGAAAGCGGGGTAAAAGTGCGGTATGGCCAGCACCCTTTCAACCTGGCGGATCAGCACTTCGAAGCCGGATCTCTGGTGATTACCCGGGCCGACAACCACTTGTTCAGCGGGGAACTGGATGGGCTCGTACAGGAAGCCGCCGCTTCCGCCAATGTCACCCTGCATCCGATTTTTACGGGCTGGGCCGGTAGTGGCCGAGACCTGGGTTCGGAAAACTTCGTGCTGATTGCGAAGCCCGAGGTTGCTCTGGTATATGGCGACGACGTGGACGAGAATTCCTTCGGGCACACCTGGTTTTTCTTTGAACAGGAACTGGATTACCCGCTTACCCCCGTTGCCCTGGACAATCTGAACCGCCTGCGCTGGAACGACTATACGACCATTGTTTTTCCCAACGGCAATTATAATTTGCCCGACAATATCCTGAAATCCATTCAGGACTGGGTGCGCGAGGGCGGCCGCGTGATCGCCTTCGAAGGCGGGGTAAAAGCATTTGCCGACAAAGACGGTTTTGACCTGAAGAGTAAACCCGAGCCTCAGAAAGACTCCAGTGCCCCTGCATCTCCAAAGCCTTACCAGGCCAGGGAACGGGAAAGCCTGAGCGATGGGGTGCCGGGCGCTATCGTTCAAACCCGGGTCGATCCGTCCAACCCACTCGCATTCGGCTTTTCCGATACGTATTTTTCGCTGAAAACAACGGCCAGTTTGTTTGAAATGCCGGCAAACGCCGCCTGTGCCCTTTGGTTGGGCGAGGACTTCCGTTCGCTGGGTTTTATCGGTAGCCGCCTGAAACCCAAATTATACAATACCCCGGTAGCCGCCCTGCAAAAAATGGGCCGGGGCGACGTTGTTTACCTTGTGGACAACCCCCTCTTCCGGTCCTTTTGGGAACAGGGTAAAGTGCTGTTTGCCAATGCGTTGTTTTTTTAGACCGATGCTATTTTGAACCGATGAGCGACAAACTTCGCGCCTACCTTGCCTTGCATTTTTGTGTGTTTCTGTGGGGATTTACGGCGATCCTGGGCAAACTCATCACCCTGACCGCCCTGCCGCTGGTATGGTGGCGGGTGTTGTTGTGCTGTGCGACGTTGTGGTGGCTGCTGCCCAGGGCTCAAATGCGCGGGCTGTCGCGCCCGGTGTTCTGGAAAATGCTGGGTATTGGCGCCATGGTGGGCGTGCACTGGCTCTGTTTTTACGGGGCGATCAAACTGTCGAACGCTTCGATAGCCGTGGCCTCGATGGCCACCACTTCGTTTTTTTCTGCCGTTGCGGAACCCCTCTTGCTGCGCCAAAAGGCAAAATGGTACGAACTTGCCCTGGGCATCCTTATCCTGCCCGGCATGGCTCTGGTGGTCGGCAATATCAACTGGGAAATGCGCGAAGGCTTCATCGTGGGACTGCTGGGCGCCCTGCTGGCCGCTATTTTTACCTCGCTGAACAAACGAATGATCGATCAGCATGTCCCACCACCGTTGATCATGAGTTTTGTGGAATTGTTCGGCGGCCTTGTGGTGTGTTCCCTTGCCTTGCCATTTGTGTTGAATATGACCCCGGAACTCCGTATTGCCCCACAGGGATGGGACTGGCTCTGGATGCTCATTCTGGCCTGGGTTTGTACGTTATTGCCGTATTACCTTACTTTGCAGGCCATGCGGCATATCACTGCCTTCGCCACCAACCTCACGATCAACCTGGAGCCGGTTTACGGTGTTGTACTGGCCGGGCTCTTTTTTAAGGAACACAAAGATCTGGACCCGGGCTTCTATATCGGGGTGTTTGTTATCCTGATTGCCGTTTTCAGCCACCCGTTTTTGAAGAAATATGCCGAAAGAACAATGCGAAAGAAAAAGGAAGGGGATATATTGGATGCGGACCTCTGAATAGTCAACCCAGTTGTTTATTTTTTACCATGTTGCTTAAGTGGCTTTTTACCATACTCGCTATTTTGTGGCTCATTCAGGCGCTTCAACCCTATCTTGGCGCCCGGAAAACGCCCAGCCAACCTCCTCCCGCGCCGCCCGGTAAAGGGCAGGATACCAAAGAAGAAGGCGAGTATATTGATTATGAAGAAATTGAATGACCCGGTAACGCAAAACATGAAACACTGACATGAACGCCATTCGCGAAACCAACTTCCATTTTCCGGGTCAAACCGGTTTTTATCGCGGCAAAGTCCGCGATGTGTACACTATCGGCGACCGGCTGGTCATGGTTGCCAGCGACCGGATTTCAGCCTTTGACCATATCCTGCCCCGCGCCATACCCTACAAAGGGGCTGTGCTCAACCAGCTTGCCGGGCATTTCCTCCAGGCTACCCGGGATATTTGTCCCAACTGGCTGATCAGCACCCCGGACCCTAATGTGGCTATCGGGTATCGCTGCGAACCGGTACGGGTGGAAATGGTGATCCGGGGCTATCTCGCCGGTCACGCGGCCCGCACCTATGCCAGCGGCGAACGCATCCTCTGCGGTGTGCCGCTGCCCGAAGGGCTGCGCGAAAACGATCCGTTTCCCGAACCCATCATTACGCCCAGCACCAAGGCCGACGCCGGCCACGATGAAGATATTTCAAAAGAAGAGATCCTGGCGCAAGGGCTGGTGAGCCCGGGCGATTACGCCCAAATGGAGGCCTACACCCGCGCCCTGTTTCAGCGGGGCACCGAAATGGCTGCCCGGCAGGGGCTAATTTTGGTAGATACCAAATACGAATTCGGCAAAAAAGACGGAAAGGTCGTCCTGATGGACGAGATCCACACGCCCGACAGTTCCCGCTATTTTTATGCCGAAGGCTACGCCGAACGCCAGGCCCGGGGAGAAAAACAACGGCAGCTGAGCAAAGAGTTTGTGCGCGAATGGCTTATGGCAAATGGTTTTCAGGGCAAGGACGGGCAAAAGATGCCGGATATGCCCGATGCATTCGTAGCGGAAATTTCAACGCGGTATATCGAGCTGTATGAACGGGTGACCGGAATGCCTTTTGTCAGGGATGAATCGCCCGATACGCTGGCGCGTATCGAGCGACATATCCTTGACGCCCTGTGACGGGCAGTTTCTTGCCTATACGATCTGAACAAAATTCCCGTACACCCATTTGTTCGTGCCAATCCGGTGCCATCCATCGCTGCTGGTCTCGAAAATCGGGATCATGGAGCCTTGGTTCAAGCGGCCCACTTTGCCGTAGGCGGTAGAGGGGCCGGAGCGAATGTTCAGGTAGGTAGAGGTCACTTTCCCCTGCCGGGTTACTACCGGGGCGCCCGGGATGGCAGCCACTACTTGTATGTAATCGGCACTGACATACTGGCCACTGCCAATGCGCCAGAACCCGGAAACTTTTTCGTACAGGTTTACCACGTCGCCCTGTGCCAGCTGTCCCACCTTGGCATAGCTGGTGGACGGGCCCGAGCGAACATTTAAAAAGCGCGATACCACCTTGCCCGTTGGCACCCGGGTTGCCGGTGTCACAGGCGTACTGATGCTGCCGCTACTTCCACCGCTGCTTCCACTTCCACCACCGCTACCGCTGCCGCTACTTTGGCTTGCCATTTGTACTGCGCGCAAAGCGTTGATCCGGCCGTACCCGTAGTAATCGGAATGCCCCGACTTGTCGTAGGTGCCGGAAGGACCGATCTTGTCGCAACTCTGCAGGAGGATGCGCTTGATGTCGGCGACATTCAGGTTTGGGTTTGCGGTAAGTATGAGGGCGCATATTCCGGCGGCCAGTGGTGCGGCGCTGGATGTGCCGCCGAAGCCGCTGGTGTAGCCCAGTACCACCGACCGGCCGTCGGTGCCGAGGTCGCAGGTGGCAGTAGTGATGCCGACGCCCGCGTCGCCGTTGGAAGGGGCGCAGAGGAAAGCGCTGGAGCCAAAGAACGAGTAGCTGGAGCGCTGGTCCAGGCTGTTGGAAGCCGTCACGCAAATGCCGTCGGGGTGGGCGGCGAAATCGCTCACCTGCCGGGGCATGTAATTGGAGGCGGGGTTGGCATTGCCGGCGGCGAAAAACATCGGGATGCCCCGGCCGCCGCGGCCTTCGCTGGTGAGTTTTCGCAAATAATTGGTAATATACGTGGACAGCGGCACCGGTTTGGGATAGCCGAGGCTGCAGGAGATGATATCGGCGCCGTTGAGCAGGGCGTGTTCAAATGCGTTCCGAATGGCTTCGTCGCTCAGTACTTCCAGTTTGATGAGGATAAGCCGGGAATTGGGTGCAGCACCCAGAATACCCTGTACATCGAGTGCCCCGGCAGCCACGGCGGCGCAGGATGTGCCGTGGCTGATGACGCCGAAGGCGCCGTTGCTCATGCGTACGAACGGCGATACGTCCGTATTCCGGCTGGCTGCGTTGTATGGGTTGCGGACTTTGGTTCCGTCGCCCCGCAGCTGCGGGTGATCGGCGGCAAAGCCGGTATCGATCACGGCTATTTTCAGGTTGCTATTGCCCAGGCTGCCCAGGTAATTCCAGGCATCCCGCACTTTGGCATCGGCGCCGCGCTTGAAATGCGATGCGGCATATACGGAGTTGGGCGCATCGATGGCCGGAATGGCTTGTCCCGTATTTTCCAGATGCCATTGGGTGGCGATAAACCGGCCGCTGGGCGCTGAAAAATCGCGCGGCGCGGGTGTGGTGGCAAACTCGGGTTCGGCTACGGCCACGATCTTTTCGCGCTGCAAATCCATCGCACACTTGATCGGGTTAGGCGATTGTGGCGTCACGCTCACGCGAAAAGCGCCGGGGCCCACCACTTCCTTGATGCTCAGCGCCAGTTTTTCCAGCAAAGCCATTTGTTTCTGCTCATCGGAGCCCGCAACAAATTCTATATACAGATTGCCGGTGGGAATAAACGGAATATCTTCTTCCCCCTCCACGTTCCAGATGTGCGTGCCTACCGCCACATCAGGCTGATCGCGCAGGGTGTCCAGTTTCTGGTCGATGCCACGTTTACTGGATACGACTTCAAAGGATTCAATGGAAGCAGGGGGGGCAGCCACGCCGCGTCGCGCCACTTGTTTTTCACGGGCGCCCGTATATTGTACAGCAATCTGGGTCTTGCTCTTGGTCAGGCTGATCTTTTCACCGCCGTAGGAAAAAGTGACCTTGTTTACTTTTTTTCTGGCCATTTTATTGAAGTTTTACGTTTGCATTTATTTGCAGGTCTTCCGCCGCGTATCGATGATATACTGGATCTTCCAGCCCGCTTCGGTTTTGACCAGTTGAAAGGAATTGGTGCCGCAGTGCGATAAGGTTCCATTCCGGTAAAACTTGTAGGGCGCCCATACGCTTGCCAGCGATTCCTCGATGTGTATCGCTGCAAATTTAATTTTTTCATCGTACTTATCTTGCGTAGGCGTGCCAATAAACCGGACAAAGTCGCGAAAATCTTCATCCCGAACCTTGAATTTGCCCGATTTGTCCCGGACAAAGGTCTGCAGCACGGGCGCTTCGGTGCAGGTGCTCAGCAGCAGGGTGGTATCTCCCTTTTCCATGCCTTCAAAAAAGCGGTTGATTACGGCTTTGACGGCCTTGTCCTGTTTTTGTGCGAAGGCAGGCTGGACGCTCAGCGAAAGGGTTGCGAGGAAAAACAGTCGGAACAAATTCATTTATTTCAGGTTGTTAGTGCGTAAAGACAAAAATGCGCCGTTCATCCGGTTTAAGCGTTCTTTTTCGATGAATACGGGTGAATTCGTATAGTTCGCACAAGTTATGCCTGTTTGAATCCTATCTTGTGCCGTTTTTTTGTAAAACACCCCGAACGGGGCAACAAATTCAAAAAACTTCGCTGCAGTGAAATCCTCTTTTGATGCGCTGGTTCAAGATGAATCTCTGGTACTGATTGACTTTCACGCTACCTGGTGCGGACCCTGCCGGGCGATGGAACCGGTTTTGGATGATTTGAAAGCCGAACTGGGCGACCGGGTGCGCATCGTCAAAATTGATGTGGATGTGAACACCGACCTGGCCGTTGAGATGAAAGTCATGGGGGTTCCAACCTTTATGTTGTATCAAAACGGGCAGGAACTGTGGCGACAGGCCGGCGTGCTGACCAGGGAGGCGTTGAAACAAGTGATTGAAGCTGCTGAATCATGAATGTGACTCTTTTTTACGGGATATGCTTATCCCTGCTCCTGCTGGCAAGTGCCAGTTGTGGTCCGGAAGCGGAAACCGGGGCCGTTTTTTCCCGCTACAGCGCGCACGCCTGTGCAGCGCCTTCCCCGGCAGATACGGCAGCGCCGGCAACTGCCTCCGAACTAAGTTTGCTGATGGGCAAATTCGATCCGGCAAAACACCCGGACTTTGCCCCCGTGGATACCCCGTATGCCGATAAGCCGGGCATGATCCTGCACCGCGAAACCCTGGCTGCGCTCCAGCAAATGTGGGCCGTGGCCCAAAAGGACGGGGTTGCCCTGAAGGTTATTTCCTCTACCCGGAGTTTTGACCAGCAAAAGGTTATCTGGGAGCGAAAATGGTCCCGGTTTGCCGCAGCATCGCCCGACCCAGTTGCCCGCGCCCGCAAGATCCTGGAATACTCGGCCATGCCCGGCGCATCGCGCCACCATTGGGGCACCGATATCGACTTTAACGACCTCAACAACGCGTCGTTTGAACCCGGTGGCCAATACGCTGCCGTGTACCAATGGCTGCACACGCATGCCCATGAGTACGGTTTTTATCAACCCTATACGGCCAAAGACGAGAAACGCCCCTATGGCTACAACGAAGAAAAATGGCACTGGTCGTACCGGCCGCTGGCAGCCCCGCTGCTGCTTAAATACGAGCAAACAATTCAGGACAACATGATCACCGGCTTTCAGGGCGCCGAAACCGCCCGGACAATTGGCATCGTCCGGCATTATGTCCTGGGCGTCGATGCCGGCTGCAAATAACCGGTCCCACAACACACACAAAAGCACGCTTTAAAAATGGCTTATACCGAATCCAATATGCTTCCGCTGGGCACCAAGGCCCCGGATTTTGAGCTTCCCGATACCGTCAGCGGCCGCAGCTTTCGCTTGCAGGATATCGCATCGCCCAAGGCTACGGTGATCATGTTCTTATGCAACCACTGCCCCTATGTGTTGTATATCAACGACGAAATCGTGCGTCTGGCCCGTGAATACCAGGCCAAAGGCGTGGCCTTCGTCGGTATCAGCAGCAACGATGCAGAAGCCTACCCGGAAGACGGTCCGGATAAAATGCGCACGCATGCCCTTGAAGTAGGTTATCCGTTTCCGTATCTTTACGACCAAACCCAGGAAGTGGCCCGCATATACGACGCTGCATGTACGCCGGATTTTTATGTATTCGATGCCGATATGCGGCTGGTGTACCGCGGGCAGCTCGACGGCAGCCGCCCCAAGCGCAACCCCATACCGGCAACCGGCGAGGACCTGCGGGCGGCGCTGGATGCCGTTTTGGCCGGCCAGCCAGTCAATACCATGCAACGGCCTTCCGGAGGCTGCAACATTAAGTGGAAATCATAATCTATGCGACCAGCACAAATAACAGATCAGCACATTCAGGAATTTATTGCCGCAGGCCTGCGCGAAGATGTCGGCGGCGGCGACCATACTTCCATGGCCACCATTCCTGCCGACCACCGCAGCCGGGCAGCCCTTAAAGTCAAAGACTACGGGGTGATCGCCGGCCTGGAACTGGCCGGGCATATCCTCCGGCATGTCGATCCTTCCTGCACGATCCAATGGCACAAATCGGACGGCGACGATGTTTTTTACGGGGAAAAAGCTTTTGAGGTCGAGGGCAACACCCGCGCGCTCCTGAAGGCCGAACGCCTGGTGCTCAACGCCATGCAACGCATGAGCGGCATTGCCACGCTGTCCAGCCGTTTCGCTTTTGAAGTGGGCGACCTGCCCGTAAAAGTGCTGGATACCCGAAAAACGACGCCTCTGATCCGTTTTCTGGAGAAATGGGCCATCAAAATCGGCGGTTGTGAAAACTATCGCTGGGGACTCTACGACTGGATCATGATCAAGGACAACCATGTGGATGCCAGTGGAGGCATCCGGCCGGCAGTAGAGCGGGCGCAGCAATACCTGAAAGACAATAGCCTCGATTTGAATATCACCCTGGAAGTGCGCAACCTCGTGGAAGTGCACGAAGCCATGGAAGTAGGCGGCATTACCCGCCTGATGTTCGATAATTTCGAGATCCCGATCCTGTCCGAAGCCGTCGCCACCGTCAATAAACGCTTCGAAACCGAAGCCTCCGGGGGCATTACGCTCTTTAATGTGCGAAAATTTGCCCTCACCGGGGTTGATTATGTGTCGGCCGGAGTTCTCACGCATTCTGCGCAGCCGCTGGACATGAGCCTCAAAATCCAAAAATAAGGAAGCATGACAGCGGACAGTTTTTACGGCTACGCCTCGGTGCTCATATTTGTCCCCTGGGGCCTTCTGATCTTTGCGCCGCGCTGGCGCTATTCCGAACCCATTGCCTTCGGCTCGGCCCTGTTGTTGTCGCTGGCCGCTGCGTGGTTTACCTTTTCCTACCTTACCGATGGCCAGCAGGACGGCAGCCTGTTGTCGCTCGAGGGGTTAAAGAACCTGTTTCGCAACCAGGCCATGATCCTGACCGGGTGGTTCAACTATTTGTCGTTCAGTTTGTTGGTAGGTATATGGCAGGTGCATGATGCGCGGCAGGAGAAGATACCGCATGCCGTGGTGGTGCCCGGTTTGGTATTGACCTTGCTGGCCGGTCCGGCCGGTTTGCTGGTCTATCTGATCGTGCGGGCCATTCGCAAAGGAAAGTGGGAAATATGAGGCTG
>CAYVDV010000020.1:0-5471 GCA_964450465.1 uncultured Saprospiraceae bacterium
TATTTTGCTGCACGGCGTTGCGGCGCAGGTCGAGGTAGCGGTATTTCATGCGCAGATCGTCGCCGCCGTCGGTATCGTCCTGGATGGTAAAGGGCGGCGTTTTAGCGGCGTTGAGGATCCGGAGTTCCGCAACCTTGATCTCGATCTCTCCCGTGGGGATCTTGGTGGTTTTGGAGGCGCGTTCGATCACCTCGCCGGTGGCCTGCAACACGAATTCACGCCCAATGCTGCGGGCGATGGCAAAGAGTTCGGGGGAAGTATAATTTTCGTCAAACACCAACTGGGTGATGCCGTAGCGGTCGCGAAGGTCGATCCAGAGGAGCCCGCCTTTGTCGCGGATGGTGCCGGCCCAGCCGGCCAGGGTGACGGTTTTGCCGGCATCGGAAAGGCGTAGATCGTTGCAGGTATGGGTTCTGTACATGGATAAAGTAACGAGTTTTGAGTTTTGAGTTTCGGGTTTTGAGTTGAGACAGGCGGGAAATTGTCCAGGCCTGTTTACTGCAGATTATCTGGTATCCGGAAACTCAAAACGTTGAAAAAGCGGCGCAAAGGTAAGGGAAAGCAGATGAATCCGTTTTATTAGTTTTACCTGCCATTCAAAGAAAATCCCTACTTTTATAGGTGCCATTGGCCGGGCTCCGAAAACTAAAAACACAGCGAATACCATGGAAAATTTCACCCAGTGGTTGAAGGAATTGGCCAGTTGGGAGTCGAGCGGGCTCCTGATCGGGCTGTTGTATTTTTTACTTTGGTCGTTTGTTATCCTCTTGATGGTTTGGCTGCTTCGCAAGACGATCAACCGGATGGTGACGGACAACGCCATGCGCTACCGGACCAAAAAGGCGGTCAGCCTGACCGGGTACATCCTGATCATGCTCGTCGGCATCCTGAGCTTTACCGGCAAACTCCAGTACCTGGGCATCACGATCGGCCTCATTAGCGCGGGGATTGCTTTTGCCATGCAGGAAGTCATCCTGAGCCTCGCCGGCTGGATCTCTATTTTCAGCTCCAACATCTACAAACCAGGCGACCGCATCGAAATCAGCGGCGTCAAAGGCGATGTGATCGATATCAGTATTACCAAGACCACGCTCATGGAGATCGGCGCCTGGACCAACAGCGACAACTACAGCGGGCGCATCGTACGCATCAGCAATGCTTTTGTGTTCAAAGGGCCGGTATACAATTATTCGACGGATTTTCCCTTTGTTTGGGATGAGATCATCCTGCCGGTAAAATACGGGTCGGATGTGGAATCAGCCAGCCGCATTTTCATGGAAGTTGCCAGGGAAGTCATGGGGGACTACCCGGCTCAGGCGCTGAAATACTGGAAAAAAATGGTCCAGAAGTACATGATCGAAAATGCCGTAGTGGAACCTACGCTGGGCATGAGACTGACCGACAACTGGATCGAATTCAGTCTGCGTTATGTGGTAGCATATGAAAAACGCCGCTCCACCAAAACGCAATTGTTCACCCGTATCCTCCAGGGCGTGGAAGCTACGAAAGGCAAAGTTGCCTTCGCATCCGCTACCTTTGAGGTGGTTGGCCTGCCGGAAATGAAGATGAAGCGTTAAACCGTATTTTTACACCCTAATATTTTGTGCATGCTCAAACAAGCCCTTTCGGAGATCTTCGGGCGCGACCTGCGTCAACTTGCCGCGGAGATCAGTCTTTATTCCAATGAAGACGAACTCTGGATCATCCGCGGCGAGATCAGCAATTCTGCCGGCAACCTCTGTCTGCACCTGCTCGGCAACCTCAATCATTTTATCGGTTCCGCCCTCGGCCATACAGGGTATGTGCGCGAGCGCGACCGGGAATTTGCCGACAAACACGTGCCCCGGGCTGAATTGTTACAACAAATTGACGCTACAATCAACGTCGTCAGCTCCACCCTGCAACAATTGCCGGAGACACAACTGGAGCAGGATTTTCCCCTGGAAAAACGGGGTCAGATCGTAAAAACCGACTTTATGCTGCTCCACCTGCTCGGGCACCTCAGCTACCACCTGGGCCAGATCAACTACCACCGCAGGCTGCTTGCGGTACCGGACCAAAACTGATGCAACGCATTATGTCAGCCATAGAACAACAGATCATCGATACCTGGGCCATTCATCAGCGCACCATGCTTTTCCTGATCGGCCATCTTTCCGACGAAGCGCTCAAGGCAACCCTGAGCACACGCGGTGGCCGCGATATTGCCCGGCAGCTGGCCCATGTGCACAACGTACGGGCGACGCGGCTGGAGTCGTTTGCCAAAAAACAGGGCTTGCCCCTGACCCCATTTGATAAAGACGAAAGCCCGGCAAAGGAAAAACTGCTGGAAGCCTTCGAACAATCGGGCGCCGCCATGCAGCGCTATATCGAACACGCGATCGGACAGGAGGGGAAAGTGTCGAATTTCCAGCGCGGCGTGGTGCCTATGCTCGGCTACTATATCTCCCATGAAGCCCATCACCGCGGCCATCTATACCTGACTATGAAGCAAAGCGGCATCAAAATACCCGACGAACTGAAGTGGGGCGTTTGGGACTGGAACAAGATCTGATTGCTATTTCCGGACAGGAAGGGCATTCTCCGGTCCTTTTTGACAATCCTTTCCGATTTTTGGGTGTTATCCCGTCAATTCGCTTTTCAACCGTATTTTGAATGCAAAAAAAACTACCCAGTCTCCTGCTGGCCGGTTTCCTGACACTGTCACCGGCCCTTTTCTCCCAGCCCGTCATCGAACTCGTATCCCATGCCACGGGCTTTACCCGGCCGGTGGACATTGCACATTGCGGCGACAGCCGCCTGTTCATCGTCGAACAACGCGGCTACATCTGGGTGCTCGACAGCCTGGGCAACCGCCTGCCTGATCCCTTTCTCAACATCGACCCCCGGGTGCGCTCCACGGGCAATGAACAGGGGCTGCTCGGACTGGCCTTTCCGCCCGATTACGCGCAGTCTGGCCTGTTCTATGTGTACTACACCCGCGAAACCGACGGCGATACCCGTGTGTCGCGTTTTTCAGTAAAACCGGACAACCCCAATCAAGCTGACCCGGACAGCGAGGAGATCCTCCTGACCCAGGACCAACCGTTCAATAACCACAACGGCGGCTGCCTGAAATTCGGCCCGGATGGTTACCTGTATATTTCCCTGGGCGACGGCGGCTCGGGCGGCGATCCGCAAAACAACGGCCAGACCAAGAACACCTTCCTGGGCAAGATCCTGCGCATCGACGTCAACAGCAGCTCTCCCGGCCTGCCTTACGGGATTCCGGCCGACAACCCTTTTGTAAATGACCCGGCGTTCCAGCCCGAAATCTGGGCCTGGGGCCTGCGCAACCCCTGGCGCTTCTCGTTCGACCGCCTGACCGGCGACCTTTGGATCGGTGATGTCGGCCAGGTCACCCGCGAAGAGATCGACTTCGAACCCGCCGGATCCGGTGGTGGCCGAAACTACGGCTGGCGCTGTTACGAGGGCACTTTTCCCCACATTACCAGCAATTGCCAGCCGGCCGCAAGCTACACCGGCCCCATTTTCGACTACGACAACAACTCTGTGGGCTGTTCCGTAACCGGGGGCTTTATTTACCGCGGCAGCCAGTACGCCGACCTGTACGGGGTGTATCTTTTTACCGACTATTGCAGTGGCCGTTGGTGGGCGGTGCGACAGCAGCCCGACGGGAGTTTCGACACCAAACAAATCGCCGATCTGAGTAATAACCAGTACTGCACCCTTGGAGAAGATCGCGACGGTGAACTCTATGTCGCTGCACTTGCACAAGGGACTATTTACCGGATTACGGAGGTCTGCTCCGGATTTAATATCTCCGGTACTGTAACCAATGCCACCTGCTACGGCACCCTCAACGGCACGATATTCCTGAACGTAAGCGGCGGCGAGGCGCCCTTTGTGTTCCAATGGAGTAACGGTTTTACGGAATCTTCCATTGTCTATCTCAATCCGGGGACCTACTCTGTTCAGGTGCAGGACGCCCGGGGTTGCCTGCGGACCGATACCTTTGAAGTGGAAGCCGATACCTTGCTGCCGGTCCCTGAGGTTTCGGCGGTGTACTGGTCGGCGCCGCTTGCCAACCCGGCATTATTGTGTGCCGGCGACACGGTGTTGCTGGAAGCAACATTGGCGACTACCGGTTTTGGATACCAATGGTACCGGGATGATGACCTGATCGCTGGCGCCACGCAGCAAATGCTGGCCGTGCAATCGCCTGGCGCTTATTCTGTTGTGCATACCGGTTTTCCTTGCAGCTCGCCGCCGTCCATGGTGCGGGAGGTGGCTTTGGCGCCCGAACTACCGGCTCCTGTCGTGCAGGTTGTGGGCCTGCCGGTGCTTTGTGGCGATGATTCGACTATGCTGACAACAGCGTTGCCACCAACAGGATTTTCCATACAGTGGTTCCGCGACGGAATGCCTGTTGCAGGCGCCATTGCACCGCAGTTGCTGGTCAAAACTGCGGGCTCCTATACCGTGCAGTACCAGCGCGCCGGATGCGATTACCCGCATTCCAGTCCTGTACTGATCAGCCAGAATTCTGCGCCAATGATCAGCCAGAACGGCGATATTTTGTCCATCAGCGGGCAGTTTATCAGTATTCAATGGCAAGTGTTCAATTACAATACCCAGTTGTGGGACAACATTCCGGGTGCAACGGATACGGTTTTCTCCAATGGGATGGAAGGTCTGTTTACCGTGCTGGTAACCGACTTGTCCGGGTGTATATTCCAGGCCGGGCCGGTCGGCATTGCAGCGACCCGTTTGCCGGTATCGGTACTGGATTTTCAATTGGCACCCAACCCTACTTCCGGTATTGTGCAGCTAAAATTGGAACTCCGGCGCAGCGAACGGATCACGCTCCTGCTGACCGATATGCAACAGCGCCGCCTGTTTACAAAAACGATATCGGGGCAGCGAATCGGGGAGGAAATTGATCTGAGTATGTTACCGGGAGGAACCTACTACCTGACGGTACAATTGGAAAGCGGAAGCTTCGTGCGGCCGCTCCTCCGGAATTAACGGAATCGCGGATGTTTTTCCGTTCCGCGATATTGCCGTACTTTTATGCGCTAAACGTACTATTTACTGAAATACAAATTTTTTAACGATCCATGCAAAAAATACTCTTACTCCTTGCTTTCGTCTGCCTGGCGCTGCCGGCACTGCAGGCGCAAAAAGCCCGCCGTGTGGAAGTTTTCTTCACGCACGCACATTCCCAGTCTGACCTGATGAACATCAAGGCCGAGCTGGGCGCCCAGAAGATCCTGCTGGACTACAACAAAATGGAATTTGATGCCGACGGCCACCTTACGGTACTGGAATTTACTGTTGACTGCCAGGACGGCTTCAAGGGCTCGGCCAAATCCGCAGACATCACGGATGCGCAGACGTTCGGTTTTTACCGCGATTATCGCGCCGGCGTCGCCCAACCGTTTGGGGTGGGTTCGATATCGAGAGAATAA
>CAYVDV010000020.1:5571-24473 GCA_964450465.1 uncultured Saprospiraceae bacterium
GGACCCTATTTTTTACCCAGCCGCTCCAGCGCTTCCCTGGGTTCAGGGTAATTGGGCGACATCCGGAGCGCCTGCTGATAATCGGCTTTGGCCGCTTCGATATTGCCCTGAAGTTCGGCAACATGTCCTCGGTAATAATACGCCATTACGAAGAGCGGATCGGTTTTTATGGCGATGTCGAAATGGTCGTAGGCTTTTTTCAGCGAATCCTGCTCCAGGTAAATTGTGCCCATGTCGAAATAGGCGTTGGAGTAGTCGGGGTTGCGCACGATGATATCGCGATAGGCTTCGAAGGCTTTGTCAAACTCGCCGCGAAACTTGTAAAACACGGCTTTGTATTCGCGCGACTCCAGATCGGTTGAATCGACGCGCAAGGCGTTGTCGAAGTACTGGATCGCCACCGGGTTGTTGCGCTGGGAGAATATGCGCCCCAGAAAGCGCCAGGCGTCGGCGTTGTCGGCATTGAACTGCACCGACTTTTGAAGCGAGGCGATAGCCCGCGTGGTATCGCCCATGTCCAGCGCCACACGGCCGGCCATGAAGTAGGCCTCCGCGTTTTGCGGATCGCGCTGAAGGATCTTGTCGAGCGTAGCCAGCGCATCGGCATGCTGACGCACGATGAGTTGAAATTCGCTCAGTTTCAGCAGCGTCTGGATACGGTCTGGAAACAGGTAAGCCGCCGTGAGCAACACATCGAGCGCCCGTTTCGAGTCGTTGGGCCGTGCGTAGTCGAGCAGCACATCGGCAGTCAGATGGTAGTACTGCGGTTTAAGGGAATCGATCCGGATGGCCTGGCCGAGGTCGATCAGGGCTTCGTCGTAGCCTTCCAGGCGATAGTACACTTCAGCCCGGCGGTACAACAGCGAGTCGTTGTTCGGATTCGCTTCCAATAATTGGTTCAATTTGACCAGTTCAGGGTCCTGGACTCCTCCGGGAGCCTGCGCTTGCCGGGTTTTCGAATCGTTTTTACAACTAAAAGCGACCAGCATACCAGTGGTCAGAAGGAGCAATGCGATGGTTCGTATCATGCTGTATCAGGCGTGTGTTCAGAATAACAATGGCGGCGGCAAAATTAGTGCGCTTTACTTCGTGCAATGGGGTCTAATTTCGCAAACACCGTATCCGCAAAGCAATTTCAAGTCGTAAAACATTGATTTTTAGGTTTTTGTTGACCCCCGGCTGCCCGGGAAAAGGAGTAAACGGAAGAAGGGACCACACTATTTACTAAACAATACCCCGTCCTTGCCGTTTTGGAGAAGAAGACAACGCACCATGCAATTATTTTCCCGCGAATTTGGCCAGGGCGACCCGGTTGTCATCCTGCACGGCCTGTTTGGCTTTTCCGACAACTGGCAGACGGTGGCAAAGGCACTGGCCGACCATCACCTCGTCATTACCCCCGACCTGCGCAACCACGGCCGCTCGCCGCAGGCGCCTACCCACACCTATCCAGAAATGGCCGAAGACCTGAAGGAATTTCTGGAAAAGCACTGGATCTTTAAAACAGCGTTAGTCGGGCATTCCATGGGCGGCAAAGTGGCGATGCAATTCGCCCTGAACTATCCGGACATGGTGGACAAGCTCGTGGTGGTGGACATTGCTCCGGGCCCCGCCGACGATAACCACTCCGGAATTTTTGAGGCATTGCTTGGCCTCGATCTGAGCGGCATCCATTCCCGGCAGGAAGCGGACGACTGGTTGAATGCCCGGATTTCCGACTACGGTATCCGGCAATTTTTGCTGAAAAACATTACCCGGCATCACGACGGCAGCTATGCCTGGAAAATGAATCTCCCGGTTTTGTGGAAGGAGTATCCGAATATCCTGGCCGGCGTGGAAGGCGATCCGTTTAACAAACCCGCGCTTTTTATCCGCGGCAGCCGCTCCAATTATATCAAAGACGAAGATTTTTCGTTAATTGAATCCCTGTTCCCGCAAGCGGAAATAGCTACCATCGAAGGCGCCGGCCATTGGGTGCATGCCGAAAAACCGGCAGAGCTGCTGGCCACCTTGCGTACCTTTCTTCGGTAGCAAACGCCGGGTTTCCGGTTATTGATTGCCGGGCCGGGAGTTTTTGTCCATTTTTGCGGGCATTTTTACCACATTAACTGACCTTGGTTTCGCCATCAGGCTGAAAACCGTCCTCTTTGCAAGCAGTAAACCCAACACAATTATGCATAAGCGAATTTTCCTGCTCCTTTGTCTGGCCCTGGCCGGATTGTTTGCCTTCAAAGGCCTAGAAGACAACAAGTACTTCGAGATCATCAAAAACCTCGAAATCTTCACCAACGCCTACAAAGAGATCAACCACTCGTATGTGGACGAGCTTGACCCCGGCAAGCTGATGCGCACCGGCATGGATGCCATGCTCGAAGGGCTGGATCCGTTCACCAATTATATTTCGGAAACAGATATCGAAGGGTACCGCTACCTCTACGACGGCCGGTACAATGGCGTAGGGGCGGAAGCCCAAAAAATGGACGACTGGGTCGTGGTCACCGAAATTTTCGAAAACAGCCCCGCGCACAAGTCCGGCCTGAAAGTGGGCGATGCGATCATCAGCGTGGACGGTCAGAGCGCACAGGGCCGCAGCGAAAGCGACGTGATGGCCTTTCTGCGCGGGGTGCCCGGCACAAAGATCGACCTGGTGGTGCGCCGCCCGGGCGAAAGCAAAGACCAGCGCATCACGCTCGAGCGCGGCGAGATCGAGTCACAGAACGTCCCGCATTCCGGCATCGTCGCCGACGGGATCGGGTATATTTATCTCAGCACCTTCACCCGCGATGCCGGCGAAAACGTAGCCAATGCATTGCAGGAACTCAAACGCAAACACCCTGACCTGAAAGGGGTGGTATTTGACCTGCGCGAAAACGGCGGCGGCCTGCTCAATGAAGCTGTGAACGTGTCCAATGTATTTGTGCCGCGAGGCGAAATGATCGTGAGCACCAAAGGCAAGGTGCCCGAATGGGATCGCAGTTTCAGCACCATGCACGGCGCAATAGACGACAAGATCCCCGTGGTTGTCCTGATCAACAAAATGAGCGCCTCGGCCAGCGAAATTGTTTCCGGTTCACTGCAGGACCTGGACCGCGCCGTGCTCATGGGCCAGCGCAGCTACGGCAAAGGGCTGGTACAAAATACCAAGGATGTAGGCTACAATGCCAAGATCAAGCTCACTACGGCGAAATACTACATCCCCTCCGGCCGCTGCATCCAGGCCGTGCGGTATAAACACGGCGAACCCGTGGATATCCCCGATTCGGAGCGCGCGCCGTTTAAAACGCGCAACGGCCGCCGGGTACTCGATGGCGGTGGGGTAAAGCCCGACGTCATACTGCCGGTCGATACGGCTACGGGCATTGTCCGGGCGCTGCTCGACCAGCACCTGATCTTCGATTATGCTACCCAATGGGCGCTCAAACACCCATCCATCGATTCAATCGAGACTTTTTCGTTTACGGATTGGGATGACTTCAGCCGCTTTGTCCAGGGTAAGAACTTTGAATACGAGAGCGCATCGGAGAAAAAACTGAGCGAGCTCCGCAGCATTGCAGCCAGCGAAAATTATCCGGTCAGCGCCGATATTCAGGCCTTGGAAACAAAGATCAAGGCGGAGAAAAAAGGAGAAATGGCCCGGAACAAGGCGCGTATCCTGCACGAGATCGAACAGGAGCTCGTCGGTCGCTATTTCTTTCAGCGCGGTAAAGTGCGCAAACGCCTGAAAAACGATCCGGAAGTGGAGGAAGCGGTAAAACTGCTGCTGGACCCTGCAAAATACCAGTCGATACTGGCCGGGCAATAACCGGCCTACCCGTACGACTCGTAGCGTATTTGCGTGCGGTCATACCCCAGCTGTACCAGCAAATTGGCGACAGCCTCATCGAGCATATTGTTCCAACCGCAGAGGTAGAACGTCACATCGGGGCGCTTTTGGGCGTAGTGTTCCAGATACACCTGGTGTACGTAACCCTTATATCCGGGCCAGCCGGGCTGGCGCGACAACACCACATCGTAACGGAAGCCGGGCATGGTGCGGGCGAGCGCCTCCATTTCTTCCCGGTACAGAATATCCGTTTCGGTGCGTGTGCCAAAGATGAGGTGGAGGTTCCGGTGGGGTTTGCCGGTATGCTGCAGGTCGCGCAGCATGCTGCGAAAGGGCGCTATACCGGTTCCGGTACAGACAAATACCAGATCCTTTTCAATGGTCTCCGGCAGGAAAAAGGTGCCGTCGGGTCCTTTCCAGCGGAGGGTTGAGCCCTCCTGCACATCCTCGCACAGGTATTTGGATCCCTGGCCATTGGGCGTGCGCACGACACAGAGTTCCAGCCGGTTCAGGCCATCGCCCGGGGCGCTGGCGATCGAGTAACTCCGCCAGCGTTGCAGGCGCTTTTCGCCGATAGGCAGATCCAGGGTGATGAATTGACCTGCTTTAAAATCCGGATGAGCAGCATCCGGCGTTTCCAGCCAGAACCGCTTTACATTCGGGCTGGCCGGTTCTATTTTTGTTACAATACTTTCGTACCAGATGGTGGGCATATTCAGAGGACCATTTTCGAATAGGGAATAACTGTTAGAAATCCTTTTTCCCGGAAATAGTTTACAATCTGTTCCGGTTTGTTTTCGCCGGCGGCCAGCACGAAGTCGCCGCCCCAGGCCCCCAGACTTTTTACCACGCCCGCGAAGTCAGAAAAATATTGTTCCTGAACCCGGGGCAATTCGAGCGCCCGACTGATCCGCTGTTCGTGTTCCAGCATAGTCCTGCTGAATTCAGCCAGCGTTTGGGCTTCCAGGCATTTCCGGGTCAGCGCTGTGATATCATGGATCAGTTCCGGTTCCTGCCGGGCTTTTTCGCGGTAGCGGCGAATTCCATCCCGGCTGTTTTGTTTTTTTCCGAGAAAAATAAAAAACAATTGTGCTGCAAAAGGCGGCGCGAAATCCACCTCCTCCACTTTGGGCGTTTGCCCGATAAGCTGGTAGAGCAAAGGCCGGCCGGCAAAAGCACAGGCGATATCGTATCCCGAGCCCCCGAGGGTGTCGAAAAGCACCCGGTATGGATCGACGCCGGCCCAGCGTGCCAGTGCGGCGATAAGCGTGCTGCTGGTACCCAGCCCCCAGGCACGCGGAAAATCAGTTTGGGTAAGTACGGACCTGCCTGCCCCGTCGGAGAGGAAGCCGGGGTTTTGCTTGCGACAGGCGAGCAGCATGCGCTGCAAACGGTCGGCGGTTTCCTCGCCGCTGCTGCGCAACAGTGTCAGGTCGGACAGGGAATACGCAGCTTCAAACCAAATGCTTCCCTGTTCATCGCGGCTTGTCCAGGTCAGTTGCCCTTCCGTTGTATCCTCTGAAAATACGTGCAGCGACTGGCCATAGTGTACGGGGACAGCCAGCGCCAGGGCGCCGTCAAGCACGGCATATTCACCGGTGAGCAGTAGTTTGCCGTGAGCGCGTATGGACAAGGCGGGTTCGGTCATGCGTGATCCCTTTTTTTTATGCTGAAACCAGCCTGTTCGAGATGTTGCCAAAATGCCGGATAGGATTTTTGCACGACCTCGGGGTGCTCGATGTCAACAGTGCCGAGCATGGCCAGTGTTGCCAGCGCCATGGCCATGCGGTGGTCGCCGTAGGTGGAAAAAAGCGGTATTGCATCCAGTACGGCTTTGCCCTGAAGTAAAAATACAGCCGGGGGTTTCGCCCTGGGCGCCAGTGCCGGTTGCTCTTCTTCGAGGGTTGCGCCCACTTTTGCCAGTTCGGTACGCAGAGCGGCTGTGCGGTCCGTTTCCTTTATTGCCAGCGTTTCAAGCCCGGAAAAAACCCCGGGTATGCCCATCCCGGCGCATGCGATCGCCAGGGTTTGGGCCAGGTCCGGGCATTCGAGAAAATTCCATTCGAACCCGGATGGATGGGGCGTTGCGTTTTGTTTGCGAAGCCGGATACCATCTCCTTCCGGGGACGGCGTGGTGCTGATCCCAAACCGGGCCATCATCGGGATCAAAACCGAATCACCCTGCCAGCTTTCCGTGTACAGCCCCCGGAGCGTGAGATCCGCATCTTCGGCCATGGCTGCCATGGCGTACCAATAGGAAGCCGCCGACCAATCGGCTTCGATCATCAGAGGCCTGGGTTGGTAGTGCCCGGGCTGGATCAGGATGCGATCGCCGTGCCAGGCCGCTTCCGCGCCGAAATATTGCATCATACGCAGGGTCATGTCCAGGTACGGGCGGGAAACGAGCGACCCTTCGGGGATGAGTTCCAATCCACCCGGAAGACAGGGGCCGATCAGGAGCAGGGCGGAGAGGAACTGGCTGCTCACGCCGGCATCGATCCGGACACTCCGGCCAGTTTTGCCCAGGCGTTCGGGGGCGCCGATGCGCAAGGGTGGATAGCCTTCTTTCTCCAGAAATTCGATATCGGCGCCCAAATCGCGAAGAGCCTGTACCAGGGCGCCGACCGGTCGTTCGCGCATGCGGGCCGAGCCGGTGAGTACCTGTTCGCCGGGCTGCAGGGCCAGATAGGCCGTCAGAAAACGGAAGGTCGTACCGGCATCGCCGGCATCGAAGGCTCCGGAACTTTGCCGCAGGAGTTGCCGCAGCGTGCTGGTGTCCCGGGATCCGGACAAATGGCTAAGCCAGCGCGTTGGGTCTTCCCCCGCGAGGGCGAGCACGATAAGCGCCCGGTTGCTCAGACTCTTGGAACCGTCCAGCGCGATATCGCAGCGCAAATGGCGGTCGGGTTTGGAAAGACGCAGGATTTCCATAGGGTACAAAGATAGGTGCTTGATTATCTTTGCCCGCATGACATTTGCGGATCATGTAATTGCGTTTACCCGGGCTTTGCGACCGCCAGCGATTGCTTTACCTCCCGGGTTTGCCTGGCTGTTTCCTTATTCGGAGCCGGCGACCATGCAGGCGCTGACGGCTTTTTACAGGCAATATTACAGTGACGGGCAGCAGCGGTTTTTTTTATTTGGGATCAATCCCGGTCGTTTTGGCGCAGGTATTACGGGTGTTCCGTTTACCGATCCGGTTCGCCTGGAAACGGAATGCGGGATTGCGAACGATTTCCCCAAAAAGGCGGAGTTGTCGGCGCAGTTCGTCTGGATGTTCATCAACGCTTACGGTGGTCCGGAGGCATTTTGCCGGCAGTTTTACATCACATCGCTTTCCCCGTTGGGTTTTGTCAAAGACGGCATCAACATCAACTACTACGATGACCGGGGCTTGTTGCAGGCAACCGAGCCGTTTATCATCTGGAACATTCGCACCCAGTTGGACTTTGGCGCCCGGCGCGAGGCCGCTATTTGCATCGGCGAAGGGCAGAACTACAAGGTGTTTAAAAAACTGAACGATAAACACGGTTTTTTCAAAGAAATCATTCCACATCCGCATCCGCGCTGGGTGATGCAGTATCGCCGCAAGCGGGTGGATGAATTTGTGGAAAAATACCGGAGCACACTGCACGGTCTCGGCAATTTGTGACGAGCTGTGTTATGCTGCGGTGCAACTTTTTATGTACGATCACACGGATTAAAGGGAAACTGCAAGAGCATCATTCCTTAACGGGCTCCAGATAAATTTCCTCTGCATAAACCGGTATCTCCGTGACTGCCTCAATATCGATGTTCACGGTGATGTCATCCATCCAGTTGTCGCTGCGGAAGGCGAAAAAGTAGCTTCCTTCCAAGGGGCTGTAGCGCCGCTGCACATCGGTACTTATATCGCCTTGCCAGATAAATGCGTTGTATTCCTCCCGTTTTTTGAATTTAGGCAGGTTTTCAGCCGTCAACAGGGCGTATTCCACATCCTCACTGGCTTTGGGCACGGTCAGGTCGATGGCCATGCCCAAAGCGAATGCCGCCAGCGCCGTAGGCGGCGCTACGGGGAGGAGTTTCCCCGCCCCCGAATTGAGGGCGCTGGTGAGTTGGTCGGCGTCCTTTTTCCGGGCCTCGGCAAGGGTTTGTCCCACGGATATCCGGTAAGCCCACTGCACGGTATAGGGCGGCAGGGAGAACTGGTAAGCGCTTACCGGGTTTTTTATCCCCAGCTTACTGGCGCTTACCGTGACCTGCCCGCCGATTGAACTGATATCGGTCTTCTTGCCGGAGGGAATCAGCCTGCGCTGCTCCCTGTATTGGGGGTATTGCCGGACGTCCCACAAAACCCGGGTGTCCATGCGCTCGGTAAGTGGGCCGGCCGGGGTGCGGTGCAGCGTGAAACGGCACACTTTTTTGCCCATCCCGCTTTCCTGTATCCGCAGGATATACACCCCCGTTTGGGGGATCAGAATGCTCTTGTCCATGGTTGAGTCCAACGCATAGGTACTGAACAGGGAGGGGCCGTTGAACTGGGAAAATTCCACGTTCTTCACCTTGCGCCCCACCAGCAACTCCATGTGGAGGGCAACCTGATCGCCTTGCGCGAAGGCGTAGGTGTAAAGGTGTTCACCGTCCATTTTAAAGGTTTGATCAGCAACGGCGACAGGCGCCTGCGCCCGGCAGAGCGCAGGCAGGACAATGAAGAGCAAAACTTGAAGGCGCATGACGTATTATTTGGTCCTTGTTAATCCAATTTAAGTAATTTCCAGACACCGGTACGGCCGTTTTCAACGATCTGCAGGAAATAGGCGCCGCTTGGGAGCCCTTCTGTTTCCAGTTGCGTCGTTTCCGTCAGTGTGTTTTGTTGCAGGATCAGGCGTCCCCGGGCATCGGTCAAACGCAACAGGGCGCCGGCTTGTACCTGCCGGTCAAACAAAACCGTCAGCCGTGGCCCGAACGGATTAGGTTGCACATGCACGCCGGGCAGGGTAACATCCTTGGTGCTCACGCAAATGTCGGTATAGACCGTAAATTGTGCGGTACCGCTACAGTTTTGTCCCCAGATATACGACACGGAAAGCGTGTTCACGCCTGTTGCTGGCCAGGAGATGCTTGCCTGGGCCGAGCCTTGCCCTTGAACGATCGTTCCATTGTTGCCGGTCGTCCAGGTAATGCCGCTCAGGTTTGCGGGCAGGCTGAAAACATCGGGTACATCAACGCAGGTGGTATCGCTTCCCGAAATTTCCACTACCGGAGGTACCGGTTCATCGATCTGGACCGTGCCTGTGGTTGAGCAACCGTTGGCATCAACCACTACCGGGTTGTAACTGCCTGCCGAAAGGTTGGTAACCGCAAAACTTGTAGCGCCGTTCGGCCAGGCAACAGTATAGGGCGGTGTTCCGCCCCCGGCTGCCAGGGTAGCTGCGCCATCGGCGGCGCCAGGGCAGCTGGCATCGGTCACACTAACGGACAAACTCAGGGCAAGGGGTTGTGCTACGGTAGCATTCGCCACGGTAGTGCAGCCATTTGTATCGGTCACCGTGACAGTATAGGTTCCTGCCGGTACGTTGGAAAGATTTTGGGTGGCAGCCCCGTTGGACCAGGCAAACGTAAATGAAGGTCCGTTGCCGCCGCTTACATTCAGGGTAACGGATCCGTCGCTGCTGCCGAAACAACGTGCCGCCGCAGGCGTACTGTTCACTACCCAGGGCAAGGGCACATCGATCACTGTATTCGTGTGCACCAGGGTACAGCCATTGGCATCCGTAAGGGTTACGGTGTAGGTACCCAGCGGCACTGTTGCGAGATTGGCAGTTGTTGCACCGTTGGACCAAAGGTAGGTATAGGGTGCCGTACCGCCGTTTACAATAAGGGATAAACTACCCAGTGTCGGTGTTTCGCCGGGGCAGCTGATCTGGGTGAGTTTCGAGGAAGCGCTCAGGCTTGGCGGCTGGGTAAGCGTGGCGCTGTGCAGGGCAGTACATCCGTGTGCATCCGTCAGTGTGACCGTGTAAGTGCCGGCGGAAATGCCGGACAGGTCCCCTGTTGCAGCGCCGTTCGACCAGGCATAGGTGTACGGCGGGGTACCGCCCGAGGCGTTCAGGTCAATCGCGCCATTGGCGCCGCCGAAACAGGATATATTGGTTGTTCCGCTGGACAATTGCAGGGCTGGCGGAGCGCCTACCACTGCCGTTGTGGCTTGGGTACAACCGGCGTTGTCTGTGACTGTTACCGTATAAACGCCGCTGACCAGGTTGCTGATCGCAGCGATAGTTTGTGCATTGGACCACAGGTAAGTGTAGCCCGGGTCGCCGCCTGTAGCTGTGACCATCGCCGACCCATCGGAGCCGCCGGGGCAGGTGACGTCCGTTGTTACTGTTGTTGCGACAAGGGTAGTGACTTGTCCTACGGTTGCAGTCGCCGTTTTGGTGCAACCTGCGTTATCGGTTGCGGTCACGGTGTAAACACCTGCGGCAATATTATCCAGGTTCTGGGTTGTGGCGTTGTTGGACCAGAGGAACGTATAGCCGGGGGTGCCGCCGCTTATGTTCAGGTCAATGGCGCCGTTGGTTGCGCCTGCGCAACCGGCATTGGTTGCCGTTGTACTCAGTTCGATTGCGGTTGGTTCCTCAACCGTCGCACTGCCGGTCTGTGTACAACCGTTGGCATCGGTGACGATTACCATATAGGTCCCGGCGCCGGTGTTGCTGAGGTTGGCTGTCGTGGCTCCGTTCGACCACAGGTAGCTGTAACCCGGGGTGCCGCCGCTTGCGTTCAGCGCAATGCTGCCGCTGTTGGCGCCGTTGCAGGGTGCGTTGACGGGGGTCAGGTTTACTGCCAGGGCGGTGGGTTGGGTGATGGTTGCAGAGGCAGTTTTGGTGCAAGTGTTCGCATCGACTACTGTCACCGTATAGGTGCCGGCGGAGAGGCCGGAGAGATTTTGTTCGGTGCTGCCGTTCGACCAGTTGTATTGATAAGGTGGGGTGCCGCCGTTTACGGTCAGGCCGATGGTACCATTGGAAAGCCCGTTGCAGCTTACGTTTGCCGTGGAGGTGCCGGTATTTAATGCCGGGGGCTCGCTCACCGTAGCGCTGGCCGTGGTGGTGCAACCGAGCGGGTTGGTGACGGTAACCGTATAAGTGCCGGCAACGAGCCCGCTCAGGTTGGCTGTCGTGGCTCCGTTCGACCACTGGTAGGTGAAGCTCATGCCTCCGCTGACGCTCACGTTGATCGCGCCGTTGGAGCCGCCGTTACACGAGACATTGAACGAGGATGCCGTTGCAGCGATCGGACCGGCACTGAAATCGGCGAACGCGGGCGTGCCGATACTTTGGTTGTAGTAGGAACCGGTGGGTACCGTTTGCAGTTTGAAGGCTTTGATCTGATAGTAATTTTTTCCCGTCAGGGGCATCGTGTCGGTCCAGGTGGTGTTATCTACCGGGGCATTCACGACCAGTTGAAAAATGCTGTCGGGGGAGGGAGCCCGGTAGATCAGATACCCAAGGTCGGCGTCGGCCGATTCTTTCCAGGAGAGGGTAATGTCGTCGCAGGAGGCGATGGCCACGGCGGTTTCCGGCGGGCGTACGGCGTGGGCGCGCAGGGTGGGGTCGCCGAGCATGCCGACATGGATCAGGTCATAGCCATAATTGACCGGGAAATACGCCGGATTGGTCAGGAAACTGTTCAGGTACGCCCAATACATGCTGGTGGAAATAGGTTCCCCGAGGGCCATGTGGTGGAAAAAAAAGTTCGGCCGGCCGGCCCAAACACAGGTAAGGACGCCGCCTTTCGAGGCCAGTGCACTGGGCATGAATGGATTGGTTTCGAAATCCCAGTCGCCGAAATAGCTGCCATACAGCATGGAGAAAACCACGTTGACGCTGTCCGTTTGAAAATTGGCGGAAGAGCCCACCCCGGCAGCGCCCTGGTAGTTTCCGAGGCCGCAGCCATGGCCGAAGAGGTAGCTTTTGTCGTCTGTATCAGTGAAAAAGTCGCCCTGTACAACGGAGTTGCTTCCGGTCATGGCATAGCCGTTGCGAAAGCCGTTTTGCGCAAACGCTTCTCCGCCGGCATAGCCCAAATTGTCGTCCACCAATGTTTTGTCGTCCGGTTTATATGCGCCGGTTCGGAAGGCGTGGTTCTTGTTCAGGTAGCGGCGGTAGAGTTCGGTCTGTGAGACATCCCAGCCGCTCAGGTTAGAAAAGTCCAGGCGGCTTACGATCAGTTCGGGAAGAGTAGGCGTTTGGCTTTGGTCGAATTTGCCGTCGCCCGGCACATTGTGGTTGGCGGCGCGGGCGGCGGTAGTGTTGTTCACGGTATTGTCCGTCCAGGCCGCTTCGTTCATGTCGCCGTAATAATAGTCGGTTGGCCAGGCGCCGATGTGGTCGGAGTATCCGTCCGGGTTTATTTCGCCGGAGTAGGGCACGGGAATATTGCCGATAAGGAAGGCGCCAACTGTGCGGTTGGAGTCAGCCTGGTAATCGCTGCGCAGCAACGCTTTCACCGATGGCACCGAACTGGCAGCCACATCGATATCGTGCCGGATCACCTGATATCCGTCGCCGCGCATGTCCTGCACCAGGCGGTCGAGTTCCATGGCTAAAGGTGTGGAGAGCGTATTATCGATGACCAGGATGAATTTTCCCCGGTAGGTATAGGTTGGCGCTTCGATGCCGGCATAGACGATGCCGGTGCGGGGGTTAGGCGCCGCATTCATTTGCTTGATCACCATGTATTCGTATCCGACGCCGGGTACGACGTTGTTATCGGTAAAGGTCGTAGTGCTGCCGGCCAGGACATAGATGTTGTAGTTTATGTCATTGATTTGTTTTTTGCCGATCAGCGTATTCAGGGATCCTGTTGGGGAGGGGAAGTTGAGTTTGATGGAAGGCGGGTTGTTGTTTGTGGTGACGGTGATGGGAATCACAATATCGGAAGCGTTCTGGCCGAAGAGTGTGGATGCGGCCAGGAGGCATCCTGCTGCGAGCAGTAGCGATTTTTTCATACGATTAAAGTATATTTAGTGTACGTGTGAGGTGTCGGTAATCCGATTCAAACGGCTTTTTGCCAGGCAGATTCCGCCAGTTGTGCAGTAAGTTTTTCGATATAGTAACTTCCGGCTGCGGGGTCGGCAATACGATCGAGGCCACTTTCCAGTTTAAGGAGTTGCTGTACATTCCGGGCTATGCGCCGGCTGAAATTTCGCGGATACTGGGCCTGATCTTCCCGTCCGGCATCATAGGGCAATACGGTGAGCCGGTTGGCGCCGCCCATAACGGCGGACATGGCCATGGTGGTGGCCCGGATCATGTTGGCGTACAGATCGTCGGTGTAGGCTTGCGGGGCGAAGCGGACATCGAGCAGGGGATTGGCCGGCGTAGCGCCAAAGGCTTTCAGGGTGTTGAGCCAGAGCAGTTGAAAGGCGCGTAGTTTGGCGATCTCGACAAAGTAGCTCGTGCCGGCGTGGAAGAGAAATTGCATTTGATTTGCGATCCGGCCGGCATCCATGCCGCGTTCGGTCAGGGCCTGCAGATATTGCCTGCCCCGGCGGAGGGCGGCGGCCAGTTCCTCGTCTGCCGTTTTTGCACCCCGGAATTCGTTTCGGCAGTCCACTGAAATGCTGCGCATACCGGGTAGTTCCGCATGGGTGTATTCCAGCAAATCGATCAGATAACGCCAGTCCTGTATGCGGCCGGCGGCAGCGGCCGGATCGTAGTAAACCGATCCGCGCAGGTTTTTCAGCAATACGCCTTGTTCTTCTGCCAGTTGGCTAAAAGCGTGTAAAACACCTGCAGGGCCGGATTCCACACCTTTTCCGCCAAAATGAATACTTATAAAATCGGGGTGTATCCGCTTGAGCAACGCATTTACGGAAGCACTGATGTCCGTCCCGCTCAGGTTGAAATAAAGACTTTCCGCCCCGAAGGCCAGGGCTTCCAGTGCCTGGCGGTTCGCTGTCTCGGGTATAGTTTCGTCGATGTCTTCATTGATTTCCCAGCCCCTGGCGGAAAACTGAAGCGGCGTGGCGGGCGCGGGCAGATCGTCGGCATGGCCAAACGGATCGACAGTGATCGACTCATTGAGCTGCCAATACAAATCCTCCAAAGGCTTCCCTTTGAGCTCTTTTACAATCTGTTCCAGCCACTGGCGCTTGCTAACAGGCTGAAACTCGGCGAAAAAGTCGGTGGCTTGGTTCATGCTGGAAATTAAAGAAGCAAATTTAAACTTTAAGTTCTTTTATGCTGCATCGGCCGACTTGTTTCTTTTTTTTCCGGGCATTCAACTTTTTTTTCAACATCGCGTTATATTTGCAATCTGAAATCTTGCTTAGAATCAATCTAAATACAAAGACGATCCCGCATGAATACGCGCAAGCTCATTTACCTCGATAACAACGCCACCACCCCCTGCGACCCGCGTGTGGTGGAAACGATGGTACCTTACTTTTTTGAAAAACACGGGAATGCTGCGAGCCGCAGCCACCAGTTTGGCTGGGAAGCCGAAGAAGCCGTGGACTATGCCCGGGAGCAAATTGCCCAGCTCATCGGTGCGGAAGACAAAGAAGTCATCTTTACGTCCGGCGCTACGGAGAGCAATAACCTTGCGCTGAAAGGGGTGTTTGAGATGTATGCCCGCAAAGGCAACCATTTCATTACCCTTGAAACCGAACACAAGGCCATCCTGGATACCTGCAAGCACCTGGAGAAACAAGGCGCGGAGGTTACTTACCTCAAGGTAAAGGAAGACGGCTTGGTTGACCTGGCTGTACTCGAGGCCGCTATCAAGCCCACCACCGTGCTGGTCACGATCATGTGGGCCAACAATGAAACCGGCGTTATCCAGCCGATGCGCGAGATTGCGCAGATCTGCGAAAAACACGGCGTGTTGTTCCACAGCGATGCCACGCAGGCTGTCGGCAAGATACCGACCCACCCGCGGGAAATCGGCATCCACCTGATGTCGTTCACCAGCCACAAAATGTACGGCCCCAAAGGTGTGGGCGCCTTGTATGTGAGCCGCAAGAATCCGCGTGTGAAAGTCACCGCCCAGATGGACGGCGGCGGCCATGAGCGCGGCATGCGTTCCGGTACGCTCAATGTACCCGGGATCGTGGGCTTTGGCAAAGCTGCTGAAATCGCCCGCCTGGAAATGGCTCAGGACGCCGAGCGTGTTAGCCGCCTCCGTGACAAACTCGAGCAGGCACTGACCCGGCTGGAAGAAACCAAGATCAACGGCAACGTCCAAAGCCGCATGCCGCACGTGACCAATATCTCGTTCAAACACGTGGAAGGCGAAGGCCTCATGATGACCTTCAACCAGAATGTCGCCGTTTCCTCGGGCTCAGCCTGTACTTCGGCCTCGCTCGAACCTTCCTACGTGCTGGTAGCCATGGGCCTGGGCGATGACCTTGCTCACTCCTCCATCCGGTTCTCGCTCGGCCGTTTTACCACCGAAGAAGAAGTCGATTTTGCCATCGAAGCCGTATCGAAAGGCGTTAACCACATGCGCGAACTCAGCCCTATTTGGGAAATGTATAAAGACGGTGTTGACCTCACCAAAATCGAATGGTCCGCGCACTAACTCAAAACTCGCAACTCGCAACTCAAAACTCATACCTGTCTCATGGCATATAGCGATAAAGTTCTCGACCATTTTAAAAACCCCCGCAACGTGGGTGTTTTGGACAAAAGCAAAAAAAATGTAGGTACCGGCCTCGTCGGCGCCCCGGAATGCGGTGACGTGATGCGTCTCCAGATCGAAGTGGACGAAGAAAGCGGTGTGATCAGCGACGCCAAGTTCAAAACCTTCGGCTGCGGCTCCGCCATTGCATCTTCCTCTCTGGCTACCGAATGGCTCAAAGGCAAATCGATCAACGAAGCCCTCAGCATCGATAACATGGACATCGTGGAAGAACTGGCCCTGCCGCCGGTAAAAATTCACTGCTCGGTGCTCGCTGAGGACGCCATCAAAGCCGCTATCAAAGATTATCAGGAGAAAAACGGGATAACCGTGGCCCCGGATACAGCTGCTACTACTCAAGTTTAATTACGTATTACACCATGATCTTCGTAGCCGAAAGCGCCAAACAAAAAATCGCCGAGGTCCGCACGGCGGAACATCTAACGGACGACTATTTCCTCCGGGTAAGCGTCGTTTCAGGTGGTTGTTCGGGCTTGTCGTACAAACTCGATTTCGACAACGAGTCCAAGCCGAATGATCAGGTATTTGAGGACAATGGCGTGAAAGTTGTGACCGATCTGAAAAGTTTCCTGTACCTGTTCAATACCACCCTGGAGTTTTCCGGCGGCCTTAACGGCAAGGGATTCTTTTTCAACAACCCGAACGCTGCGCGCACCTGCGGGTGCGGCGAGAGTTTCGCGGTATAAAAGGCACTGTCGGGGGCTGTGAAAAAAGGACACAGCCCCCGGCGGCTGCCAGTGTGCAAAGTCATACATTTGCCGCAAAAACCATGATCCAACGCATACAGACTGTTTTTCTGCTGCTGGCCGCTGCTGCCCTGGGTGGCCAATTTGCCTTGCCTTACCTCCAAACTCCGGTCGAAGACCCTGCCCGCGCCTTACCCGCACTCACCGATGGCGCGCTCAATCCGCTGGACAATCCCGGTTTGCTGGGGCTCACCGCCTTAGGCGCGCTCATTTCCCTGATCGCTATTTTCCTGTTTAAAAATCGCCCTTTACAGGCCAAACTGGCCCTGCTCGCCGTCCTCGTTGGTGTGCTCTTGCTGGTACTTGCTGTTTTTGTCACAAAAACTACGCTGGACCAGACGCCTTCCGGAGGCTCCGCTCACTTTGCCCTGGGCCTGGCCATGCCGTTGCTGGCGCCGCTGTTCAACTGGTTGGCCGCCCGTTCGATCCGCAAAGACGAATCGCTGGTGCGGTCTATGGACCGTTTGCGGTAGATTTCTCCAGAGATTTTTTTTTTAAAAGAAGGCGATATCTTTGGCAAAAATATTTCGCCATGAAAAAGCTCTTCGCTGTTACCGCTTTGCTTGTATGCGCATTCACTGCCGCACAGGCCCAATTTGAAATCAAAACCAACCCGATCGCCCTCATATTTGAAGTATTCCCGGTATCGCTGGAATACAACGTAAACGCTGACTGGGGCACTGAAATCGATGTTTTGGCCGCCCGTGGCGGCGGCGTAGTTTATTTTTCCGGCAAATACTACCTCGACCCACGATACGGCGCCGACCGTTTTAATTTCGGCATGTTTGCGGGATTCCTCGGCGGCGATGGAGATGTCGGCGCCGGTATCGGCTTTTTGGCCGGCTATAAAATTCTTTCCAAAAAGAACATACTGCTGGAAATAGCGCTGGGAGTAGGCAGGGACTTCACCGGCGACATTGGGGTGCTGCCCTACGGTAAATTCCATATTGGGTATCGCTTCGGCAAGAAAGCAGGGTAAGCGCCCTGATGGTAAGGTGTTTTTTTGTTTCACAGCGCCACCCGCAATACTTTTTCCAAAATGCTAAACTCTGCCGGCGTCTCGCCCAGGAATTCCCCGTCTGCCTCAAGCAAAGTGTGCACCTCGCCGAGCTGTTCCACGCGCAAGCGCCGGGTCTGGAACCCCTCGATCTTCGGGTGGTCCAGGATGGTACCGTTATAGAAACGGGGCGTTTGCAGCAACACTTCCCACTTGGGCAGGCGCCGGGCGTAGGTGACGGCGAGCAGGCCGTCGTCCGGAACGGCATGGGGCACCAGTTGCATGCCGCCGGCAGAGTACCGGCAGATGCCGATGTTTATGGTATAAAAAGAATCTTCCACCGTGTGACCGTCAAAAAGCAGGCGCGCCGGCGTCAGCCGGTATTCGAACAGGTATTTCGCCACCATGAGCAGGTACTGCAGGTGGGAGACCATGCGATGTTGTTCCAGTTTTCGGGCAATAAATGCATCATACGCCATGCCGGCTACATTGGCGAAATACCGCATGCCCGGCTGGCCATCGGCATTATAGGTCACCTTGCCGGCATCTTGCAGCGCGGTTTCGCCCAGTAGCAGGCGCTGCAGGCGTGCGCGTGGCTCATGCGGAATGTGGTAACCGCGCGCCCAGTCGTTGCCTGTGCCGACAGGCAGTAGGGCGTAGGTGATCTCCGTGGAAGGAACAACGGTCTGTTGCAGGATGCCGTTGACGAGTTCGTTGTTGGTGCCGTCGCCGCCCAGACCCATAATTTGGCGGTGGCCTTTGAGCACGGCATCTTCCACCAGGCGTATGGCGTGACCGCGGCGCTCGGTGAATTTGACGGTGTAGGAAAATCCCAGTTCCTGCAGGCACTGTTCGACGGCGGGCCAGCGGCGCCCTGCGGCGCCATTACCGGCTGCCGGGTTGACAATGATATACCAAAACGACGGACTCATTTTGCGCAAGGTGGTGTATTCGTTTGCCAAAAGTGGAATAAATACCGGATTCCGGCTTGCTTTCCGGCAGGAATATTTGCGCTTTGTCCGATATTTCGCATCTTCGTACCCGTGCTTCTCCAGCTTGATTTTCTGCAATTCGAACCGGCACTGCGACTCATACAGCGCGGAGAAACCATGTTTGTGCTGGACCCCGTCCGGCGCAAGGAAGTCATGCTCACACCCGAAGAGTTGCTGCGCCAGCTCGTACTCTTGTATATCCTGGAAGTGAAGCGCTACCCGCTCAACCGCATCCGTTCGGAAATCGGCCTGACCCTGAACAAGCGCCCCAAGCGTTGCGATATCGCCGTGTTTGACAAGGAGCTGCAGCCTTGGCTGATCGTGGAGTGCAAGTCGCCCAAAGTGGCGCTCTCCCAGGCGACCTTCGAACAGGCGGCGCGCTATAACCTGCAGTTCCGGGCGCCCTTTCTGGCGGTGACCAATGGCCTGTCGACCTACAGTTGTGCGTTGGATTTTGAGCAAAGCGCGTTTACGTTCCTGGCAGATTTGCCGGATTATCCCTAAAACCTTCCGACCAAATTTCTGACCAAAACAAACATCCTTCACCGCATGCGCTCCAATACCGGGGTTTATCAGCTATTTTTGTCCGGATTTCTTAAACAACACCTATTCCCATGCGAAAATTATCGCTGTGCTTGCTGCTCTTTTGCCTTTCT
>CAYVDV010000021.1:0-4596 GCA_964450465.1 uncultured Saprospiraceae bacterium
GATCGGGCTCTGGTCAATTTCAATTACTTTATCTACCAGTTCCAGCCCTTCGATCCTGTCGTACGGCAACGGGCGTTTCAGACTTCTGTAAAAATGTTGCTGCAGGATCGGGTACAGGGTTTCATTGATCAGGCTGGATTTGCCCGAGCCGCTGACGCCGCTGACGCAAATAAACGTGCCGAGCGGCAGGGAAAGGGTAATGTTCTTAAGGTTGTGGCCGGAGGCGTCATGCAATACCAGGTGTTCCCCGCTTCCGGGCCGGCGTTTTTTGGGAATCTCGATGCGCCTGCGCCCGGCCAGGTAGTCGGACGTGAGCGTGCTGTTGCGCAGGTATTCCTCGGGAGTGCCAATATCGACGACTTCCCCGCCGAGTTTGCCCGCACCCGGGCCCAGGTCGATCAGGTAATCGGATTCGAGCATGATATCGCGGTCGTGTTCCACTACGAGCACGGTGTTCCCGATATCGCGGAGGTTTTTGAGGGCTTCTATGAGCCGGTGGTTGTCGCGTTGATGCAGGCCTATGCTCGGTTCATCCAATATATAGGTGATGCCGGTGAGTTGTGAACCGATCTGTGTGGCCAGGCGGATGCGCTGGCTTTCGCCGCCCGACAAGGTACGCGCCGGCCGGTTTAGTGCCAGGTAGTCGAGTCCAACCTGCAGGAGAAAATGCAAGCGGAAACGGATCTCTTTCAAAACGTCCCTGGCGATGCTGCGTTGCCGGTCGCTCAGGGTTTCGTCGGCGTTTTGGAGCCAGGCATACAGGGCGGTAAGGTCAAGCTCGGCAAGCTCGGCGATATTTTTGTTGCCGAAGCGGAACCAGAGGCTTTCTTTTTTAAGTCGCGCTCCGTTGCATTCCGGGCAGACGGTAACGGTCATAAAGTCCTCCGCCCATTGCCGTATTTTTTCGCTGGAACTATCCGTGTACCAGCGTTTCAGCATATTGACGATGCCCTCGGCAGCGAGGTTGTAGCTCCATTCGTCGCCCCCCCAGGTCACGCTGACCTCGAAGGTTTCATCGCCGCCGAAAAGGATCATGTTGAGCGCTTCCTCCGGGATATCTTTTATAGGTGTAGAGAAAGTGAATTTAAATTTTTTGGCAATGGCACGCAACTGTTTGAAAGTGATGTTATCGCGCACTTCGCCAAGGGGGACGATGCCCACCTCATTGATGCTTTTGTTGTCGTTGGGTACCACGCGCGCCATATCTACCTGATGTACCTCGCCCAACCCTTTGCAGTGCGGACACATACCGTAGGGTGAATTGAACGAAAACGTATTGGGAGAGGGTTCCTCGTAGGAAATACCCGATTCGGGGCACATGAGTCGCTTGGAATAGGAGGAGCCCCCAGCTCCGGAGGGCAGTTTTTGACGCTCTTCGCCGGCTGGGAGTTCCCCTTCTGCAGCCATCAGCAGGCGGGTGTCCTCCAGGGAGGGATAGGGCGCTTTCCCGCCCTGTCTCGTGCCTGCTGTACGTGAATCCCCTTCCCTGGCCGGGGCCGGCGAGTGCTCTACCTGTACCATTCCATCGCCCAGGCGCAGAGCTGTTTTTACCGAGTCGCTCAGGCGGTCGTTCCGGTCGTCGCCCGGTTTAAGTCGATCCACGACGATCTCGATATCGTGTATTTTATAGCGGTCCACCTGCATGCCGGGGACAATATCCAGGATTTCGCCATCTACCCGAACCTTGGTGTAGCCTTGCTTGCGTACCTGCTCGAACAGTTCGCGGTAATGCCCTTTCCGGGCGCGTACGACCGGAGCCAGCAGGATGATCCGCTGGCCGGTATAGTTTTCTGAAATATGCCCGATGATCTGCTCTTCGGTGAACTTGACCATTTTTTTCCCGGTGACATAGGAATAGGCATCGCCGGCCCGGGCAAACAAGAGGCGCAGGAAGTCGTACACCTCGGTCACGGTGCCCACCGTGGAGCGGGGATTCCGGCCGGTGGTTTTCTGCTCGATGCTGATCACAGGGCTCAGGCCGGTGATCTGTTCAACATCCGGGCGCTCCATTTCCCCGATAAACTGGCGTGCATAGCTGGAAAGCGTTTCCATAAACCGGCGCTGTCCTTCCGCATAAATCGTATCGAATGCCAGTGAACTCTTGCCCGATCCGCTTACGCCGGTAATCACCACCATTTTATTGCGCGGAATCCGTACGTGTATATTTTTCAGGTTGTGCACCCTTGCACCCACCACTTCGATGAATTCCTGCGAAGGCTCCGGAGAGCGAGCGGGTTGCGGTGCAAGCTGAGAAACGGAATTTTTTGAATGGGATATCTTTGCCTTAGCCATAACGCACAAATGAACAGTCAATTGGCGGTTTGGTTGCACCAAACCATAAAGCGACAAAGGTACGGAATCCCGCTGTTTTGAAGCCATTTTTTAAAACAAAAGGTTTGTAAAAACAACTGCAAACCGGCTGATTCCTACTAAAAAGACCCAAAATACCTGTTGGTACAAAAATTTAGCATTAAATATCTACCCAATAGTAAAATTCATTTGAATTAGCTGTTATATTTGCACTGAAAACGAAATGAAAGCACGAGCCTTCTTGTCCGGAACCATACGGGAAGGCTCGCTTTTTTTTAGGGCGTATCCTTGAATGTTTTCCGCTTTCCGAATCTATTTTATACTTTAACAAGTCCGGTGCACCCTAACTCTCGGTCATCTGCCCTATTTTTGGCGGCGCAAAAGTTGATTTGGAACCCGATGTCGTTATTACCCTCAGTTATTGAACACACCCTGTTGAAGCCGGATTCTTCCCTTCAGGACATACGGCGTATTTGTGAAGAAGCCACGCAGTTCGGCTTTGTAGGCGTATGTATTCCGCCCTTTTTTGTTCGCGATGCCAAGCGTATGCTGGGAGAAAGCAGCCCCATTCGCGTAGCTACCGTAGTGGGTTTCCCGATGGGATATACCGCGATTGCCGCAAAAAGCGAAGAGATCAAACGCGCTGTGGATGAAGGCGCCGATGAAATTGACGCGGTGCTCAACATCGCTGCAGTGAAAAGCCAGAACTGGAATCACGTTCAGCACGATATTGAGGGCATTGCACGGGCAACACAAATCCGCGGCCGCGTTTCCAAGCTCATTCTGGAGTGCGGCTTGCTGACGGAAGAAGAAATCCAGCGGGTAGCCGGACTTGCCCGCGATGCGGGTATCCACTATTTGAAGACCAGCACCGGTTTTCACGGGCACCCGACAACCGAGGCTATGGTCCGGATGCTGAAAACCCTGGCTGGGAATACCATGAAAGTTAAGGCCTCCGGAGGTATCCGCACACGAACCGACGCGGAACTTATGCTCCGTGCCGGCGCTGATCGCCTTGGAACCTCCTCCGGAGTGGCCATAGTAAGCGGGAAATGATATTGCCTCGTCCTTTAAACCGGAGTATTATGCGAACCTGGATTTGTAGCATACTGTTGTTGATTGGCTCCCTGGGTGTTGTACGCGCTCAGGAGATCCAGCTGAACCTTGATCCGGATATCGAACGCCTTGTTGGCACCTGGATTTCGCTCAACCGCAGTAATCCGCGCATCGATGGCTGGCGCCTGCAACTCCTGTCAACCACAGACCGCGGGAAAGTGGAGGCCGGGAAGGCGCAATTTTTAACTATGTACCCAACAATCCCAGCCGATTGGGTACATGAAAAACCGTATTATAAACTTCGGGTCGGCGCCTTTCACACCCGTCAGGAAGCCTTGTCGTTCCTGGCGGAATTAAAGGACTCCTATCCCGGGGCGTACCCCGCCCGCGACCCGAACATTCACCCACGCGACTTTTTGGAGTAAGCCCTGCGCACTGCCACCGGCCATGAGAGGATTTAGAAATACCACAACCAGTATCGGCGATCTGGATTATATCACACTCACCTGCTACATTGCGCTGGTGATGGTGGGATGGCTCATGATCTACTCGGTTAATTACAATCCCAATATCTCCAGCGCGATCTTCGACCTGGGCAATAACGCCGGAAAGCAGCTCTTCTTTATCGTGGTGTGCACGGTCATTCTGTTTTTTATTCAAATGACCGACTGGGCGTTCTGGCGGACATTTGCGATTCCGATCTATCTTTTTTCCCTGGTGTTACTGGCCGGCACGATCGTGCTTGGGCGCGAGGTGAACGGCGCCAATGCCTGGTACCAGTTTGGCGGATTTTCCTTTCAACCTTCCGAGATCGCCAAATTCAGCACCTGCCTGGCCATGGCAGGATACCTCAGCTCCACCGGCGTAACATTGCGCGAAACCAAGACCAGGATCTATGCTTTCGCCCTTTTCCTGGCACCTGTTTTGATCATTCTCCTGCAAAAAGATACCGGATCGGGGCTTGTTTTCTTCTCCTTCGTACTGGTTTTATTTCGCGAAGGCCTCCCTTCCACCTGGTATGCGCTGGGTTTCGGTACGGCGTTCATGGTCATTCTAGGATTGTTGTACCCGGCGCCCAACGTGGCTGCCGTGCTGATCATGATCGTGAACCTTCGCCTGATCCGGGAATACCAAAACACCCGGGTATGGTGGGGCATCCTGACCTTGCTTGTGCCTGTACTTATCTGGTGGCCGGAGCTTGTAAACTTTGGCATGCACACAGTGGCCGGC
>CAYVDV010000021.1:4696-23766 GCA_964450465.1 uncultured Saprospiraceae bacterium
CACCCTTCCGAAGCGGCTTCCGACGCCCGCGGCTCCGCATACAACCTGTTGCACTCCAAAATGGCAATCGGTTCAGGCGGGCTGCTTGGTAAAGGGCCGTTTCAGGGAAACATGACCAAGTTGAAGTACGTACCGGAGCAAAGTACCGATTTTATCTTCTGTACCGTTGGCGAGGAACACGGCTTTGTCGGTGTCCTGGGGGTGATCGGGCTGTTTGTCCTGCTGTTGATCCGGATTACCCAATTAGCCGAACGGCAGCGTTCCAATTTTTCCCGCGTATATGCCTATGGCGTCGCCGGTGTTATTTTCGTGCACTTTATTGTGAATATCGGCATGACTATGGGGTTGTTTCCCATTATCGGCATCCCGCTGCCGTTTATTAGCTACGGGGGCTCCTCTCTGATCGGGTTTACCCTGATGATCGGGGTGCTGCTGAAACTGGACAGCCATCGCAACCTAGCCTGATCTGAAATCCTGCCGCAAACGGATATTATGCAATTCACCCTGCAACATACCGATACTAAAAGCCGCGCCCGGGCGGGCTTGATCGAAACTGCCCACGGCAATATTGAAACGCCGATCTTTATGCCGGTAGGCACCGCAGGCACCGTTAAAGCCGTGCACCAGCACGAACTGGATGAAGCCATACGGGCGCAAATCATTTTGGGCAACACCTATCACCTCTATCTCCGCCCGGGCCTGGATATTCTCCAGCAGGCCGGTGGCTTGCACGCTTTTAACGGCTGGCATAAGCCGATCCTGACGGACAGTGGCGGCTATCAGGTGTATTCCCTGGCGCACCGGCGCAAGATCAAGGAGGAAGGCGTCACCTTCCAAAGTCATATCGACGGCTCCCGGCACACGTTCACCCCGGAGGGCGTTATGGATATCCAGCGCTGCATCGGGGCCGACATTATCATGGCCTTCGACGAGTGCACGCCGTATCCCTGCGATGTTCGCTATGCGAAAAAGTCGATGGAAATGACCCACCGCTGGTTGCAGCGCTGTGTGGACCGTTTTGACGCCACCGCACCTTTGTATGGCTACAGCCAAACCTTGTTCCCGATCGTACAGGGGAGCACCTATCCCGAGCTCCGGAAAATCTCCGCCGAAACGATCGCTTCGTTCGAACGGGAGGGCAACGCCATCGGCGGGCTGTCGGTAGGCGAACCGGCCGAAGACATGTATGCCATGACGGAACTGGTCACGGAAATTCTGCCGGCCGGCAAACCCCGTTATCTCATGGGGGTGGGCACCCCCGAAAATATTCTCGAATGTATTGCGCGCGGTGTCGATATGTTCGATTGCGTGCTACCCACCCGCAACGCCCGGCATGGCGTGTTGTACACTGCCGAAGGCATAATACACATCCGGAATGCGCGCTGGAAGGAAGATTTTGACCCTATCGACGCGCAAAGCCCGGTAGCCACAAGCCGAATGCACAGCAGGGCCTATCTGCGGCATTTGTTTATCAATGAAGAGATCCTGGGCATGCAACTGGCGACCCTTCAAAACCTGGGGTTTTTCCTCTGGCTGGTTGGCGAAGCCCGGCGGCATATCCTGAACGACAGCTTTTTGCCCTGGAAAAACGACATGGCGCCCCGGGTCAGCAGGCGCTTATGAATATTTGAAAAAAAAGTTCGCGATCTTTCCAAAAAAAACTGGATTTTTCGCGGGTCAAAGCAGCGTTCCGGCTTGTTAAAACATCTTTCGAAGCATAAACCTTAACGTTTACGCCAAAATACACCCACTCCGGTTCGCGTTAGTCTTCTCGTTCCATTGTACAGTACCGACCAGGAGGCGTTAAATTTTCGAATATTCAGCCGCAAAACAGTTTGAATTCTTCTTTGCCAAATCTGAAAAACCTACCTTTGCACACTTTAACAAAAAAAGTTAGGGCGTTTTTTCAGCACCGCCTAATATTGTACGCTGTTTTCAACCAAACAACATAGTCTGCCTGTCTATGAAAAAAACTACTCTACACCTTCTTACACTAAGCCTTGCGATACTGTTGTCGGTTACGGCAGGTCAAGCACAGGATATCCACTTCTCGCAGTTCTACATGAGCCCGCTCAACCTGAACCCGGCAATGACCGGCGTGATGAACTGTAACCACCGTATTGTAGCGAACTACCGCAACCAATGGTCTTCCGTTTTGCGGCAAAATGCCTACAATACCTACTCGGCTTCCTATGATCAGAAGCTGGCTGTCGGCCGCTATGATTATTTTGGCTTGGGTGGTACCCTGTGGGGCGACAAGGCCGGCGAATCCGAATTCGCTACGCTGCAGGCTCGCATGTCGGGCTCCTATGCTAAAAAAATGGGCGGCTACCGCCGCAAAGCGCACTACCTGGTTTTCGGCGCCGACATCGGTGTGAGCCAGCGCAGCATCAACAGCGCCGCTTTGCGCTGGCCGAGCCAAAACGACGGTCAGGGTCGTTACGACCCGAACCAGCCGGGCGAAGTCATTGACGACCCGAACTTCCTGTTCCTTGATATGTCGGCAGGCGTTTTGTGGTTCAGCGTTTTTGATGAAGACAACAACCTGTACTTCGGCGGCGCTTACAGCCACCTGAACCGGGCAAACCAGTCCTTCGGCAACCAAAATATCCCGCTGTACAGCAAGTTCACCTTCCACGCAGGCGGTGAATTTATGGTAGCCAAGCGTTTCGGCCTGGTTCCGGGTGTGGTTACCTTCTTCCAGGGCCCCTCCTTCCAGGTGAATGCCGGCAACTCGTTCAAATTCCTGCTGGGCAACAGCCGCCGCTACCACCAGGCCTTCCAGTTGGGTGCCTGGGCGCGTGTCGCCAACAAACTGGAAAGCGGTAAACTCGTGGACGCTTTCATCCTCAGCACCCGCTTTGATTACGAGCAATTTACCATCGGCTTTAGCTACGATATCAACACCTCCAGCCTCTACACGGCATCCAACGGTAACGGCGCCTTCGAATTTTCGCTGGTGTACAAGATCTGCGGACCCGAACGCCGCGGGGTGTACTGCCCGAACTTCTAAAATAACTCCGTGTTTTCCCGGAGTTTTCGTGAAAAAGATTTCCGTAGGTTTGCGCAACCCGGAAATCTTTTTCATTTTTGTTTCGAACAAAATTTGTGTTTTGCCTGTCTAAACAGGCCATTTTCCTTCCCCGTTTTGTTCGCTGACCATATAAAAATCAAAACGCTATGTTTGGCAGTACTAAAAGTACAGACGAACCCAAAACTTCAACCTCCGCCGGATCGAACGCATTGAACACCCTTGTAAAGGGCACTGTTGTAGAAGGCTCGCTGCGCTGTGATAATGATTTACGCGTTGACGGCACGATCAAAGGCAAACTCAACTGCAAAGCAAAAGTCATTATTGGCCCAACAGGCGCTGTCGAAGGAGAAATCCGCTGCCAGAATGCCGTGATCGAAGGGCGATTCAAAGGCAACCTCCAGGTAACAGAACTGCTCAACGTTCGCGAAACGGCAGAAGTCGAAGGCGAAATCACCACCAACAAATTATTGGTACAAAGCGGCGCCAAGTTCAACGTAGCCTGTAAAATGGAAACCGGCGGCGCAAATGGCGTTGTGAAAAATGCCGATGTTAAAGCCGAAAACAATGCCGCAACTACAAGCGCCAAAATCTCCGGAGGAAAAGAAGAAGTCCGCAATTAAAGACTGGGGCCGCTACGGCGGGTTAGCTTTTCAATTGCTGGGCGCCTGCCTCATCGGCGTCCTCGCAGGCCGCTGGCTGGATGCCAAAATGGGCCTCGAACGACCGCTCTTTGCCGTTTTTCTGACGATCTTCCTCATGGTAGCCTCCCTGGTATCGCTATACTACCAATTGACGAAGAACCCGTAAACAGTTTGAATTTTGCGTTGGCTCACCTTCGTGGTAAAGGAGTATGCCCCATATGACCAAACCAGCCGGGAATAACCGGGAAGGTGAACCAACTCAAAACTCAAAACCCAAAACTCAAAACTCTAACCGGTAACTCAACACCGGGATCAACGGCGCCTGGTACCAGTATTTAATAGTTTGGGATTTGTTGTCGTAATAACGGCCGAACACATTCTGCCGGTTCGTGGTATTCTGGATATCCAGTGCCAGGGAAGTGGTCAGGTGTTCGTAGTTGCGTTTAAGGCGAATACCGGTGTCGAGCCGGAAATAGCTGGGCATACGGTCCTCAAATGCGCGGGTTTCGTCATAAACCGTCTTCCCCTGTGCAATGGAAGCATCCAGATCGATGGGGGTTTCGCGGTGGCCGCCGGTGTAGGTGAGCTTCAGGCTGACGCCGATAGTGCGGTTTTTTTGTCCGCGATTCCAACTCCATTCCTTACCACTCACCAGGCTGTTGACAAAATTGGAATTATAGCGGGAATTCCGCCACACCCCGTCGGAGCCCTGATACTTGGATTGGAACAATGCGCCGGAGAACAGGAAGTAAAACCCGTCGGACAGGAATTTTTCCACCGTGAGCTCTACCCCGTAGTTTCGGCCCTTGCCGCCATTTTTCAGGATTTCGCCCGCAAACCCGTCAAAGACATTCAGGGCTGAGAACGCATCTGCGACATCCCGGCTGACCGGAGCGTTGAACAGCGCCTGGAAATACAATTCCGGCTTGAGGTGCCAGTTTCCCGGCAGCGACTGGTCGTACGACAGCACCAGGTGGTGGGCTTTGGTGAACCCCAAATTTCGGTTGGGCAGGTTTTTTTGTTCGTCCTGGATGAAATAAAGGCCCAGCGGCTGCATTTGCCCGTGAAGGCCATAGCCCAGGCTCAGCGTGTGGCGTTCGTCGAAGGCGTATTTCAGGGCCGCCCGGGGCTCCAGGGAATAGGTCTTATTGAGAAACAGTCCGATGGCATGTACGCCGGCATTGAGGGTGAGGCGCTCGGAAGCGCGATATTGCCATTGTGCGAAGGCATCGAGAGAAGTCGTGGTTCCGGTGTTTTTGACTTGTTCCACCAGCCGTTCGGCATCGTCATCCCATTGCCGCTGCTGCAGGTTGTAATCAAGTACGCTGACATAAGCGCCTGCACGCACAAGATGCCGGGCGTTGAATTTGTGGGTCAGTACAGAGGAAACCGTCGTGCGCAGCTGATCGTGATGACCGTCAAACAACCGGCGGACGGAGTAGTCGTGCTGAAATTCATCCGTGCGATCGCCGTTGCGGGTGCCCGAAACAGCGACAACGCTTTTCAGAAAAGTATTGTCGCCCAGCACCAGGCTGTGCGTGAGCCCTGCTACACCCGTATTGGCTAAATAGTCCCAGGCATATTGTTGGCTCTGATCTTCATCCCAAAGCGTGGAATCCGCTTTCCCTTCAAAGCTTTGTTTGCTCAGGCCGCCCAGGCCAAACAGGGTGAACTGGCCCAGTTTTCCGGCGGGCATCCAGAGGTTGAACGACAGATCCTGAAAATCAGTCGTTGCGTCGCCAATTTTGACGCCGATTTTGCTCAAAACGGAAAGGGTGGAATAGCGGTAATTGACCAGATAAGAACCCGTCTGCTTGCCTATGCGCATAGGGCCCTCTACGGCAGCATCCAGACCCAGTAATCCCAACTGGAGGGTATATTCGCGTTTTTCTGAATTACCCTTGCGCAGTTTGAGGTCGAAAACGCCCGACAGCGCATTGCCGTACTCCGCCGCAAAAGCGCCGGTAAGGAAGTCGGAATTGCTCAGCAGCTGAGCGCTGAGGATCGAAATGCCGCCGCCCGAAGTGCCCACAGCGGAGAAGTGGTTCGGGTTCGGGATATCCACCCCTTCCATGCGCCAGAGCAAGCCGTTGGGCGCGTTGCCCCGGATTGCGATCGTATTGTTGCCGTCGTCGGCTGTGGCTACGCCGGCAAAAGAAGAGGCCATGCGGGCAGGATCGTTCACAGCGGCGGCAAAGCGCTGTGTTTCTTCGACGGAAAAAGTCCGCGCACTCACGGTCGAGAGCTCGTTGAGCGGTTTTTGCTTTTCTACTTTGGCCCGTACAACCACTTCTTTGGTGGTCAGGAAATCTTCCTCCAGTTCAATGACCAGTTCGGTTTCTTTTCCGGAATTAACCGTAATATTGGGGATTACAGCCTCTTTATAACCCAGATAAGTCACCCGGAGCGTGTGTTTGCCCACCGGAATGGCAGGCAGGCGAAAGCGGCCGTCGGTGTCGGTCATGGCGCCAGTGGTTTTTTCCGCATCGAGCAGCACCACGGTGGCCCCTACAAGCGGTGTTTTCACGGTCTTGTCCAGGACCGTACCTTTCATTGTTTGGGTGAAATTTTGTGCGAAGGCGGCATTGCCAAGCAAGGCAATGCAGGAAGAAAGCAAGAAGATTTTCGTTTTTTGCAACATAGCTGGAATAAATTAGTGTCAAATGAAATGCAAAGGAAAGTGCCGTGCAAAAGGCACTTTCCGGGCCATTTGGGGTCGCCCGTAATTAATTTGAAGAATCGAACTAAAGACACGCAGCCTGTAACTTACCCTGACGTCCCGAAAAAAAAATCCATTTTCGCCCCGAAGAAACAGTGGGAAATTTTACTGACGCGGTCAGGGTAAGACCATAGCTTGCGTGTCTTAGTTGCAACAAAACCCGTACATGTTGAAGTATCAAGACGAAAACACTTTGGTGCCAGCGCTCCGGCACGGCGATGAGGCGGCATTTGATTCGGTTTTCCGGCGTTGGTATCAACCCCTCTGCCATTATGCCTGCCGCCTGGTCGGCGGCGATATGGATGAGGCGGAAGACCTGGTACAACAGGCTTTTGTAAAACTGTGGGAGTCGCGCGTACAACTCAAGGTGAACTGGTCGCTCAAGGCGTATTTGTACCGTTCGGTGCATAATGCGTGCCTCAACCGGCTCCGGGCCCAACATGTACGATCGAAGTACCTGGATTATACCGCACAACAACCGGATGCCATGCATACCATGCCCGACGACACAGCACCCGAACTCCGCGAACGCTTTCAGCGCGCGATGGACGCCCTGCCTCCGCAGTGCCGGCATATTTTTGAACTGAGCCGCTTCGAATCGCTGAAGTACCGGGAAATTGCCGATCAGCTCGGCATTTCCATCAAAACGGTGGAAACCCAAATGGGCAAGGCCCTGCGCGTAATGCGGGTTCAACTCGCCGATTATCTGATCACATTTTTTGGCGTAATCGCATTATGGTATCTGTTGGCTTGAATTTTTTGATCCTAAACCTGCACCAGTATGGCGCTTTTTGACGAAAAAATAGATGAATTGCTGGCCAAACACCTGGCCGGTGAATGCAGTGCCGAGGAAGAGCAAGCCATTAGCCGCTGGCTGGATGAATCGTCGGAACACCAGACCTATCTGGAAGAGCTGCGCTGGCTTTGGGAGCATTCGGCAGAAGGGCTTCCGGCGTCTCCCCGGCAGGTAAATACCGAGGAGGCATTGCAACAGGTGAAAAGCAGACTCCAGCGGAAGGGCGGCAACTCCGGCCTGCACTGGCAACGCAACTTCTTCCTGCGCGCAGCTGCCGTGTTTCTCCTGGCCCTGGCTGCAGTATATTGGTTGCGCACCGGCAATACTCCAGACCCAGTCCGTATTGCCTCCGCCGGAACGATCCTGACTGACACGCTGAATGATGGATCGGTGGTAACGCTCCGTGAACACTCCGGACTTACCCTGGCCGGCAACTTCAACCGCCGCGAGCGCCGGCTTCGCCTCGAAGGAGAAGCGTTTTTTGAAGTAGCGCACGACACAGTGCGGCCTTTTGTGGTGGAAGTCAAAGACCTGGAAGTAATCGTGGTCGGCACAGCCTTCACCGTGGATAATACCACGGAACCCGATAAGGTCGTCGTTACGGTTACCGAAGGCAAGGTGCGGGTCAGCCGAAACGGACAATCGCTGCTCCTGACCCCCGGCGAGCAGGCAACCTGCAACCTTACGAGCGGCACGCTCGTCCGAACAACACCGGCTCAGGGTGTTCCGGATTTGCAAAGCAGGATGTTTCGCTTTGAAGCCACCCCGCTGGGTACGGTAATCCAACAACTCAGCAAAGCGTATGGCGTTACCATTGTGCTGAAAAACAAACAACTCGAAACCTGTCCCCTCACTGCCCGCTACCTCAACCTTCCCCTCGAACGGGTGCTGGAACTCGTTTCCCAATCCTTTTCGATCTCGGTGGAAAAAGTGGAAAACGGTTATACTCTGGATGGAGAAAGTTGCGGGGAAGAATAAAAACAGGTCTGGTCCAATGCGAATTGAAAACAATATCCGGCTTGCAGTGCTCTTTCTTTGTCTGTGCCTCGCGATGCAAGCGCAAGCAACCGATGTGCTCGAACGCACCATCGCCGTCCGGTTTGATCAAACACCCCTGAAGGAAGCCCTTGCAACCATTGCCCGCGAAGGCAATTTCGAATGGTCGTATAATGCCAATATTATTGACGGCAACCGGCGCGTTACCCTGGTAGCCGAGGACTGGACCGTGCGCGAAACCCTGCTTTTTGTGCTGGGTAACGACTACACGTTCCGGCAAAACGGTGAATACCTCATCCTGAAACGGCAGAAAAAAAAGGATAAGAAACTCAGCGGCTATATCAGCGACCAGAAAACCGGCCAACGGATGGCTAATGTGACGGTGTATGACCGCAAAACCCTGCGCTCCACCACCACCGACAAACACGGCTACTACGAACTCTCCGTCGGCGAACGCTCCGAAATTGTAGTGTCAAAACTGGCTTACCGCGATACGGTGCTGCAGGTTACGTCGCAAACGCCGCGACTGGTCAAACTCGACCTTCATGTAGATGTGCCGGCATCCGCCGCCAAGCCCGGTTTTGGGGCAGAGGTCAACCGCGTGGCAACCCAGCTGGAAGACCTTTTCGTGCGCTCCTCTCAAAAGTTGTCCGTGTTGAATGTGCGCGATTCCCTGCATCGGTATGCGCAGGTATCTTTCCTGCCGGTACTTGGCACCAATCACCGCCTGAGCGGCAATGTAATCAACGACTACTCGCTGAATATCCTGGCCGGATATTCCCGCGGCAATCAGGTGCTGGAACTCGGTGGCCTGGGCAACATCAACCGGGAAAATGTGCAAGGCGTACAGGTCGCCGGGCTATTCAATATCACGGGGGATAACCTGACCGGTGTCCAGGCCGCCGGGGTGTTCAACGGTTTGGGCAATAACGCTGCCGGCGTTCAAATTGCCGGGGTGTACAACTTTACCGGAGATACGCTTTGGGGAGCGCAACTGGCCGGGGTGAGCAATTATGCCGGGTTCGCCGCTGCAGGTACTTTCCAGGCCGCCGGCGTACTCAATCTGGCGCCGCACGGTCCGGCCTGCAGCCAGGTCGCCGGCGTACTCAACCACGCCCGCAACGGCATCGCACAGATCGCCGGGATAGGCAACACCGCCGACACCCTGCGCGGCGTACAAATAGCCGGCGTATTCAATCGCGCCGGACAGGCCCGGGGCGTTCAGGTTGGCTTGTTCAATTTTGCCCGGGAAATCAAAGGAGCCCAATTCGGCTTGCTCAACCTGTCACAGCATGGCGGCTACGTCGTGCTTGAAGGCAGTGCCAATGATGTGCTTGGCGTCAATGCGGCCTTCAAGTCGGGCGTGCCCGGGTTCTACACGATCCTGACTGCCGGCATGGATCCGGAAAGCCCGGCGGACCGCCGGTTCTGGGCCTATGGCCTTGGCTTCGGCACCCGCGCCCGGATGAGCAGCTGGAGCGGACTGAGTTTCGACGTCATTGCCCGGCACCTGAACGAAGGCAATCACGCCGACAACTGGCAGGAATGGGGGCAGGTCGCCATGGCGCTCGACCTAAATCTCGGAAAACACCTGTCGATTGCCGGCGGCCCCAGCGCCAACCTTTTTGTGGCCGACCCGGCCCGGCCGGCTTCCGTCCCTCTTCGCGAGCGCGTAGTGGGAAGAAACTGGCTCAGCCAAAACCAAAACGCGGACGGCTGGCTTTCCGCCTGGTGGGGCTGGACGGCTGCGGTGCGGGTAAGGTTTTAGAGAGCGTGTTTAAATTTCAGTCACCGGGTGGTGTTTCCGGATTTGGCTTGGGCTCGGCGAAATAGATGATCCGGGTAAACCATTTGCTGGTATCCGGTTCCTGAGCAGGCCCGGTGATATATTCTTCGATCATAGGAGGAACATTTTGCAGTCCCTTTTCCGACATATAGTCGTCCATGGCGTAATGCGCTTCGCCGCTTTTCTCGTAGGCGCCGAAATAGTCGATCACGAAGGCTTTTCGGCCGCCGACCTTAAATACCTGCAGGCCGCGGGCAGGCGGCTGCTCCGATGATACCGGCACGGCGGCGGCCATATCGGAAGTGCCGGCCTGTTCGTCGTAGCTCCAGTACAGGCCGCAGGGTGCGCCGCTCAGCGAATCGCCACTTTTTTGCACCAATTCGAGGGCCTTTTTGAGATTGGTGTCAAAAAACGCCGGCATATCTGTAAAAGAAACGGTTTTGCGTACGCCGGCGTAATAGCGCTCCGGCATATCCACCACGGCCACTTCGTAGCCCCGGTATTTTTTATGCACAATGGCCTCGCACACTTTTTTCAGGTTTTCCAGGCCGAGGGCGTAGTCCTTGCCGACACCGGCATCCACATCGGTAAACATAACCAGGCCGTTCCAGGGAAAGGGCACGTGCATTTCGAATGCCCAGACGACGTTTGTGCCGGCACTGTCCTCCCGGAAGGAAAAATGGGTCGGCGATTGGGTTTCAAAAGGCTCGGTAAACTGAACGTCGATATCGATGCGGTCGGGCTGGAGGGCGGTGATCGTTTGCCGGCCCGAGCCTACATCATCGTTGCCGGCCCATTTATATACTGCACCCACCTCGCCGTCGGTGCCTTCCACGCTAACTTTCATGGCTGGGTCGATAGCGGCCCAAGGCGACCAGTTTTCGAAATTTTTGAAATGCCGCACCTGATCGTAAACCAGGTCTTTGGGTGCATCGATGGCGATACTGCGCTCGATATGGTAGTCTTTGGTGGCAAAAATGCCCAGGATCATCCACAGGGCAATTACCCCCAGGAGGATATAGAGGAGAATTTTCAGTACTTTCATAGCTATAGATAAGTTATTCGAACTCGAGCAGGGTAAATCCCTTGTCAACCGGTTGTCCTTTTTTGGCATTCACCGACTTGACAATGCCCTCACCGGCGGCTTTGATCACGTTTTCCATCTTCATTGCCTCCAGGATGATCAGCGGGTCACCTTTTTGTACGCTTTGGCCGGGCTGAACCAGGATGCTGATCACCAGACCGGGCATCGGAGCTTTAACGGAATTGATCTTGTGACCGCCGGCAGCAGAAAGACCCAGTTTCTGGACCAGGCGTTCGTAGTAATCGGCGATGTTAACGGTGTATTTGGTCCCGTTGATCCGCAGGGTATAGGTCCGGTTGGTATAATCGGCCTCGAGCAATTCTGCGTGGAAAGCCTGTCCGTTTTCCAGGAGGTGGAAAGCCTGATCGCCGTCGGGAACAGCATCGAGGTGTTTGGCCTCATCCGGCTGGATTTCAAACTGGTAGTGGCTGTTAACGGAAACTTGGAAGGGTTCTTTTTTCACGGAACTGGTAGTTGAATGGATCGTAAACAAAGGCCGGGCTGCCGGCTATTTGAAGAGCTTGCAGGTCAGCACGGTGATATCGTCGGGGAATGGTTGCCGTTCGCGATAGGCTTCCACATAGTCGAGCAATTTGGCATTCAGATCTTTGGCGTCGAGTTGGGTGTTTTGGAGCAGGAAAGCGGTCAGTTTTTCCTCGCTGAATTCTTCGCCGGCATCGTTCAGCACATCGGTCAGGCCGTCGGTGTAGGAAAAGATCAGGGCTTCATCGGTCAGGCATACCCCGCCGATATCCAGAAAGGGCAGTTCGGGCATCCAGCCAAGCACCGTGCATCCGTTTTTCAGCGGAGTAACATCTCCGTTGCTGATCAGGAGCGGCGGGGTATGGCCGGCATTGATAAAGTGCAAGGTGCGGGAGTGGACGTCGTAACGGGCCAGAAAAAGGGTGATGAAGCGGTCGCCCTGGGTGACGCGATGCACGGCGGCATTCATTTCCCGGACAATTTCTTCCAGGGTCTGGCAACGGGTGACCAGCGCGCGCAAATTGGCCTGGAAATTGGCCATGAGCAACGCAGCTGCAACGCCTTTTCCGGTAATGTCGGCAATACAAAACAGGATGGTCCCATCGGGAAATTCGATGACATCGTAGTAGTCTCCGCCTACGGCAAAGTGGGGTTTGTAAATACTCGAAAGCTGATATTGCTTACCCGAAGGCAGGCGCGAAGGCACCAGCGTACGCTGTATCTCGGCGGCAAGTTCCACCTCGCGATTGACGATCTCCTGGCGCATCTGGGTTTTGAAGAGCCGTTTGTTCTCGATCGCCACGGCGATCACGTTGGTGATCGTCGTGACAAACTGCACCTTGTTATACACGTCGTCTTCATCCAGAAAGCCTCCGATGAAAGCGTAGGCGATTGGTTCGTTCTTGTGCATAACCGGCACCACAAGGTCGAATTCCCGGATCAGGGGGTGTTCGGATTGTTCGAGACCGCGGGTCGAGCGGAAGTAGGGCAGTTCCAGGTTAATATCGTGTTGGAGCAGCTGCTCGTCCACACCCAGCATGGTTTTGCATTCCCAGCGTTCCCCTTCCTTGAAGTAAAGCGCCATTTTCCGGATACCGATTTCCCAGCGAAGGAAGGAATTGTACATATTGAACAAGCCCTCAGCCGACACGTTTTCATTAATAGCCTGCGTGATAGCAAGCAGGCTGTTGATCTGCAGCTGTTTCAGGTTGACTTCCCGTTCCAACTTGTCGATACGGGTCAACGTGCGTTTTATTTCCTGTAATTCCGGCATGAGCAGGCTTGCGGGTCGGGTACTTTAGCGGTATAACGGTTTTTTTATATTTTGTGCGAAAAGGTACGCACATTTCGGAAATCTGTGCGCATCCTGCAAAATTCAAATGACTGAATGTCAGCGGCGCATACATTTTCAAGGCTTTGATTCCGATAAACGCGGAAAACTTCGGAAATTTGCGCGCCGAAAAAATTTCACTTCGGATTTCTATCTGGACAAATCACCTAAGTTATGGAAGAAGTAAATAAGATTATGGCCGAAGCCAAGGCACAAATGGATAAGGCATTGGAACATCTCGAGCACGAGTTGGCCAAGCTGCGCACCGGCAAGGCATCCACAGCCATTGTGCAGGACCTTATGGTGGAATACTACGGGAGCCCTGTTCCCATTCCCCAGGTGGCCAATATCCAGGTATCGGATGCCCGTACGATCACGATCCAGCCCTGGGAAAGGAACATGCTGGGCCCGATTGAGCGGGTGATCATCAATTCCAATATCGGTATCACGCCCAACAACGATGGCGAGATTATTCGCCTGTCGGTCCCGCCACTCACCGAAGAGCGCCGGAAGGAACTGGTAAAAAAAGCCAAACATGCGGGCGAAGAATCAAAAGTAGGCGTGCGCAATGCCCGGCACAAGGGGCTCGACCAGGTTAAAAAAGCGGTAAAGGACGGCCTGCCGGAGGATTTTGGCAAGCGCAAGGAATCCGAGCTGCAGGACATGGTCAATACGTATGTGGAAAAAGTGGACAAGATTGTAACGGTTAAAGAAAAGGAGATCATGACGGTTTGAGTCCGGAACCGTACAACCAAACAAATATGAACTTAGACAAATTTCTCGTTATCGCCGGCGTGCCCGGGGTGCACAAACTGGTTAGCACCCGAAACAACGGACTGGTGATTGAAGACCGGAAGGAGAAGCGCACGCGCTTTGTGCCGGTACGCCAAAACCAGATCACCCCATTAGGTACCGTGGCCGTTTACGTCGATACCGACGAAGGCACGCTTCCCCTGGCTGATGTGTTTCAGAAAATGCTCGACTCGCAGGAAACGACACCGCCGGTTTCCCTGGATTCCAACAGCGTCGAACTGCGCGATTATTTTACCAAAATCCTGCCCGAGCACGACCGCGACCAGGTGCATATCAACGACATCAAGAAGTGTCTCAAGTGGTTCAAATTCATGCAGGAGAACGGTATTTTTGAGGAAATAAAAGGCCAGGAAGAAACCGAAGCGCCTGAATCCGAAGAACAAGCCGGGCAACCCGAAGCCGAAAGCACGGAAACGGCCTGATTAACAACATAAAAGCGCATCAGAACCTGTGCCACGCCAAATGGCGCGGCACAGGTACCGTATAACATCATGTACAAAGGAAAAAAAGTCGTTGTTGTACTCCCCGCCTATAATGCCGCCAAGACCCTGGAGCAAACGTACCGGGAGATCCCGTTTGATCTGGTGGATGAAGTAATCCTTTGCGACGACCACAGTCGCGATAACACGGCGGATCTGGCCCGCCAATTGGGCATTCAGCACGTGCTGGTGCATGAAAAAAACAAAGGCTACGGCGGCAACCAGAAAACCCTTTACAACAAAGCACTCGAAGTTGGCGGCGACATTGTGATCATGTTGCACCCCGACTACCAGTACACCCCGAAGCTCATTCCCTCCATGGTAAATATTATTGGCGAGGAACTGTACCCCGTGGTGCTGGGTTCCCGGATTCTGGGCATGGGCGCGCGCAAGGGCGGCATGCCTATGTACAAGTACATCGCCAACCGCTTCCTCACTTTTGCCCAGAACACGCTGGTGCACTACAAACTGTCGGAATACCACACCGGATACCGGGCCTTCAGCCGCGGGGTGCTCGAAACGATCCGCTACAACCAAAACTCCGATGATTTTGTTTTTGACAATGAAATGCTCTCCCAGATCATTTATGCCGGTTTCGATATCGGCGAAGTGACCTGCCCGACAAAGTATTTTAAAGAAGCATCCAGCATCAACTTTCGCCGGAGCATGAAGTACGGACTCGGGGTATTGCGGGTATCTTTCAACCACTACCTGCAGCGGCTCGGACTGGTTAATCTGGCCATGTATCAGATGAACCGGAGCAGCGGCCGGTAGTTGCTTGAATCTTACCGCGGAGGCGCAAAGGCAAAAAGACCTGCCCATGTGTACCGTTACCTATCTCCCGCACCGGGATGGTTTCATACTGACCCATAACCGCGATGAAGCGCCCAGTCGCTCCCCCGCGCACATCTCCAGTGCACCCGCGCCTGGTGGCAGACTTTTGTTTCCCAGGGATACCAAAGCCGGTGGCACCTGGATCGCAGCAGCCGGCGATGGGCGCACGGCCTGCCTGCTCAATGGCGCATTTGTGAAACACAAGCATTTGCCGCCCTACCGGCGCAGCCGCGGACTGTTGCTGCTCGACTTTTTTGACTGGTCCGACCCCGATGCTTTTTTTGCCGACTACCCGCTCGGGCAGATCGAACCGTTTACCTTCCTGCTTTTTCAGCCCGGCCGTGTCGCCGAATTTCGCTGGGACGGCACACAACGCCATCTGACAAACCTTCCATTTAGACAACCCCATTTCTGGTGCTCGGCCACACTTTATCCCGCCCCGATGCAAACCCGGCGGGAGTTGCTGTTTCGGGACTGGCTTCAGACACATCCACCGGAGGAACTCAGCCCGGATATTGCCCCCGACATCTTAAATTTACACCAGACAGGCAGCATAGGCGACCCGGAAAACGATTATGTAATGAACCGCGAAGGCCGGGTTCGAACCGTCAGTATCACGCAAATTATTCGCCGGAAGGATGCGTTGGAAATGACGTATGCCGATCTGCTTGATGGACATCGCGACCGGCAAAGACTTTCACTTTTAACGCCATCCGGAGACATTGGCAGCAGATAATTTCGGAAAAAAAGGGGCTTCGAAGCAGCTATTTGCAAATTTATTGTGTCTTAGTAGTTAATTTTTTCCAAAATCCAGAACCAATGGTTGTGCGGCCGGGTTTTTGTCTTTACTTTTCGTGCTAAATTAGCGTTGCCGATGAAACATTTGTTACCCGTTTTCTTTTTTCTGCTTTTCAGTGCGGCACTTACCGCCCAAAATTCCACGAAGGCAGACCTATCCATTTACCCCAATCCAACCGCGGAATATATCTCGGTAAATGACAACAACGACGCCGTTGGTTATATCGCAATTTTTAATCTGGTAGGCAAAAAAGTAAAAGAATTCGACTTTGTCAAAGGCGAGTCCTTGCTGGTTGCCGACCTGCCCAAAGGCATGTATCTGGCACAGATCCAGGACCGCAAACGGCGGGTGCTCAAGACCCAGAAAGTAGATAAGCGCTAAGCTCAAAACAACATCTTCAACAACAGGCAGCGGGCAGGCGTACGATCTGCCCGCTGCCTGTTGCATTTGCCCCGATAATGAAACTGGGCTGTCGCCGCTTCCCACATTTTTTGGCGCAGCCGGGATCCCGGCCGGTACCTTCCGGTCGGGATTTTTTGTTGGAGCAGGACCGGGGCAGCTGCAACAGCGCCACAAATCGGAAGTACATGGTCTTTCCTTCGACGAAAACGCTTGTGCCCTCTTTGCCGAAGATGTACTTTTGAACGGACGAAATCAAACGTTCAACTGAAAACCAGCCTGTTTATGTACATCATTGATTCTCCCCACACCGAAGTTCGTTATGCCACCTTTTTTGACCGGCTCTGGGCAATTCTGATCGACTCGATCATCCTGTTACCTATTTGCGGTTTCTTTTTTCTGTTCTCCCTCGGGTTCATCGGCCCGGTGGTCGTCACCTGGCTGTATTTTGCCCTGCTGGAAAGCGGCAGCCGGCAGGCCACCTTCGGCAAACGCGTGATGGGCATCATCGTCACCAACGAAGCGGGCGGGCGCATCAGCTTCTGGCAGGGCGCCGGGCGGTATTTGCTGCGCTATATTTCGTTCGGGATTTTCCTGCTCGGGCTTTTACTTATGTTCTTTAACGAAAAACGGCAAAGCCTGCACGATCTGCTGACGGCAACCCTGGTGGTGAAAAGAGCGCGTATTTAAAACAAATTCTGTTATATTTGCGGAGGGTTTTAGTGAGTGAGTGAGTGAGTGAGTGAGTGATTGAGTGATTGAGTGATTGAGTGATTGAGTGATTGAGTGATTGAGTGATTGAGTGGAAATTAATTCATGAAATATACCGCACATGAAACAGGAAGAGTTTAATGAGCTATTTCGAAGAAGGACAAAAAAGTTCGCTTCTGATGTGATTATCTATTGTAACAGCCTGCCTCAGACCGCGGCCACCCGGGTCATTGTTTATCAACTGGTCAAGTCCTCAACTTCAGTAGCAGCGAATTACCGGGCGGCTTGCAGGGCTCGTTCAAGGGCTGAGTTTTATTCCAAAATGAGTATAGTTGTAGAAGAAGCCGATGAAAGCCAGCTTTGGCTTGAAATAATTAATGATGCGCAAATTGACATCGGGGCTGAAAGAGAGCGCCTGGAACAGGAATCCCTTGAAATAGTAAAAGTCTGTGCAAAGGCCCGCTCCTCTTCATCCTCCCGTTAAAGCCAATCACTCAATCACCCAATCACTCAATCACTCAATAACTTGCTTCTGGATACCGCCATCGAATACCTCAAAGGCGTAGGCCCGCAGCGCGCCGACGTGCTCAAGAAGGAGCTCGGGGTATTTACATTGGGCGATCTGCTGTTTCACTTCCCTTTTCGTTATATCGACCGCACCAAATTCCACCGCATCCGGGATATCCAGACGGAAGGCGAGCAGTATCAGGTGAAGGGCATCCTTCGCCGCCTGGAAACCGCAGGCGAGGGCAGGGCCAAACGCCTGGTAGGTACCCTGCGCGACGAGTCGGGCTCTATCGAGCTCATCTGGTTCCAGGCCATTACCTGGCTGGAGCGCAACCTGAAAGTGGGCAAAGAATACGTAGTATTCGGCCGGGCAAGTGTTTTCAACGGACGCTTCAATATCCCGCATCCGGAAATGGAGGAACTCACGCCCGAAAATATCCAGTCGGCCCGCACCTTTGATCCCGTTTACCCCTCCACCGACAAACTCACGCAAAAAGGCCTGGACGCCAAAGGCCTGCGGAAACTCCTCCGCACCCTGCTCGACGGCCTCAGCCGAACCGATCTCCCCGAAACGCTCCCCGATTTCATGCTGGACGCCTATCGCCTTGCCCCGCGCTGGGAAGCCCTCCAAAAGATCCACTTTCCCGAAAACCAGCAGGAACTCGACGCCGCCACCCGCCGGCTCAAGTTTGAGGAACTCTTCTTCCTCCAGCTTCGCCTGCTCCAGATCCGCCGCCGCCGGAAAGACAGCAGCAAGGGCTTTGTATTTGAAAAAATAGGCGATTACTTCAACAGTTTCTACCACGAAAAACTGCCTTTCGAGCTCACCAATGCACAAAAACGGGTGATCAAAGAGATCCGTTCAGACCTGGCCGCCGGGCAGCAGATGAACCGCCTGGTCCAGGGTGATGTAGGCTCCGGAAAAACGGTCGTTGCACTCATGAGCATGCTTATCGCGCTGGATAACGGCTATCAAGCCTGCCTTATGGCGCCCACCGAGATCCTGGCGCAGCAGCATTTTGCAGGCATCACCGAACTCGTTGGCGAGCTCGGCATCAATGTGGGTTTCCTGAGCGGTACCGTCAAGGGTAAAAAACGAGCCGCCATCCTCGAACAACTCGTCGCAGGCGAGATGCACATCGTCATCGGCACCCACGCCCTGATCGAAGACTGGGTGCAGTTCAAAAACCTGGGCCTGGCCATTACCGACGAGCAGCATCGCTTCGGTGTGGAGCAACGCGCCGCCCTCTGGAAAAAAGGCGCCGGCCTGCCGCCTCATGTGCTGGTTATGACCGCAACACCTATCCCGCGCACCCTGGCCATGACGGTTTACGGCGACCTCGACGTGTCCGTCATCGATGAGCTGCCGCCCGGACGGAAACCCATCACCACCATCCACAAAACCGAGCACCACCGCCTCCGCGTGCAGGGCTTTATGCGCGAAGAAATCGCCAAGGGCCGGCAGGTGTATGTGGTGTACCCCATGATCGAAGAAACGGAAAAAGCCGACATGCTCAACCTCATGAGCGGATATGAAGCCCTGAGCCGCGACTTCCCGCCCCCACAATACCAGATCAGCATCGTACACGGCAAGATGAAGGCCGCCGACAAGGACTTCGAAATGCAGCGCTTCGTCAAAGGCGAAACCCAGATCATGGT
>CAYVDV010000022.1:0-18219 GCA_964450465.1 uncultured Saprospiraceae bacterium
AATTGTCGGGTATATGTCTCAATCTGCCGGGCAGAGCAATAACTTTTCAGGGCTTTCCATATTTTCGCCACGGTTTTGCGCGTTTAAAAAGCATTTATCCAAAATTCGAAATACCTGCTAATATGATTCTTCGGAAAGGCATTTCCTTTTTCTCCCTTTTTCTGGTCCCATTTCTGCTGTTTTCCCAGCAAACCACCGTCTTCACAGAAGCCAACCTGGCCTACAAGCGCGGGGTGGATTTTTACAACCAGCGCCTGTACGGCCTGGCACAAAAAGAATTCCGCTCGGCGATGGACCTGGTGCGCCCGGTCAATGAACCGGAATGGCAGGCGCTGAAGACGGATGCAGAATTGTATCACGCCAAGTGCGCCGTGCGCCTCGAACAACCCGAGGCGGAAAAACAAGTCTATGATTTTTTGCGCGACAAGGCGCCGGCGCCCGAGTCCAGTCAGGCCGCTCTCGAGATCGGCGACTATTATTTTAACGCCAAAAAGTACGCCCAGGCGCTCGAATACTACGCTATGGCGCCTACTGATGCCGCTTCCGGCGCCCTGCGCGACGAGATCCGCTTCAAACAGGGATATAGTTACTTTGTGACCAAGCGCTTTCCCCAGGCCAAGGTGATGTTCACCGGCCTCAAGGACAATAACCGCAGCGAATGGTACCTCCCGGCCAACTACTACTACGGCTGCTGTGCATTCTTCGAGGGCAAATACGACGATGCCGCCAAAGCATTCCAGCGCTGTGAATCGTCCAAGGAGTACGGCCGCAGCGTACCTTATTACGTTACGCAGATCTATTTTGCCCGCAAACAATACGATCTCGTGATTTCCTACGGCGGCGCCAAGGCCAAAGACGATCAGCTGCGCAACCGCGCAGAACTGAATCAACTGGTCGGACAGGCTTATTTTGAAAAAGGCGATTTCAAACGCGCCTTGCCCTACCTCGAATATGCCGCCACAAACGGCGCCACGCTTCGCGCCGCCGATTACTACCAGCTGGGCTACACCCAATACCAAAACGGCTATTACAAACAGGCGATCGATAATTTTGAGCAACTCACCAAACAGGACAGTCTGCTCGGACAAAACGGCCTGTACCATTTGGGCGATTGTTACCTGCGCACCAACAATAAATTTGCTGCCCGCAATGCCTTCGGGCAGGCTTCCAGCCTCAACAACGACCCCTCTGTCAAAGAGGATGCCCTTTTCAACTATGCCAAACTGAGTTACGAACTGAAATACGACCGGGATGCGCTTATTGCCCTGCAAAAAATCCCGGCCGGCTCCAAATACTACGAAGATGCCCAGGCCCTCATGAGCGAGGTCTTCCTCAATACCCGGGATTACGACCGCGCGATCGCAACCCTCGAAGCGGTGAAAAACCGTACACCCCGCCTGAACGAAACCTATCAGCAGGTTACTTACCTCCGGGGATTGCAACTGTACCAGAACAACCAGCAGGATGAGGCCCGGCGCTTTTTCAATAAATCGCTGGAATACCCGCTGAACAAACGGACTGCAGCCCTGTGTTCTTTCTGGCTCGGTTCCATATCGAATGAAGCCGGAGAATACAACTTCAGCAAAAACCACATGTCTGTTTTCCTCAATGCAGCCAAAAACTTCAACGATCTGCCGGATGAAAGCAGCCTGATGATGGGACAATACATCCAGGGGTACAATTACCTGAAACTCGATGATTATGCCAGCGCACTGAGCAATTTCAAATCGAGCGTGGACGGGATCAAACGCAACTTCACCCGGATTCAATCCGACCAGATCAAGTCAGGCGTGCTCGGCGACGCCATCCTGCGTTCGGGCGACTGCCATTTCAAACGCAACCAATACAAAGACGCCCTGGTGTACTATAACGAGGCCATCGACAAGAAATACAACGGCCACGAATATGCCATTTACCAAAAAGCCATTATCAAAGGCCTGCAAGGCAATCCGCTGGACAAAGTGATCGCCCTGGAAGACCTGGTTACCCGCTACCCCAACAGCCGGTACACGGATGATGCGCTGTTTCAGATCGGCGACACCTACATCGAAATGGGGCGCCTGGATCAGGCAATTCCACCCCTGAAGCGACTGGTGACCGATTTTCGCGGCAAATCCAATCTGATCAATCAGGCGCTGCTTAAACTGGGTCTTATCTCCTACAACCAGGGGAATACCAACGCAGCCCTGAATTACTACAAGCAGGTTTTTTCCAACAACCCGGAAAATATCGAAGCCAAGGACGCCCTGGCAGCCATCGAAGAGATCTACGTGCGGGATCTCAACCGCCCGGAGGAGTATTTCGCCTTTTTGGAAACAGTGCCGGGCTACAATGTCAATACTGCCGCAAAGGACAGCGTCACGTTCCAGTCTGCGGAAATCCAATACCAGAACGGCCGCTACCTGCAGGCCATCGACGGTCTGACCAATTACCTGGCGCGTTATCCGAATGGCCGGTATGCGCTGCAGGCGTATTACCTGCGGGCGGAGAGTTATTCCAACCAGAGTATCGCAAAATACGATATGGCAGTTAAGGACTACGGTTATGTAGCCGGCCGCGGTCCCAGCAAGTACTATCCGAAGGCCTGTGAAAAAGCCGCTCTACTGGCCTTTAATTACAACAAGGATTACCCCTCCACCCTGGAATACGCCCGAAAATGGGAAGAGTCGGCAACCGTGGAAACATCCCGTTTCGATGCCCAGGTACTGGTGATGCGGGCGGCGTATGCCACCAACAACTCCGCTGTACTCACGGAATATGCCCAAAAGGTAGCCTCCGCGCCCCTGGCCTCGCCGGAGCAGGTGGCCATCGCCAACTACTACCTCGGTAAAATGGCCTACGATCGCGGCGATTTCGCCCGGGCTATGCCCTACCTGCAGCGGGTAACCCAAAGCTCTACCACCGAGATTATGGCAGAATCGTACCATCTCCAGGCTCAGATCCTGTACAAACAGCGCAACTATACGGCAGCCGAAGAGATGATCAGCAATGCCAACCAGGCCAGCGCCGGCTACGACGACTGGATTGCCCGGAACCTGATCCTCCTGTCCGATGTCTATGCCGACCAGGGCGACAAGAACAGCGCTTCCGCTGCATTGGAAGCCATACTGGAAAACTTTAAAGGCGACCCGAAGATCCTGGCCGAGGCCCGCGACAAATACAACAAACTCAACGGTATTAATTCCACCCAACCGGCCAAACCCAGCGGCGCCAAAGGCATTGATCTGCTGGACATGGATGAGGGTGGCAACTAAATCTTCCGAATCGAAATAAAATGAAAAAAATAGCGCTCTTTATTCTCTTTTTTTGGGCCGGCGCCCAAATCGCGCGGGCACAGAAGGATCTGCCGACGGAAAATGTGAACATCGTCAAGGATTTTGATGCCCGCCTGCTGGAATCAAACAAGATCGATGTGCCGCCCAGCTTGCCCCCGCTGGATACCACCACCAAACGGCAGGATTATCTGGTGCCGCCAAAACCCCTCACCATTACATACGATGCCCCCACGCTTCGCCCGATCGGCATGCGCTCGGTCAAAAAAGAAAAGGACTACAACGGCTATCTAAAAGCCGGGGGCGGTGTGCCCACATCGGTCTATGGCGAACTGGGGTATGCCTTCGCTTCCGGGGACAAGTTTGACGGAAAAGCCTGGGTGCGCCATCACAGCGCCAACAAAAAATCATACGAAAACCAGCGTTTTGCCAAGACGGAGGCCTTGCTCAACGGCAATGCTTATCTCGATAAAAACCTGGCCATTGAAGGAAGGGCGGGCTATACCTACAATCGCGTTTATTTTTACGGCTACGACCACGATTCCCTGGAATATACGCCCGAGCAAACCCGGCAGGATTACAAGATCCTGGACCTCGGTGGCCGGCTGTATAATGGCGAACGGACCGAATCCGACCTGAATTTTTCCATCGCGCCGAACTTCTACCTCCTGACGGATTACTATTCCAATAAGGAGACCGGTTTCGACCTCAATATGAACGCGACCAAGTGGTTTGCCGAAAAACACTCGCTTTTTGTCGGTATCCGCACGGATTTTACCTCTTACAGCGACACGCTGCGGCAGAACCTCAACAACATTTACCTCCACCCGGCCTTCACCTTCCACGCTGATTTTATCCGGCTCAAGGTCGGCGCTGTTTTCGCCAGCAACCGCGACAAGTTTCAGATCTTTCCGGACGCCGAGGTCAACCTCCGCCTGTGGGGTGACGGGCTTCAGATCTTCGCCGGCGCCGGCGGCGATTTGCGCAAAAACACGTACCGCCGCATGGCGGAATACAACCCATTCATCCAGATCCGTGGCGTGGACTTGCGCAATACCGCCTGGCGGCAGTTTTACGGCGGCGCCAAGGGCAACCTAGGCTGGCTGGAATACCAGGGGCAGGTGAGCTACGGCAAAGCAGGCGACCTGGCCTTGTATCAGGCCCGCTTTGACTCAATCGGCCGCCCCGGGATCACACGGTTTGGCGTGTTGTACGACTCGGCCAATATCTTCGGCATCCAGGGAACGGTAAAACTCAAGCCGGTCAAAAACCTGGTCGTATCCGGAACCGTCAGCACCACAAAATTCGATATGGCGAACGAGAACGAACCCTGGGGCCTTCCCAACATCGAAGTCAATGCCAGTGCGGTGTACACGCTTCTTGACGGGAAAGCGACTTTAAAAGGCGAACTTTACGTCGCGGACGATATCCCGTTCCGCGATGCAGAGAACCAGCCTCATTTCACCGGAGGCTTGTTTGACCTCAGCTTCGGCGGTACTTATCGCCTGAACGACAATATCGGGGTGTTCCTGGATATCAACAACGTGCTGAACAATACCCGGGAGCGTTGGCTCGACTACCCGATGTTCGGGATCAATATCCTGGGCGGCATCACGGCGCGGTTCTGATCGTCAGACAAGCCGGACCAGATACTTGTTCTTCTTGCCGTTTTCCACCATGATATACTGCCCGTGCAGGATGTCAGCGGGGGAAACGACGGCATCCGGCGTTGTGATCTTTTGCTTGTTGATCGAGATCGCCTGATTCTGGATGGCTTTTTTGGCCTCGCTCCGGCTGGGCAGTATGCCGGTGTGTTCGCTGAGGAAGTCCAGAATACCGCAATGGTTCTGTACTGCGCTGACCGGCGCCTGCGGAGCGGGTATCTCTTCCGAGATCTGCGCCAGCGTACGCGCTTCCAGGCTGCGGAGCGTGTCGGGGCTTGCCTTGGGGTTGAACAAGAGCTGCGAAACCGCCAACACCGTTTGGTATTCGGCATCGCCGTGCAGCCGGGTGGTGATCTCTTCGGCAAAGACGCGTTTGATCTGCTGGATATCGCTGCCTGCTTCGAGCGCTTCAATTTCCTCTTGGGTTTTGAAGGAAAAGTAGCGCAGGAACTTGGGCAGGTCCCGGTCGTCAGCATTGATCCAGAACTGGTAAAAGCGGTAGGGGCTGGTCAGGTTGGGATCCAGCCAGATATTCCCGCTGGTGCTTTTGCCGAATTTGGTACCGTCGGCCTTGGTAAGCAGGGGAGTGGTTACTGCGAACAATCTGGTGTCGGCAATCTTGCGCGCCAACTCGATGCCGGCAGTAATATTGCCATACTGGTCGCTGCCGCCCATTTGCAGGGTAATGCCGTACTGCTGGTTCAGCATGACAAAGTCGTAGCCCTGCAGGAGCTGGTAACTGAACTCCGTGTATGAAATACCGGTATCCATCCGGCGCTGCACGCTTTCCTTGGAGAGCATGTAGTTTACGGTCAGGTATTTCCCCACGTCGCGCAGGAAGTCCAGCACGTTCATCCGGGCATAGAAATCGTAGTTATTGACGAGCAGGGCGCGGTTTGGAGCAGTAGAGGAAAAATCGAGCAGTTGTTCGAGTTGTTTTTGCTGGAAGGCGGTATTGCGGTCCAGTTCCTCGTAACTTTTCAATTCGCGTTCGGCGTCTTTTCCGCTGGGGTCTCCGATCCGGCCGGTAGCGCCACCCATGAGGGCGACCGGCTGATGGCCTGCGCGTTGCAGGAATTGGAGCAACATGATTTGCACGTAGTTGCCGATCGTAAGGGAAGGGGCCGTTGGGTCAAAGCCGATGTAGCCTTTGACCATTCCATTTTTCAGATGTTCTTCCACCCCGGGTGTGAGGTCGTGTATCAGTCCGCGCCAGCGGAGCTCTGCTATAAAATCATTCATGGCGGCAAAAATAGAGTTAGATTTTGAAGTGAAAGGCTAAAACAACGCAATTCATTTTACAAAGAACAAGTTCCATAAAGCCGGGTATTTTTCCGGTGCAGTCTGGGTTGTTCCGTTGAAATGCCGAACTTCGCCCCGGTTTATGAACCTTCCGTTTTTTATCGCGCGTCGAATCGCTTTTTCCGGGAAGAAAAATTTTTCCCGCTTTATCATCCGCATTGCCATCGTGGCAGTGGCGTTGAGTGTTGCAGTTATGATCGCCACTACGGCGCTGATCGCCGGGTTTAAGAGCGAAATAAGCCAGAAGATCTTCGGGTTCTGGGGGCATATCCATATTTCCGATACGGCATACTCGCTGTCTTTCGAGCCGCAACCCATCGAGCAGGAACAGGATTTTTATCCATCGCTGGACACGGTGCGGCAAGTGAGCTATACCGAACCGCAAACCATCCTGGGCATCGAAACCGGCCGGGAGATGGAATGCCGTTCGCGGGGCGGAATACGGCACATCCAGGTTTTTGCCCATAAACCGGGCATCATTCGCACGAAATCGGCGATGGAGGGCATTCTGCTCAAAGGAATTGGCCCCGACTTCGACTGGTCCAACCTCCAGCCTTATCTGCTCGAGGGAAATCCGCTGAACCTGCGCGACTCGACGCCCACCCGGGAGATCCTGATCAGCCGCCAAACAGCCGATCGCCTGCAGGTAGGCGTCGGCGATAAGTTTATCGTGCACTTTGTCAAGGAAAATAATCAGCTGCGGCGTTTGTTTCAGGTCGGCGGCATATACAAAACCGGCCTGGAGGAATACGACCGGAAATTTGCCCTGTGCGATATCCGGGTCGTGCAGGACTTGCTGGGGTGGAATCACCGGCAGGTGGCGGGATTTGAGATCTGGCTGGACGATATTCACGACCTGGACCTCTATAATTCCTATATTTATGATGAAGTGCTGCCGCCCGACCTGCTGTGCGTGAGTATCCGGGATAAGTTCCCGGCCATCTTTGAATGGCTGCAATTGCAGGACTACAACGAAGTGGTCATTCTCAGCCTGATGCTGGCCGTAGCGATCGTAAATATGATCACGGCCCTTCTGGTGCTGGTGCTGGAGCGTACCACGATGATCGGGGTGCTCAAAGCATTGGGAGAGACCAACGGCCGGATCCGGCAGATCTTTTTGTACCATGCTGCGGTGATCACGCTGACCGGTATGTTCTGGGGCAACCTCCTGGGCATTGGATTCTGTCTGTTGCAGGACCGCTATCACCTGATCAGTCTGAACGAAGCCGACTATTACCTTTCCTATGCGCCGGTGCAACTCAGCTGGTTCCCCTGGCTTCTGATCAATTTGGGCACCCTCGCGGTCACCCTGGTCTTTTTGCTCCTGCCTTCCTTCGTCGTGTCTAAAATCTCCCCCGTCCGGGCTATTCGTTTCGAATGAGCAGTCGATGGAACAGACTTTGGTCTCGCTCCCCGGCAGTGCAGGCGTATGGCAGCGGGGGAACAAGGGCTTTTGCATGGCAGGCACTGGAATACCTGCTCTTGCTGCTCGATGCCTTGTGGGTTCCCGATGCACTTATCCTGCTGCATAGCATCGTCAAGCCCAATACACGCCGTCTGAATAACCGGGAAAAGGCCCTTGCGCGCGCTGTGTTCGGCGATCGTATTGATTATGCGCGGGTCCGGATCGACGAGCGCGCTTTTATCGGGTGCAGGCGGTTCCGGTTTGCCTACGTCGGATTTAATATGATCAACAGTTGGGGGCCGCTTTCGGACGCGCATTTTATCCATGAAATGGTACACATCTGGCAATATCAACGCGAAGGCGCCGTGTATATTCCACGGGCCCTGTGGGCACAGCGAACGCCGGAAGGTTATGACTACGGGGGCGAAGCTGGATTGCGCAGCGCAGTTGCACAGGGATATACGCTGGAAGATTTCAACTATGAACAGCAAGGGGACATAGTAGCGGATTACTTTTGTCTGAAAAACGGGCTGAATCCGCGTTGGTGTCCGCCGGACCCTGGCCTGCTATTTCTTTTCGAAGCGCTTATCCCGGGCAAAAAAAGCGCCTCGGAAGTAAACACTCCCGAGGCGCCCTGACAGCGGATCATATTCCAGATTCCCGAAGTCAGCGTAAAAATAAAACTGTCCGATAGAAGGGAAAGTCCGCTTAGTTATCTTTCATAGATGCTTCCAGTACCGAATTGGCCTTTTCTTTTCCTTTTTTGACCACATTCGATGCTTCCTTCATCATGGTGTCAATTTTTTGATTGACGTCATCCATCATCTCGTTAAATTTATCCTTCACTCCGTCCATATAGTCCTCTCCTTTTTTAACGATTTTTTTCCGGGTGACTTCCCCTTTGTCCGGTGCAAGCAGGATGCCGAGCAAAGCGCCGGCTGCCATCCCGCCGAGTATCCCGAGCAATACATTTCCGCGTTTCATAATAATAGCAATTTTATAGTGAGTGAATATTGATTTCGCTCTAAATATAATGGTTTTTTTTCGATTTTGTTTATTTTAAATGAAAATTAACAGAATATTTTCAGTTTTTTTCGGGTGTGGCACCGGGATGGATTTTTATCCAGAATTCAGAGCCTTTTCCCTCTTCGCTGTGGAATCCGATCTCGCCATTCATGATCTCCACATAGCGCTTAACGATGTACAGGCCGAGGCCGGTGCCCTGAATATTGGTGGCATTGGTAGCCCGGAAAAAACGGCTGAACAGATGTCTTTGGTCTGCCTCGGGAATACCCATGCCCTGATCGATCACCCGGAGTAAAATACCATCCTGTTGGACAGCAGTGAGTACCCGGATCACTTTGTTTTCCTGGGAGTATTTGACGGCATTGGAAAACAGGTTGATCATCACGTGCTTGAAAAGTCCGGGGTCCACCACAGCAACCTCCGGGCCTTCGTGTTCGTATTCCAGCGTTTGGCCGGGACGGAACAGCGCGCGGATTTCCGTAGCCACTTCCTCCACCAGTTCGGGCAGGTGGGTTTCGCGCAGGTTGCTTTCCGTTTTGCCCTCTTCCAGTTTGCCAAGCGACAGAAATTCGGTCAGGATGGTATTGAGGTTGTTCACGGCAGTCCGGATACGCAGGCTGTGTTTTTTGATGTTTTCAATATCCAGGCGTTCGGCATAGGTGCTGATCAGGGATGCGGAGGAGAGCACGGTGCTGAGTGGAGTGCGGAATTCATGGGAGGCCATGGCGACGAACCGGCTCTTGAGCTCGCCGAGTTCCCGTTCTGTTTCCAGTGCAGCGGCGAGGTCGTTCTTGGCTTGTTCCAGCGCCTGGGTGCGTTCATGTACTTTTTCTTCCAGGCCTTCATTCAGGTTTTGCAGGGCGGAAGCGAGTTGTTCGAGTTTTTGATTTTGGCGTACGATCCGTTGCTCGCTCTCCTTGCGCATGGTATTATCCACCACGAAGGCCATGACAAACTCCCCTTGTTCCGTCTGAAAAGGGCTGAGGCTGACTTCGACCGGGAACTCCGTTCCATCTTTCCGGACGGCGTACAGGTCGAGTCCGGTTCCCATGGAACGGGGGTGCGGGTTGTTGCGGTAATTGGCGCGGTGGCGTTCGTGTATTTGCGTCAACCGGCGTGGAATAAGGATCTCAACCTGTTTTCCCAGGATCTCCCGGGCCTGATACCCAAAGAGTTTTTCCGCTGCCGGATTGATTTGCACAATTTCCCCCCGGGTATTTGCCACTAAAATGCCGCTGGTGGCAAAGCGGAACAACGCATGGAACTGTTCTTCCTGCAACGCCTCGTCTTTTCGAAGGGTCAAAATGGTAATGACCAGGGAAGCGCCGGTCCAGATCCCGGTAATACTCAGCACCCGCGTGAACAGCATTTGGTCCAGCGGCGCCTGGCTTCCGGTTTGATAATGCACGACTACGGCTACGATCGTCAGGACGGTAGCAATAATGCCGAGTAGTATTACATCGTTCCGTTCGCGGAAAAAGAGCCCCAGAATGATTACCAGCAGGTAACTGAACGAGAGGTTACTCTCGTCCACAACCCAGGCGTCAAGAACGAAAATGCCGATCATGAACAGCCAGATCAAGGGCATGGAGGAAAAACCCAGCCCGTGCCGCCGGGGAGAAAGTTCGGATTTCATATGCGCCCAAATGTAGGGAGTTTGCGCATTTCGGCAAGAAAATCTCCGATATGGAAAGCGTTCTTACAAAAAACACAAGTCCCCTATGCAACACACAGGGGACTATGTCTTTGAAAATTCTGCCAACAGGTGTTGTCGGGGTGGGGCAGGGGTCAGGCGAGATGGCGGATCGGGAGGCCTTCATTTTCCCATTCGGCCAGGCCGCCGTCAACAATGGCTACATCGGAATAACCATGTTCCATTAAAAACTGGGCAGCGGAATTACTGCTGTTCCCCACGCGCGAAACGAGTACAATGGGACGGTTGTTGGGCAATTCGGCGTAGCGCTGGTCCAGTTCGCTCAGTGGCATTGTTACCAGGTGATTGATGTCGGCTGCCTTTGCTGCTACAGCATCCGGTTCGCGTACATCCACCAATACATGCCCCCGCACATAGGCTGCATACGCCTCACGCGCAGATATTCGTTCAAGTTTAATCATGATTATGTTGAATTGACTGTGAGATAATTTGTGTGAATCGGGTGTAAAGTTACGAAATGTTTTGCAAATTGTCAATATGGCGACTTTTATAATTATTAAGTAATTTTATTTCAAAACATAATTCATTTTGCGTCTTTCGATCGAAAATTTCCGTTAGTAATAGCAGGGTTTTGCCGAATTTGCTTCTGAATTCAGAAAAGCAAAAAGCCTTACCTTTGCGCATCATTTTCCAACCATTCCAAATAAATATCCATGAAAGAAGTATTTATCGTGTCGGCTGTTCGAACGCCGATCGGCAGTTTCGGTGGTGTATTGGCAGGCATTGGCGCTACCCAGCTTGGCGCAACCGCTATCAAAGGCGCGCTTGAAAAGGCCGCTGTGCAACCGGACTGGGTCAACGAAGTACTGATGGGCAATGTGGTGAGTGCCAATCTGGGGCAGGCTCCGGCGCGGCAGGCCGCGGTGTTTGCCGGGTTGCCGGCTAACGTACCCTGCACCACCATCAATAAAGTGTGTGCATCCGGTATGAAAGCAATCACCCTGGGCGCTCAAAGTATTATGTTGGGGATCAATGACCTGGTTGTTGCCGGCGGCATGGAAAATATGTCGCAGATCCCGTACTACGTACCTAATGCCCGCTGGGGTTATAAATATGGAAACGCTGAACTGGTGGATGGACTGGCTAAGGACGGCCTGACGGATGCCTATAACCAAAAGGCCATGGGGGTCTGTGCAGATGCAACCGCTGCGAAATATCAGATCAGCCGGGAAACACAGGACGCCTATGCCATTGACTCCTATCAGCGCGCCGCGGCCGCCACAAGTGCAGGATTTATGAAAACGGAACTGGTCCCTGTTGCAATCCCGCAGCGCAAGGGCGATCCCGTACTGGTGGCTGAAGATGAAGAGTTTAAAAAAGTCATGTTTGACAAAATTCCTGGTTTGCGCCCGGCCTTCTCGCCGGATGGAACTGTCACCGCAGCCAATGCCAGCACAATCAACGACGGCGCCTCGGCGCTTATTCTGGCCAGCGCAGAAGCGGTGAAAAAGTACGGCCTGAAACCGGTGGCAAAAATCCGGGGCTTTGCGGATGCCGAGCAGGAGCCCGAATGGTTTACGACCACTCCAACAGTAGCCGCCCCGAAAGCGTTGAAAATGGCCGGCGTGCAATTGCAGGATGTCGATTTCTTTGAAGTCAACGAAGCCTTTTCCGTTGTTGCACTGGCTTTTGAACAACTGCTGGATGTGGCGCACGACAAAACCAATGTCTTCGGCGGCGCCGTGGCGCTTGGCCATCCCCTGGGTGCTTCCGGCGCCCGCATCGTCACTACCCTGAACAATGTTCTGCAGCATAAGAACGGCTCGCTCGGCTTGGCGGCAATTTGCAACGGCGGCGGCGGCGCTACTGCCATCGTGATTGAGCGTGTGTAAGATGACTGGATTGTTTGGTTGCTTCCCGGCACTATGAACAAAGGATATGAATAACCAATCGGCGATCAACCACAAGTCAAGCCTCTACCTGGGAACGGCTGCCTACAGCGCTCTGCTGGTGCTGGCAGCCGTTTTCTACCTTGAGCGCATGGCAGTGCTGGACATGGCGTTCCAGACCTTTCAGATCCTGCGCACCGGCGCCCTGCAGATCCAGAGCGGACGTTTCGGCGCCGCAGGCACCCAGGTTTTCGCCTGGCTGGCGCAGGCTGCCGGCTTGCCCTTGCGGGGCGTGCTGCTGAGTTACTCCGTCGGACATGTCTTGTATTACTTCTTGCTATTCCTGTTGATCACAGTGGGGTTGCGACAGACACAGTGGGGGCTGGTGCTGCTATTGCTGTCCACCCTGATGACCACCCACACCTTCTTTTGGCTCTCCGAGATGCCCCAGGGGCTGGCGTTTCTGATCCTTATCCTGGCTTGGCAGCACAGCCGTCCGGACTTTGGGAGCCTGCCCTGGTGGAACTATCCGGTATGGACTGCGGCGCTGATCACCGCCTTTTACTTTCACCCAATGGTGCTGTATGCCGCATTGTTCTGTTCCGCCTTTTTCCTGTTGGATGCCCGCATGTCACCTGGAAGAAAAGGCTTGTATTGGTTTACCGCAGCCGTTTTTCTGGCGACAGCCCTGGTTAAATACAAAGTGCTGAAACTGGACTGGTACGATGCCATGTCGCTGGAGCGCACCAAGGCATTTGGCGAACTATGGCCGCATTGGTTTGATCTTCAAAGCAATCGCGATTTTCTGCGTTGGTGCGGCGGCGATTACATCATGTTACCGCTGATCCTGCTTCTGAATACGGGGTTTTACCTTTGGAAAAGGCGTTGGCTCCACGCCGCCCTGGTTGCTTTTGCGCCGCTTGGCTTTGTCCTGCTGGTCAACGTGCCCTTTTACAACGGCGACAGGCAGTTTTACCTGGAGAACCTGTACCTTCCTCTGGCGGTCTTTGCCGCCGTACCGCTTGTTTTCGAGGTGCTGCCCGGCTTATTGCCTCCCAATCGCGTATGGATACCGGTAGCCCTTATCGCCGGCATTGGGCTAGTCCGGATCGTTCACACACAACGGCAATGGGCTGCCCGGGTGCACTGGGAGCAGGATTTTCTGAAAAAAACCGCCGGCTTGGCGGAGCGGAAACTGCTCCTCACAGAACAACAGGCGCCTATGGATACCCTGCAATTGTCCTGGGGTACTCCCTATGAGTTTTTACTGCTTTCCGCCCTGGAGCACCCGGATAGCGCCCGGTGTATTCTGGTCGATGAAACGCCGGAGCGCTTCGACAGCCTGCTTGCGCGGCCGGCGCTTTTTCTGGGGGAGTTTAAGAACTACAGGTTCGATGAACTTCCGCGGCGCTATTTTAATTTGACAGATACCTCTGCTTACCGGCGCTATTGAACTATTTCTTGCCCAATAAGCGAAACATATTCTTTTTGTACGCCTCTACACCCGGCTGGTCAAACGGGTTTACACCAAGTAAATAGCCGCTGACAGCACAGGCTTTTTCAAAAAAGTAAAAGAGCTGGCCCAGATAGTACGGCGTGGCCTCCGGAATCGCGATGCGGAGGTTGGGCACGCCGCCTTCCGTATGCGCCTGCAGGGTGCCTTCGGCGGCTTTTTTGTTGACGTAATCCAGCGTTTTTCCGGCCAGATAATTCAGCCCGTCGAGGTCTTCCGGTTCGGCTTCCAGCACCAGATCGGCTTCCGGCGTTTCGATCTCCAGCAACGTCTCGAACAGGTGCCGGCGCCCGTCCTGGATGTACTGGCCCAGGGAATGCAGGTCTGTGGTAAAATCCGCGCTGGCAGTAAAAATCCCTTTCCCGTCCTTGCCTTCGCTTTCACCGAACAACTGTTTCCACCATTCTGCGACGTAATGCAGCCGGGGCTCATAGTTGATCAGCATTTCAATGTCTTTGCCTTTGCGGTGCAGGATATTGCGCGCAGCGGCGTAGCGCAGCACGTCGTTTTCTGCGAAAGCCGGGTTGCGATAGCGCTGCCGGGCTGCTGCGGCTCCTTTCATCAACTGGTCAATGTCAATACCGGCCGCCGCAATCGGCAACAACCCAACGGCACTGAGTACCGAAAATCGCCCGCCCACATCATCGGGCACCACAAAGGTTTCGTAGCCTTCGCGATCTGCCAGGATTTTCAGCGCGCCCCGGGCCCGGTCAGTAGTGGCGTATATGCGTTCCTTTGCGCCTTCTGGACCGTATTTTTCCTCCAGTTTCTTTTTTAGCACCCGAAAGGCAATGGCTGGTTCCGTGGTGGTGCCTGATTTGGAGATTACATTGATCGAGAAGTTGCGGCCGGCCAGGCTGTCCAGCAAACTGCTCAGGTAAGGGCCGCTGAGGTTGGTGCCGGCAAAGCAGATCTGGACCGGCTGTTTTTTTCTGTTGCCCGCCGGTGGAAGGGCTGGGGTAGGCCGGCAAAACTCGAGTGCTGCCCTGGCGCCCAGGTAAGAGCCGCCGATCCCGATCACGACGAGCACTTCGCTTTGTTTCTGGATTCGTTTGGCGGCGGCGCGGATGCGCTTGAATTCCAAACGGTCGTATTGAACCGGGAGGTCCAGCCAACCGAGAAAGTCATTTCCCGGTCCTTTTCGGCTGTCCAGTACCTTGGCGGCAGCCAACACCTGCGGTTCGATGGCTGAAAACTCTTCGGGACGGATAAACTCAGCCGCCTGGGCGAGTTCAAGATGGATATGCGTCATGGATGTGTACAGTTATAATTTGCTCCGGGCTATACATTGGCCAGTAAGGAATAAGCGCGCAGTCGTTAATTTACACGCATACTCCCTTCAGCGCCGCAAAAGTACGGGATAATGCCGACAAACGTCGGCCAGTGCTATTGGCCGCTGCGCAGATTTAATTTTATCCCTGTTTTTTCCGGGGTTTCAAACATCTTTTCGCGGGCCTCCAAAGCTATGCGGTCCCGCGCGCTCAGGCACTGCAAATTGGCCGCCCGGATCAGTTTTAATTCAGCCTGGATTTTCGACTGGGGTTGCCAGTAACTCCGCCGGTTGTTCAGGATGTCATCGAGGACGAGGTCTTTCAAGGCCAGCAGCTCCGTCTTGAAATAAGGGCCGGCCCGGAGGCTGCGTTCGACGGCCTGTAACATGCGAAGATGATACCCCTCCCCTAAATTACTGCAACTGGCGTCCAGGGCTAGTGGAAATACCCATACCGGAAGGGCCGACTCGATGCTGTCGGTGGGGAATGCCGCCAGGCCGGCCTGTGCGAATAAGTTATCCTGATCCCCCCGGGTACCGGAAGCCACCCGGGCAACCTGGCGGTAGTCGAGATACAAATGATAACCTGTTGCGTTTGTACCTTGTTGTACGATGAAATAGGGGGTGGTTTCACCAAGCCAGAACAAATCGGGTGGCGTCTGGCCGGCATCGCGGGCAACGCTGTGTGCGATTATCCGTTCCAGAGTATCGCGCAATTCCAGCCCTTCCCGCAGGTAAACAGCGAAAGCGGAATCGGTCGTTGCCTGCGGAGTTCCTGCCCAATCCATCCAGCGGGCGGCGAGTTCATCCCCAAACCAAGCCCGGCAGCGGATTTCCCGGAGCCATGCAGCGGCTTCTTCCCGGCTGGCATCGCGGGGGCACACTGCGCCGGCAAAGACCCATCCTTTTTGACCTTTGGTTGTTTGCACTTCCAGCCAGGGTTCCTGCCGCAGGGTATCGTTCAGGTAGATACCGGAAACAATGCGGCTGACTTTGTTTATTCCCGCCAATTCGGCGCCCGTTGCCAGCCGGAGTATTTCCGGGCTTTTTTCATCCGGCGCTTCCCGAAGGGCAACCGGATAAACGACTGTCAGGGCCGGCTGCGCCGGAGGGGTGGATGGGCTTTGGCAGGCAACTATGCCAAGGGCGAACAACAGAAAAAAAACGCGCATGGACAAAACAGGCTTTTTCGGCAAACGTAAAATAGCGGATGACCGTACCTTGGCGCTGCCAAAAAATTAGTACATGACCAAAATAAATGCCTTTTCGTGTTTGCTGATTCTCCTTTGCCTGTTCCCGGGCTTCAAACTGCGCGGGCAGATCCTGGATGATTTTTCCGATGGCAACCTCACCACCAATCCGGTATGGGTAGGCGACACCAGTAATTTTTTGGTGAACCCGGCCGGGGAGCTGCAGTTGAATGCTCCGGATGCAGGCAACTCCATGTTGGCCGTAAGCGGAAATATGCCGGATAGTGCAGTCTGGCTGCTGTCCGTACGGATGGAATTCGCGCCTTCGGCTTCCAATTTGCTGCGCATTTACCTGATGGCCGATCAGGCTGACCTGACGAAAGCGAACGGCTATTATTTGGAGATCGGTGAAAACGGTACGGCTGATGCAATCCGGTTTTTTCGTCAGGATGCCGGATCCGGAATATTGCTTGCCACAGGCGTTCCGGGCTTTGTTGCCAATGAGCCGGTCGATATCCGCATCCGGTCCCGGCGAAGCAGCACCGGTGCCTGGACCGTGGAGGCAGCCTCCGGTAATAACGCCTATCAGCTGCAATGCGCACTGTCCGATGCAGCTTACAGCCCGGGACCAGCCCGTTTTTTTGGCCTTTATTGCCTGTACACGGCAACCCGGAAGGATAAATTTTACTTTGACGATCTCTCTGTGTTGCCGGACCTGCCGGATACACAGGCACCTGTTTTGTTATCGGCAAAAGCCGTTTCAGGCACGGAGTTACTTGCGCAATTCAACGAATATCTCGACGCCGTTACGGCACTTGATCCGGTCCGTTACAGTGTCAGCGGGGTGGGGCAGCCGGCATCGGTTGTGTTCAATGGAATGGACCGGCAGGGGGTGCTGCTTTCCCTTCCCGTTCCGCTGAGCACTGGCCAATATACCCTGACCACCGAGCAGATCGCGGATACCGTCGGGAATTTGAGTGGCGTGCAAAGCGCGCCGTTTTCCTTTATTCAGATTGAACAGGCGGCGGAATTTGATATTTTGATCAACGAGATCATGGCAGACCCCACGCCTACAGCCGGACTGCCTGAAGTCGAATGGCTGGAGTTGTACAATCGCAGCGACAAGATCATCGATCTGAAGAACCTGCGGTTGTCCGATGGCGGCACCCCCCAGGCGCTGCCGGCTTATTTGCTGTATCCCGGAGCGCTGCTTGTACTGTCCACTACCGCCGGTGCAAGCGCGCTGGCGCCCCTTGCGATTCCGGTTGTGGGCATGCCCGGCTTTCCTTCCCTGAATAACGACGGCGACCCGCTTACGCTCACAGACGTGAGTGGGCAGTTTATTGATCAGGTCGTTTATTCCTCTTCCTGGCATCTGGACAGCGACAAGCGGGCAGGCGGGTGGTCCCTTGAGCGGATCAATCCGGGGCTTCCCTGCCTGGGCGGCGAAAACTGGCAGTCCTGCCCGGTCCTGCCCGGAGGTACGCCCGGCGTGGAAAATGCTTCCTTTGAGACAATCCCCGATACGGAGGCGCCGTCGCTTCAGGCGGCGTTCCCGGAAGATGCCAATACCTTGCGCTTGCGTTTCTCGGAAGGATTGGACAAAAGCACAGCCACTAACCCGGCTGTTTATCATCTGGCTCCCCCGCGTACCATAGCCGGTGCGGCATTGGCGCCGGATACGCGCCGGGAAGTGCTGCTTACCCTGGCCGAACCCCTGGAGCCGGGAGTGGTTTATGCGCTTTCCATAAGCGGAGGGCTCCGTGATTGCAGCGGTAACGGAGCACTAACCGGCGACACAATCTTTGTTGGTTTGCCGGAAACGCCCGAATGGCAGGATATTGTGGTCAACGAAGTGTTGTTCAACCCTGCCACCGGGGGCGCTGATTTCGTGGAATTGTACAACCAAAGCGACAAAATATTTTCCTGGGAACACTTTTTCTTAGCCAACTTTTCCAACGGAGCAGACATCGAACCGATCGCCTTGAACCGGCTTTTTTTACCGGGTGAATTTGTCGTCTTTACCCCGGATCC
>CAYVDV010000022.1:18319-23112 GCA_964450465.1 uncultured Saprospiraceae bacterium
GGCGATGGTACCGAGGACTATCTGAATATCCGCTACACCTTGCCGGCTACCGGTTTTGCGGCTACCATGACCATTTACGACTCGGAAGGGATACCGGTTAAGCGCCTGGTTCGACAAGAACTTCTCGGTACGGAAGGCGATCTGCGCTGGGATGGCGATATGGAAGACGGCACGCTGGCAAGACCGGGCATTTACATTTTGTACATGCAGATTTTTTCCCCGGAAGGGGATGTCCGGCAGGTCAAAAAGCCATTTGCCCTGGTAAAGCGCTTTTGACCCCGACCTTGTCAGGAACGGGGTGCGCCGCCGCCGGGAGCGATGGAAGAAAAAACCAGGTGCTCCAGGAAGGCCAGGATGTTTCCTTCCTGTTTGTCGGTACTGAAATCCGTCAGGGCCGGCAGGTGCATCATGAAATAATATTGATGGTGTGCCATTTCAATGAGTGTACTGCTTAGGGAACGGGGATAGGGATAATCCGGGTTGAATTCCTTGATAAGGCCGGCAATCCGTCCGCAAAGGTCTTTATAAGGTTTAAAGAGTTGTACTTTGTTGATGGCTTCCACTTCCCGGGTCAGGTACGCCTTGCTGCTTTCCGCAATAACAATATCAAACAAGGCTTTTTTGTCGAGACCCGAGCGATCGGGTCCCTCCGGTAATTCGCGCACCAGCAATTCAATCACTTTTTTGATCTTTAACTCCGGATTGTCCATGTTTTGCAGGTGGAAAACCACCAGGTATTCCAGGTAGTTCCAGTACCAGGTGAGGATATACAACAGCAGGCGGTGCTTGTTTTCAAAATACCGGTAAATACTCGCCTCGGTCGTACCGATCTCTTCAGCCAGTTTTTTAAAGGTAAACTGCTCAAAACCAAGGCGGTGCATGAGGATAAGTCCCTGACGTACAATATTCCGGCCAAGCGTCGTGTCTTCCGGATCGCGTAAGGTGAGACGTTCACTGGTTTGAATGCGGAACTCAAATTGCATGGTGTCCTTATTTTCGGACAAAGCTAGCAATAAAGTAGTTAAACTTGGATTGTAGAAGTATTAATCATAAAAGATAAAAGCAATCCTATTATTTTGGAGTGTTGGCTGCAGAAAAATAAATGCCCCGGCTTGTACAGCTGGAGCATTTTATTAACAAAAAACCAAAAACTATCTCTGTCAAATCAATAATCAGTTCGGTGTTTCAATCTGGTCGGTCGAGTCGATAAATATCTTTTCCAATACTTTCATAAGGTCGTAGGTAGTAATGATGCCGATCAGGTGCTGGCGATCATCGACGACGGGTAGGGAATGGAACTGGTTGGTTTTGAAGATGCGAAGGGCTGTTTCTGCAGTATCTTCCTCCGACAGGCACAACAGACTTTTGGTCATGACCTCTTCTACCAACGTGGCATTCAGCACGCGCTCATTCGACCTGGCTTCCTGGTTATTGTCAAAAATGGAACGGATCAATTGCAGATAATCGGTATAACTGACCAAGCCGACCAACTTTCCGTCTTCGACTACCGGTATATGGTGAAATCCCCTTTTTTCAAAGATTTTTCGGACATCTTCCATAGTATCGGAGGGATGGACAGTCTCGGGTTTTTTCGTCATGATCTTAATGACAGGAGTTGTCGCTTGCATGTGATCCGGATATTAAAGATTAACAATGGGTAGTGACTTTCCGTTGGATAAAAAGGGGCCGCCCCTTGGGGCAGCCCCCAAAAACGCACCGCTTTACTTATTGTACTGAAATCGTTTTAACCAGTTCTTCTTTCTCTGCTTTGCTCTTGGGCAGCCGGATCTCCAGAATGCCATCTTTGTAGTGTGCATCAATCTTTTCTTCCGTAACATTGTCCGGAAGGGCAAAGGAGCGGGTAAACGAACTGAATCGAAACTCGCGGCGTGTGTACTTATCTTCCTTCTTCTCTTCTTTCTGTTCTGTTTCTCCGTTGATAAACAGATAGCCGTTCTTTACTTCGAGTTTGAAGTCTTCTTTCTTAAAACCCGGAGCAGCCACTTCCAACTTAAATTCCTTCGCATTTTCAGTGACATTCACAGCCGGAACAGAAACCCCTCTTACCATCGGCTTGGGGAAGTCCCCATCGCCAAAGAAATCATCCACCCACGAAGAGAAGGATGGGAAAACAGAAGATTCAGGATTCCATTTAATCAGTGACATATCAACCTCCGTTTTTTAATTAACGTATCGATTTTTGCGTTACAAAGTTGTTTCCATCTGTTTCGAAATCCGATGATGTTAATCAAGGTTTAAGGCGATTTTCGTCGCTGTTTTATCCATTTGAATCGTGCAAGGTCAGCATTGGCACGTGAATACGGTGTGCCAGCCGGCGGGTAATGCTGTCAAAAAACAGGCGGTGGAGCAGACTGTGTTCATGCGCAACGGCTACCAGGATGCCGGCATCGGTCGATTCAATGAAATTCGACACAGCCTGGGCGATATCGCGGTCGTGCAGGTAGTGAAAATCGTGCGGCATGTCGCCGAGTTTTTTACTGACCGATTGTTCTCGGGTGGTATTTCTCCCCTCCCCGGGTTTGTCCACGATATGTACTATGTGTAGCGTGCTTTTTTTCAGGCGCATGATTTCGCGCAGGATGGCCAGCGAACGGTCGTCGAGTTTGATCTGGAAGTCTGTGGAAAAAACGGCATTGGCATTGGTGATGACAGGTTCTGCCTGTTTCGGTATCGACAGGAGCGGTCTTTTTGTCTTTGCCAGCACGCCTGCCGCAATACTGCCCAAGAGGGCACCCCGCAGCCCGGTTGCGCCGGTAGTACCCATTACGACCAGATCGGACTTGATCTCCTCCGCCAGATCACAGATAGCAGGTACCGGAAAGCCGATGCGGCATTCCGGGTGCACTTTTACCTTCTGGTTTTCGATTTGTCGCGTATACTTGCGAATCCAGTTATCCAACCCCTTGATACGTTCGGTCATGTATTCGTCCGACCAAAAAACATTGTACACGTTGTTGTCCACCCCTTCATTCGGAAAAACGACGTGTAATACGGTTATTTCCGCACCGGTGGCACGCGCCAGTGCCAGCGCATGTTCGAATGCATTGCCTGCGCATTTAGAGAAATCAGTTGGAACGAGAATGGACTTCATAGTATGTTGGTCATTTTAGTGACGGTGCCTTACCGCAAAACTATTCCTGCTCCCGGTAATCGATCGGGTCGACAAACTCGAAGTGGATATGCTCGCTGGCCCGGCCTTTGGCATTCTGTTGTTCCAGGCTCAGGCTGTCGGTTACGCTGGTTTCCAGCCAGGTATTGCCCGATTTTCGGAATACCTGAACGTGCATCCCAAACTCTTCCTCAAACAGGCGCTCTACCTGCCAGGTAGGCATTTCCGGCTCGATATATAATACGCCGGCCTTGGGCTCTTTTACCACTTCACTCAACTTGCGGTCGGTATCTTGTATCAGAAACTTGGCCGGACTACCTTTAAAGGCCCGGTGTGGTTTGGAAAAAAACACGAGTTTGAGGTAAGGATATGCAGTACTAAAGGCTTCCTGAACCTGTTCTATTGTCGCTTGCGGATCTATCTGGACTTTCATAGCATTGTTTTCTTTTATCCAATAATCCGTACAAACCTGACCTCTATTTCATGATATCGGAATGACGCGGGTCAGGTATTCCTATGATATTATACCCATATCCCGGTACCGGTACAGCGACCTTGCAGGTAAATTGCCGTAAATATTTATGCTTCCCGGGTGTCCGCACCGGGTAATAAAAGATTCATGCGCCAGGCTTTCCAATGCCCCATGCCAAAGCCGAAAAGCACAATGGTTACGGACGACAGCGGCATCAATATAGCGGCAACGACGGGCGACAGGGTCCCCGTGACCGCAAAACTCAGCCCAACGGCATTATACACCGCCGCAAGCAGATAGGCCCGGTGGACGGTAGTGATGCCCCAGCGGGAGAGTTCTAGGAATTTCGGCAGGCGGTCAAATTCGCCGGCGTGCAGAATGGCGTCGCAGGCCGGGGTAAAATTGTTGGTGTTTTCTGCAACTACGATACCAACCTGGCTTTGTCGCAGGGCCCCCGCATCGTTCAGACCGTCGCCAAGCATCAACGTATTCCGGCCTTTATCCTGCAAGGTTCGCACAAAGTCGAGTTTGTCCTGCGGGCTCTGCTGGAAGCGCATGTAGGCCTTGCCGGCGAAAAGCGGTTGGAGTACATCCGCTTCCCGGTCATTGTCGCCGGAAAGCAGCCAGACCTCTGTGTTGCGCTCCTTAAAATAACCTAAGAGGTCGGCCAGCCCTTCGCGGTACCTGCTTTTCAATTCGAAATACCCGCGAAACACCCCGTTTACGGCTATATATACACCTCTGCCTTCAGATGACGCACCCGGTACGAACGCAGCGGCGCCCACATGGACGGTTTTTCCGTTTACCTGCCCGGTAATGCCCTGGCCGGTTAATTCCGTAAAATCATCGACGCTTGCAAGAGGTGCGCTGTCCAGCGAGCGCGCAATTTGCCGGCTCATGGGGTGGCTGCTTTGATGTGTCAGCGTCCGGATCATGATCTGCTCCGTGCCGCTGAGTTGCGGTTGCCCCTCAGCCGGAATAAATCGCACCGCATTTTGGCCGATATCGGTGATGGTTCCGGTTTTGTCCAGCACGACCGTGTCCACCGCGGAAAAAGCCTCCAGTACATTCGTGTTTTTTACGTAGAACCTGTTTCGGCCGAGTATACGCAGAATATTGCCCAACGTGAAGGGAATGGCGAGAGCAACTGCACAAGGGCAGGCAATGATCAATACTGCCGTGAAGGCGTTA
>CAYVDV010000023.1:0-22420 GCA_964450465.1 uncultured Saprospiraceae bacterium
TGCGCCTCGGCCCGGATCAGTTCGGTATTGCGTTGGGTTTGCATGGCAAATACTTAGTCGAATATGCTTATTTCGGCCATTTTTTTAACAGTTCCGGCAACTGCCGCATGGCGGCGATCTCCCGGTATTTTTCGCGCATTTCCTCGGCCGGCGCGCCAAAATAGGTCTTGCCGCCTTCGAGTGATTTGGACACGCCGGCGCCGGCCAGCACCACTGCGCCTTTACCGATGCGAACCGCCTGGATCACACCTACCTGGCCGTATAAAACCACATTGTCTTCAATCACGGTTTTGCCGCCAATACCCACCTGGGCGGCCATCAGGCAGTGCTTGCCCACCACCACGCCGTGTCCGATGTGGATCTGGCAGTCCAGTTTGCTGCCTTCGCCGATAACGGTATCGCCACTCACGCCTTTATTGATAGTGCATCCGGCGCCGATATCGACATGGTCTTCAATGATCACCCGGCCTCCGGAGCGCCATTTCTGGTAGCTGCCGTCGGGGTGTTTTTTGAAATAAAAGGCGTCGCTGCCAATGATGCTGTTGGGGCCAATGGAAACATGCGCTCCGATGCTGGTGTATTCGCCGATATACGTATTGGCCTGAATATAGCTGTGTGCGCCGATGGATACATTGGCGGCGACAACCACGCCGGGCTCGAGGATGGCCGTGGGGTGGATCTCTGCCCGGTGGCTGACGGGGCTGGTCAGCGGCTCAAAGGGGCGGTGCTCGCGGATCAGCGTATCGTACACGGCAAAAGGCTGCTCCACCACGAGGATCGCTTTTCCGGGCGGGCATTCGGCTTCGGCATTCAGCAGGATGATCGTTGCTGCGCTGTCGAGCGTTTTTTGAAAATATTTGGGGGCATCGGAAAACGCAATGTCACCGGCTTCCACCTTGTGAATTTCATTAATGCCGGTAGCTTGCAGGGATCCGTCGCCGATAAGTTGGGCATTGAACCGGCGAGCCAGGTCTTGTACGGGTATGGGTTGTGGAAATTTCATGTTGTTGTTTGTGTTGGATAATGCGCGGCGCGAAATTACACCATCCACGAATAGCGAAGCGAATAGGAAGGCATTTTCAAAACTTATCTATTTTTACCCCCAAACAAATGACCATGTTCCGACTTTATCTTTCCCGCCGCATCCCCGCATTACTGCTCGCCTTGTCTTTTACCGCGCTGCTTTCCGCCCAGCAAGCCCTTCCAACGGCAGAGTTGCGCGGAGCCTGGATCGCTACCGTAGTAAATATCGACTGGCCTTCCGCACCCGGGCTTTCCACCGAACGGCAACAAATTGAGTTCGACAGCATCCTGGACGTGCTCAAAGCCATGGGCATGAACGCGGTATTTGTCCAGATCCGGCCCGCCGGTGATGCGTTCTACCCCTCTGCCGTTGTACCCTGGAGTAAATACCTGACGGGCAAGCAAGGTCAGGCGCCCGAGCCTTATTACGATCCGCTGGACTACATGATCAAGGCAGCGCATAGCCGGCGTATGGAATTCCACGCCTGGATGAATCCTTACCGCGCTACCTTTGATCTGGACACCGCCAGCCTGGCGCCCAATCATCCCCTGCGCGCCCTGCCCGACAACCGCAAGGCAGAATGGTTTTTCCGCTATGGCACGCGCTATTATTTCAACCCGGCCAGCGCGCTGGTGCGCCAGCACCTCGTCAACGTCGTCAAGGAAGTGGTGATCCGCTATGATGTGGACGGGATCCATTTCGACGACTATTTCTACCCCTACAAGGAGCCTAATCAGACCCTGCAGGATTACAATGAGTTTGCTGCCGATCCGCGCGGATTTACCAGGATCGAGGACTGGCGCCGCGACAATGTGGACCGCCTAATTGAAAATGTTTCCAGTACGATAAAAGGGATCAAACCTTACGTCCGCTTCGGCATCAGCCCTTTTGGCGTATGGCGCAATGCCGACCAGGATCCGATCAACGGCTCGCAAACCCGCGCCGGTATTACCTGTTACGACGACTTGTATGCAGACGTGGTGAAGTGGATGAAAAACGGCTGGATCGATTATGTGGCCCCGCAGTTGTACTGGAGCATCGGTTTCCCGCCTGCGGACTATGCCGTGCTGCTCGACTGGTGGAGCAGGCATACCTACGGAAAACACCTGTATGCCGGACACGCCGCGTATAAGATCAACAACTTTCCCAGTGACCCCAACTGGACCAAGCCCGATGAGATCAGCCGGCAGATCGCTCTGGATCGCGAAAATGGCCTGGTGCAAGGCAGCATATTCTTTTCCGTAAAACCACTCCTGCGCAATCCCCTGGGCGTACAGGACTCGCTTATCACTTCGCTTTTCCCCAACCAGGCACGCCTGCCGGGTATGGCCTGGCTGTCAAAATCGCCACCGGCAACGCCGCAGATTTGCCGGGTGGGCGGCTCGCCCAGTTCCGTCAAACTGGCCTGGCATGCCTGCGATATCGGTACGCCCGACGAAAACCCCTATTACTTTGCCATCTACCGTTTTGACGGCCAAAGCGTAGGCGATTTCCAGAATCCCCGAAGCCTGCTGACCTTTACGCCGTTCTATACTGAAAAATGGGTTTTTGAAGATCCGTCCGCAGCAGCAGGGGAATACTACACCTATGTGATCATTGCCTATAACCGCTACAACGTGGAAAGCTATTCCAGCGACCCGGTTGTAGTGAAAAAGACAAAAAAGAAAGCGAAACGGAAACGGAAGTGTTTGCTGTTTTGAACTAACTAAAACAGGGCACACCATTACTGGCAATGCCCTGTAAACCCCAAAAAACCAAATGAAAACAATCTTAAATAAACGCTATACAGCGGTATTTGCTCTTTAAATGTGTATTTTTTACACATTTGTACAGCAAAGATAAGGATACTTGGTGATAAATGTACACTAAGCAGGTATTTTTTTTGTTTAAAATAAAAAAATACAGCTGCGTTAACCGGGATTTATGGGATTCCAGGGCATTTTACCCGGAATAATAAACAACTTAGTTTTCACGGTACTATGTTGCATAAAAGAAAATCGCACTTTGGAACAGCGATGGCTTTCGCAGTGCTGCTGCTCGTAGCGGGAGCGGCTTGCTCCGGCAAAAAAGAGCGGCTGATCCGGCAAAAAGTGGAGGAGCGGGTCGCGGATTTCCGAAAAAAAGAAGCCGTCCGGTGCCGGGAGACCCTGTGGACTGAGGCAGAGAAAATAGTAGATTCGCTCTTGTTGTACGAGGCCTTGGAGGAGGTTAATGACTCCTTGAAGCGATTGCGTCCCTTCCGGCCTGTGGCGCCGGGGGTGTTGGCGCCGGTCGATTCTGTTTTTGTCAAACCGATTTTTGAGTAGAAGCCATCTCAAAAATACCGGCCCCTTTATCTGCTGCTCAGGCAACGCAAAGAGCCCGCCGGGCGTCCGTTCGAAGGCATGTTGTATTGGTATTGTATCCTTTCCCGGAAGTCAGGCCGGGTCGTCGGGCCTTGTCGAGGTGATACCCGGGCGCATCTCCGTATTGGGGCATGGATATTCCTGTACCTGCTTCCCTTCTGCCTTGCCACCCGGGCCGTTGCACAAACTACCCACTCCAACCTGCGCACCCGCACAGTGAACGCCCGCCTGCCCGTTCAGCCTTTGGATACCCTGACCATTGCTCCCCCATTGCTGTCTGCGATTGACTCCGTTTCTGGAGAAATGCTTCCTCCCGGGTTCTTTTCCCTGCAAAACAGCACCCTGCACATCGACACGGCGCGGTTACTCCGGGCTTATCCCGGTATCAGCAGGCTGTATATCAATTACCGGGTGCTGCCGGTCGATCTTGCTGCCCCGATACGCCGTATCGATACTGCGGTTATCCGGCGGACAACGGGTGAAGGCGATATCGAATTTGACTTTACCCCTTACCAGCCGGCCACCAAACCCTGGGAGAGTTCCGGCCTCGTGTCAACCGGTACCTACACCCGTGGGCTGAGCTTTGGCAATAATCAAAACCTGGCTTTCAACTCCAATCTCAACCTCCAACTCAACGGTCGCCTGGGCAACGACCTCGAACTGACCGCCGCCCTTTCCGATAACTCCATTCCCCTTCAACCCGATGGCACCACCCGCCAGTTGCAGGAATTCGACCGGGTGTTTATCGAGCTCCGCCGTAAAAACCTGAGTCTTACTGCCGGCGATTTTGACCTCGCTCAACCCGCTGCCGCCGGTTATTTTTCCCGGTACTTTAAACGGGTGCAGGGTGCTTTGGTCGCTTGGGAGCCAGTCCGAAAGGGGACGGGGGCCTTGGCTCCCGATGCGGGGGGGACACGAGGGGGCTGGGGCGTGCGCGCAGGGCTTTCCGTATCCCGTGGAAAATTCTCCCGGCAAACTATCGCCGGGCAAGAGGGCAACCAGGGCCCTTACCGGCTGCAGGGCGCTGAAGGGGAGCGTTTTATCATTGTGCTGGCCGGTACGGAAAGAGTGTATGTGGACGGCCAGTTGCTGCGTCGCGGGCTGGACGACGACTACATTATCGACTACAACCTGGGCGAACTCAGTTTTACACCGCGACGGCTGATCTCCAAAGACAGCCGGATTATCGTCGAGTTTGAATATGCCGTGCAGGCTTATCTCCGGTCCACCGCAGTAGCCAATCTGGTCAGGCAGGGCGAGCAAAGTCGCTTTTATATCAACGCTTATACGGAACAGGACAGCCGCAACAGCGGTGGCGCGCAGGACCTGTCGCCTGCACAGCGCCAACGGCTGGCCAATGTGGGCGATCAACTCTGGGATGCGTATGCCTCCGGGATCGATACCCTGGATCCCGCTGCCACCCTGGACCCCGGCCGGGTGCGGTATAAATCGGTGGACACCCTGGTGTGCGGGGTGCTGGTGCCAATTTTAGTGTACTCCAATGATCCGGACAGCGCCCGGTACACGGCGCGGTTTACAGAGGTTCCGCAAGGGCAGGGCAATTATGTGCAGATGCAGACAGCGGCGAACGGACGGGTATTCCGCTGGGTGGCGCCAGACCCGCTCAGTTGCCAACCCGCTGGAAATTTTGAACCGGTAGTCCGCTTGATCGCACCCGAGAGCAAGCAATTGTTTACCGCCGGGGCTGAACTGGAATGGTCGAAAAACAGTGCAATTCAGGCCGAAATAGCCCTGAGCAATCGCGATCTTAATCGCTATTCTCCGCTCGGGAACAGTGATAATACCGGATTGGCGGGTTTTTTCAGCCTGCGGCAAAATCTGATCCCGGCAGAGGCAAAAGGCGGTTGGGGCTTGCAGGCAAATGCAGGGTATGAATTTGCCGGGCGGCAGTTTACACCGCTGAACCCGTACCGCCCCGCCGAGTTTGCGCGGGACTGGAATGCGGGAACTGCCGATACCGCTGCAGCCGAACACTGGGCGCGCGGCGGGTTGGCCCTGCAGCGCGAAGGGTGGGGGAGCGTACGCTATGATTTTGGCGCTTTTTTGCGACAAGCCCGTTACGACGGAACCCGGCATCAGGCGCAACTGCGTTTGCAACGCCGGGGTTTTGATATCCTGGCGGAACTCAATTTGCTGCGTACCAGTGCAACGCCCGAGCGTACTCATTTCTCCCGGCCTAAATTCGACCTGGGAAAGACGTTTTTTAAAGCCGATAAAAAACCGCTCTTTAAAGTTGGAATATATGGTGAACGGGAGCGAAACGAACGCCGCTATTCGGGGGTAGATACCCTGAATCCCGCCAGTTTTTGGTATGATCTGGGCCGACTATATGTGCAAACGCCGGAAAATCAGGGCGTGTGGAAATGGGGCGCCAGCTGGATGCACCGCAATGATTTCGCTCCCCTGGGTCAGGCCTTTCGGCAAAACACAGCCGTTGATGAGGCTAATCTGCAGGGCGCATGGACGCCCAAGCCGCCGCCGCCGTCCGCGCGGAGCGTCGCACAGTCGCTGAACTGGAACCTGTCGTACCGGCAGCTGCGCATCCTGGATGCCGATCTGACCAAACTGACCCCGCAGGAAACCTATCTGGGTCGTATCGACTACAGTATTTCCGCCTGGAAAAATGCCCTGACCTTTACCACAGGCTATGAACTCGGCTCCGGCCAAAGCCCGCGCCTGGAATTCAGCTACGTGCGGGTGAATCCCGGCGAAGGTCAGTATGCCTGGGTTGACCGCAACCGCGACAGCATCCTTCAGGTGGATGAAATGGAAATTGCCGTCTTTCAGGATCAGGCCAGTTATGTACGCGTTGCGGTGACTACGCCCGACTATGTTCGGACCAATAATGTAGTGCTCAACCAAAGCCTTCGGCTGGACCCGCGCCTGATCTGGGTACAATCGAAAAAACGCTGGCAACGCTTCCTGTCGCGCTGGTCAACCCAAAGCAACCTTCAGATCAACCGCCGGGTACTGGCCGCTGCCCGGGCCGAACCGGCCTGGAACCCTTTCGATCTGGCGGTGGCCGATACGGCGCTGGTGGCGGTGTCCGCGGTATCGCGCCACATTCTCTACCTCAACCGCGCCGATCCGGCCTGGGATGCTTCGCTCGCGTATTCCGACAACCGAAGCCAGACCGCCCTGACCACCGGCTTCGAAAGCCGGCGGCTCGCGGACTGGACCCTGCACGGCCGCGCCAACCTCGATCGCGCATGGAGTGCCGAACTGGACCTCAGCCGGGGCCAGCGCGAAAACGATAGCGAGGCATTCAATACCCGCGATTATACTATCCGGTACTGGAAAGCAGTGCCCAAACTCAGTTGGCTGCCTGTGCGCACCTTTCGCCTTGCCGGCGAATATACCTGGCAAGACGGCCGAAATACCCTTGCCGGAGCCGAAATGGCCCGGCAAAACAACTGGAGCGCCGAGCTTACCTGGAACCCGCCGGGGAAACCCAATCCGAACGGGTTCCGCCCGGTCACATCGATGCGCATGAAAGCCACCTATGCCCGGGTGCGCTATGACGGCGCCCCTAACTCGGCTGTCGCTTATGCGATGCTGGACGGGCTGCAGGATGGCCGGAATTTCCTATGGAGCGTCAACCTGGACCGGCAACTGTCGCGGTCCGTGCAACTGAGCCTGAATTATGAAGGCCGGAAAACCGGTGAAAACAAAATGGTGCATGTGGGGCGGGCTCAGGTCCGGGCGGTGTTTTGATGCTGCCCTGTCAATACTGCGAATGTATTTTCATGTGGTTTATACGACAGTACAGGACAAAAATATATCGGATCTCTGCTATTCCCCGACGCTTCTGTGCCCTTAAATGGCCGAAATTTGAGCCGAGTACTAACCTGTAAAATACGATAACCTATGAAACTGCGCTTTTTACCCACAGCCCTCTTTTTGTTATGTCTCTTTTTTAAACTCCATGGCCAAGCGGAATGGGCTCCCACCGGCGCGCACTGGTATTTCTGCCAGGGCACCGGCCTGGGCAGCCCTGAATGCGGAGGCTATTTTTATCAGGAAGTAGCAGGCGATACGGTCATTCTCGGACAGCCTTGCCGAAAACTGACTCTTTACCAAAAGGACTGGCAGAATAAGGTTACGCCCCTTCCGGATCGCTACACTTTTTCGCGCAACGATTCGGTCTATTTCTTTCAGCCGGACTCCAACCGCTTCCTGCTGACCTATGATTTCACTGCACAAGCGGGCGACACCCTGAGCTTCCCAACGCCGGGCGCACCATCCTGGGAACCGGATGACACGACGTTTGTCGTGGTGGTCGACTCCATTGTCTGGCGGCCAGCAGGGCAGGATAGCCTGCGGTTTTTTTACGTTCATTCACCGGAGTGGGAGAACTGGGGCTTTTCTGGCGGCTGGTACGCGGAAAAGATCGGGAGCCAGAACCGGATTACACCGTTTCCCACGATCACGATACCCGAAATTGACGGCTATATCCGCTGTTATGCCGACGATTCTACGTACATGAAATTTTCCACGGAAGCCTGCGATTTTACCGCCACCGGCTGGTTGGGCGAAAATGCGGAATGGACCTATGGCTATTACGGGTTTTCCGTTACGGGATACGAAATAATGCGCATGGCCGGCGATACCGTAATCCAGGGATGGACCTGCAAGAAAATCCAGCGCCGGGTTATCGGTGTCTCCTCCTGGCTGCCGTCCTGGCTGAAGGATACCTTCGATCTGCCGGTCCGTTATGTGTATGACGCATACGACAAGGTATATGTATGGCAGCAGGGCAACGGATTTGTCCCATTGTATGACTTTACCCTTGGGCCCGGCGATACGCTATCCTTTCCAGCGGAATCCTGCACGATCCGGCAATACGTGATCGACAGTGTGGGTGTCACCCAGATCGAAGGGGTGGACTTGCGGTATCAGAAAGCGCGCATGCTGGCAATAGACCCATGGCCGGAGCAGGAGATGACCATTATCGAACGGCTGGGCGAGGTTTACAACAAATTTGACGGCAGCAATGAGGAACCCTGGGGCTATTTCTTCCTGGACGACAAATATGCCTGCATCATTGAAGGGACGGGTTACTTTTTCCGTTGCTATCACGACAACGAGATTGATCTGTTCAAGATCGGCAGCCTGCCCTGTGATTTTATCACCAGCACGAACGAACCTGAACCTTTCCTGCTTGAGGTATTTCCCAACCCGGCCGCAGCGCAGCTGACAATCCGGCTGGCGGATGCAAGCGCCGGGCGCCGCTTTGTGTTATATAATTTGCTGGGCGAAGCCCTTCTCGCCGGCGATCTGCCTGATACAGAAAATACAGTCCACACTTCGGCGCTGCCCGCCGGCGTTTATTTGCTTTCCGTTTGGACAAAAGACGGTAATATTGTGCGGAGGATAGTTAAGGAGTAGCATTTATGCGCGAGACCAAATTTATAGAACAAAACCAGCAGAAGTGGGCGGATTTTGAGGAGATGCTCCGCGAAAACCACCGCGATCCGGAAAAACTGAACGATCTGTTTATCCAGATCACGGACGACCTGTCCTATGCCCGCACTTTTTACCCCAACCGGTCGGTGCGGATGTACCTGAACAGCCTGGCGCAACGCATTTTCCACAACATTTACCGGGGCAAGCGATTTCCGGCAAAGCGGTTCAAACTGTTCTGGACCGAAGAGTTGCCGCATCTGATGTGGGAGTCGCGCACAGCCTTGCTGCTGTCGTTCAGTATTTTCCTGCTGGCCAGTCTGATCGGTGTGGTATCGAGTATGATCAATCCCGATTTTGCCCGGGTAATCCTGGGGGATAGCTATGTGGAGATGACCCTGCAAAACATCGAGAACGGCGACCCGATGGCGGTGTACAAGGAAAGTCAGCCGCTGGGGATGTCGGTGGGGATTGCGGCCAATAACCTGTTTGTTGCCCTGCGCACGGCAATATTCGGTGTGCTGGCCTCTATTGGCACCGTATTCATGTTGCTATACAACGGCGTCATGTTGGGAGCGTTTCAGTATTTTTTTATTGAAAAGGGCTTGTTCTGGCCTTCCTTCCTTACGATCTGGATTCACGGTACGCTCGAGATCAGCGCTATTATCATTGCCGGTGCAGCCGGGCTGGTAGCGGGTTCGGGGTTATTGTTCCCCGGCACCTACACCCGGGGACAGGCTTTTCAGCTGTCGATGCGGCGCGGACTGAAGATATTTATCGGTCTGATCCCCATGTTCTTGCTGGCGGCCTTTTTTGAAGGTTTTTTGACGCGCTATACGGATACGCCGGCGGCTATACGATTCTTTTTTATCCTGAGTTCGCTGGGCGCCGTGTTGTGGTATTTCGTCTGGCTGCCCTGGCACAAGTCGCGTACGGGTTTTGAACATCTGATTGCCTTGAAGGAATTGCCGGCAACCCGGGAGCAACAGATCTCCTTCACGGCCATCAAAAATGCCGGGGAACTCTTTTCCGACGTATTTGCATTGCTGCGCCGGCAGGCGCGGGTCGGGTGGCTGGGCATTGCCCTGGCCTCGGCGGTTTTTACCGGGTTGGTGGCGTTCTCCGAATCGGAATCGGTTGCCTTTGTGTTTCCGGATTACCCGACCGGCGCTTTCCAGGGTTGGTGGGATACCCTGGGCCGCAACCGTGCGCCCCTGGTTTTCTGGGGTGAACTCGTATTGTTGTGGAGTTTGTTCTGGGTGGCCCGGTATATGGTCCGGCGCGAAATGACGCCGGAATTCCGGGAGCGTTGGACGGGCCGCCTTTTAGGGGCGCATTTGCTGGTGACTGCCTTGTTGCCGTTTGGCGTACTCTTGTTCCTGGAAGCGGTGGAGTCTGGTGTTTTCCTCTGGCTGGTATCGATAGTAGCATTTCCGTTTATCGGATTGTGGATGGCTGTGGCCTGTTTTGAAGGCTCCAGTTGGCAGTCGGTACCCAGGGCGATTGCGCTGGGGCGCTGGGGGACGGGCGCTGTGCTGGGGTTTCTGGTCGTCAATTTTGCGCTTTTGTTGTTTTTGTTTTTTGATTCCACTGTTTGGGAGATCGTGCTGCGTTTTTTCAGCTGGCTGGTGCCGCCGCAGGAATCGGCCATGCACACTTTTGTGATCTATTCCACGGCATTTGCCACAAGTTTTGTTGCACATTTTGCCTGGTTTCTTTTGGTCGCCGGGGGAATGTTTCAGTACTTTTCCAGCAGGGAAATTGCCGATGCCGCACATTTGCACGAAGGAATTGCTCAGGTGGGCCGGAACCGGCAGATCCGCGGGCTGGCAAAAGAATGACCCTTGATCGCGATGTTTATGAAGTATCTCGTTGTTTTATTGGTGCTGTTTCCCTTTGGCGCCGGGCTTTTTGCCCAGGCCGAAGCGCCTGTCGTGGCGCAGCGCCCGATCGCGGCTCAACAATGGGAAAAGGCCGCGGAGGGCCTGGATTATAGCCGGGATATTCCGGAAGCGGAAAAAAAGAAAAAAGAGGCGTCGGAGCGGACCAACTCCGCGCCGGCAAACCCATGGCCCGATTTCAATATGCAGGCGCTGGGTAATATGCTGCAGATACTGGCTATCCTGCTGGCTATCGCCCTGATCGGTTATGGCGTGTACCGGATGATGCAGGAACCCCGAAACAAACGCATCGCCCGCGATGGCGCGCTGATCACGGTGGATAACCTGGAAACCTATCTGCATGAAACCGATCTCGACCGTTTTTTGCGCGAAGCGCTGGCTCGCCAGGATTTCGCCCAGGCGGTCCGTATCTATTTCCTGCAGCTGATCAAGCAACTTTCCAATTCGGGCGCCATCCACTGGTCGAAGGAGAAGACCAACCGCGACTACCTGCGCGAAATGCGGCAACACCCGCAGTATGATCGCTTTCAGCGCCTCACCCGCAGCTTTGAACGCATCTGGTACGGCAATATTCCGCTGAACGCGGCGGATTTCGCCCTGCTGGAACCCCAGTTCAAGGAAGCCTTACAGCAGTCTAACCGCCCATAAGCTCAGACGGATGACAACTCAGCCCGGTCTTTACCTTCATATTCCCTTTTGCAAGCAGGCCTGCTATTATTGCAATTTCCATTTTTCCACGACCCTGCGCAGCAAACCGGCAATGGTGGAGGCTATTTTACAGGAACTTGAATTGCAGCGGGACTATCTGGGCGGAGCTGAACTAGGTTCCATCTACTTTGGCGGGGGAACTCCTTCCTTGCTGGAAATGACCGAACTGGAGCAGATTTTTGATAGGATATATGCCCTGCACCGGGTGAGCGATAAGGCGGAGATCACGCTCGAGGCCAATCCCGATGATCTGAGCCGGGAAAAACTGCGCGACCTGCGGGCCTATACGCCAGTGAACCGTCTCAGTATTGGCATACAGTCTTTTTTTGACGAAGACTTGCGCTGGATGAATCGCGCCCACACCGCCGCCCATGCCCGGCATTGCCTGCGCGACGCCGCAGCGAGCGGGTTTGAAGACCTGACCATTGACCTGATCTACGGCGCACCCACCACGAGCGACGAACATTGGGCGGAAAATGTGCGGATCGCGATGGAGGAGGGGATTCCCCATTTGTCGTGCTACTGCCTTACCGTGGAAGAAGGTACCGCGCTGGCGCATTTTGTGCGCAAGGGCAATGCAGCACCAGTGGATGAAGACCAGGCGGCCCGGCAATTCGGCTATCTGCAGGCCGAAACCGCCGCGCGGGGCTATGAACACTATGAAATTTCCAATTTCGCATTGCCCGGGCGCCATGCGCGGCACAACAGCAGCTACTGGCTGGGAGCGCCTTACCTGGGGGTAGGCCCCTCGGCGCATTCCTTCAACGGGGAAAGCCGGCAGTGGAATATGGCGAACAACGCGCATTACCTGCGCGCCCTGGAAGCCGGCGAGATCCCCTTTGAACGGGAAGTGCTCACCCCTGCACAACACTACAACGAATATGTGATGACCGGCCTGCGCACAATGTGGGGCTGCGCAAAAGCAAGGATCGAGGCATTCGGTTCGCCATTTGCCGGTTTTTTTCAGGCTGAAGTACAAACGTTCCTGGAAAACGGAACAGTCGAACAAGACGAAACGCACTACCGCCTGACGGCAGCCGGAAAACTGCTTGCCGACCGGATTGCCTCCGACTTGTTCTGGGTGGGGCAGGAGAAGTAGTTTAAAAGCCGGAATTAAGGCAAAATTCACCGGGCAAATGACATCTAAGCGACATATTTATCTACATTTGTTCGCAAAACAAGAATCATTCACTTTTTTCATCAAAACGAAACGGTATGTTACAAGAACTGAAAGCATTCCTGATGCGGGGAGAAGTCCTCGCGCTGGCGGTAGCCGTTATCATTGGCGGCGCATTCCAAAAAATTGTGGACTCGATGGTGAACGACATTATTTCACCGATCCTCGGTATGGTAACCGGTAATCCCGATTTTTCCGGTGTTATGATCGGAACCATCAAGGTCGGAAACTTTATCAACGCCGTGATCAACTTCATTTTTGTGGGTATCGTACTGTTCCTCCTTGTGAAAGCGGCCAGTAAAAAAGCAGAATAGGTAAAAATATTTTTAAGCCGAATTTGAAAACGATTTGGTGCAAAGGCCACTCCACTCCGGGGTGGCTTTTGCTGTTTTAGAATATAAAAAGGTGTGAAAGGTTGTTTCGGGATTAAATTTTGCTTTCTCGCCCTTGAGTATCGTTTATATACCAAATATTTTTGTGTTGAAGATGACAACGGATAGCAGCCAATTATAATTTTTTTTCAGGTTTAAAAAAAAGTATTATTCCAATTATAATTTGGTTTAAAGATTTTCGTTTACCTTTGCAGTATTAAATCGTTAACCAAACCCGCTTTTTAACGATCATGAAATTACAACAATTAGTAGAGGCGATGGACGCCCAAATTATGAATGGCGACATCGTCGGTGCATTCGACAAATTTGCTGCAGACAACTGTGTGACGCTGAGTAATGCGCAGGATATGACCCAAACCAAGGCTCAGAAACTCGAAATCCTGAATTGGTTCTTTCAAAATATTGCTTCCGTGAACCGCATTGAACGCCCGGCTGTGAACGTCGGCGACAACGTTACGGAGTCGCAGTTTGTGTTTGACTTCGTCAACCACCAGGGCCAGCCCCTGATGTACAGCGAAGTGATTCGCCGTACCTGGAAAGACGACAAAGTGGTCGAAGAGCAATACCTGATCGGCCAGACCATCAAAGCTACCCCGGCAAAACCTGCGGCTAAGAAGGCCACCAAAAAAGAGGTTGTAAAAGACGTTCAACCGGCTGCCGCTAAACCGGCTGTTGCTGCTGCTGAACCGAAAGCAACCAAACCCGCGGCTAAAACACCAAAAGCTGCCGAGGCCAAACCCGCCAAGGCAACTGCCGCTCCGAAAGCAGCTGCTAAAAAGCCCGCTGCCAAGTCGGACAAGCCGAAGACCGGCCGCAAATAACCGCAAGCATAGTAGTTTGAGCATAACACAGAGCAGTAATTAGGAGCCCGTCACGCGTAATGCAGGACGGGTTTTTTACTTTTGCCGTAAAAACAACCTGAACGGTCCTGCCACAGGTTACAAAACCGATATTCCATGCAACTCGCACATTCCCGCGCTTTTTTGCTGATCCTCGACGGATGGGGCCTGGGCCCGAAGCCCGAAGCCGATGCCATCCGGCAAGCCAATACCCCGTTTATGGATGCCCTGATGCAACAATACCCGATGAGCACCCTGGTTACACATGGTGAAGATGTGGGGCTTCCGGATGGGCAAATGGGCAATTCCGAAGTAGGCCACCTCAATATCGGCGCGGGCCGCATCGTCTGGCAGGAACTTGCCCGGATCAACAAGGCCATCCGCGAAGGCCAGCTGAAAAAAATCCAGCCCCTGACTACTGCTTTTGAATACGCTTCCGCTACCCGCAGAAAGATCCATCTGATCGGGCTCGTTTCCGACGGCGGCGTGCACTCGCATATCAACCACCTCAAGGCCCTGTGCGACCTGGCCACGGATATGAATTGCCAGCAAGTCTATATCCATGCCTTCACCGACGGGCGCGACTGCGACCCCAAGAGCGGCGCCGGGTTTATCGAAGAACTCGAACGGCATATCAAAAACCAACCGATCGAGCTCGCCTCTGTGATCGGGCGCTACTACGCCATGGACCGCGATAAACGCTGGGAACGCGTCAAACTCGCCTACGACTTGCTGGTGCGCGGCAAAGGCGAGACGGTAAGCGATTTCCCGGCAGCCATCCGGCAGTCGTATGAGGCTGGCGTGACCGATGAATTCCTTAAACCCATGCTCCGCCGGAACGAAAACGGAAATCCGTTAGCTACCATCGAAACAGGCGACGTGGTCATCTGCTTTAACTTCCGTACCGACCGCCTGCGCGAACTCACCACGGTGCTTACGCAGAAGGACATGCCCGAGTTCGATATGCACACCCAACACCTGCATTATGTGACCATGACCCGGTACGACGAAACCTTCAAAGACGTGTTTATCCTCTTTGACAAAGACGATGTGGAAATGACCCTGGGCGAAGTGATCTCCGATGCCGGGCTGAGTCAGGTTCGTATCGCCGAGACGGAAAAATACCCCCACGTGACTTTTTTCTTTTCCGGGGGGCGCGAAGAACCCTTCGAGGGCGAGCGGCGGATCATGATCCCTTCGCCTAAAGTAGCCACCTACGACCTGCAGCCCGAGATGAGCGCGCCTGAAATTTGTGCGGCCATCATGCAGGACATCCGCGACAACAAGCCCGATTTTATCTGCCTCAACTTCGCCAATACGGATATGGTGGGGCACACCGGGGTATTTGCGGCCGCGATGAAAGCCGCTGAGACAGTGGATCATTGTCTGAGTCAGATCATCCCGCTGGCTGAAGAAAGCGGCTACGCCTGTCTGCTCATTGCCGACCACGGCAACTCTGATTATCTGATCAACGAAGACGGTACGCCCAATACTGCGCACACGAAAAACCCGGTGCCTTGTATTTTGGTGAGCAAATACCTTAAAAACGAGGTCAAATTGCGCAACGGCCGGCTGGCGGATGTGGCGCCGACGCTCCTGCAGTTAATGGGCGTGGAGCAACCCAAAGAAATGACCGGGCAAAGCCTGATCGTCGAAAAAGCGTAACTACTGCTTTTTTATCGGCAGGCTGCAACTAATTCGCTGCGCCTGTATTCGTATCACTTTGCGTCTTCGCGGTTGATCTGATCAAACCGCTGGTGGCACAAAGACAAATTTGATGAAACGAAAATTTCATTTATATCCCTGGGAATTATGGGCGTATAAGAAGTTCCGTACGCTGCGGAACACGGCGCTGGGGCAGTTTGTGCAGCGCAGGATCGTGGATAATCCCGACCTGCGCATCCCCTTCCAGGCGATACCTTTGTGGGTAGCCTCTATCCTGACGGGTCTGGTGGCAGTGGCATACGAGGATATGTTCGTGCTGTTTGAACAGACCGGTAAAGGCTTGCTGGCGCCGGCGCCCTGGGTGGCTTTTTTGACCACCCCCTTCTTTTTTGGTCTGGCCTGGTTTCTCACGGTCCGGCTGGCGCCTAATGCCCGCGGAAGCGGTATCCCGCAGCTGTTGGCGGCTATCGACCTGGCGGGCACCTCCCGCCATACCTGGATAAAAAACCTCTTGAGCCTGCGTATTGGCCTGGTCAAGATCGGAGCCAGCCTGCTCCTGCTTCTGGGGGGTGGGGCTATCGGCCGGGAGGGTCCGACCTTGCAGATTGCCGGCTCCTTGTTCGAAACGGTGTACCGGATCATCCCCAAAAACTGGGCGCGTGTATCCCACCGTATCATGCTGATCACCGGTGGCGCATCCGGACTTGCAGCTGCCTTTAACACACCATTGGGCGGGATTGTATATGCTCTGGAAGAACTCACCAAGAGCCATATCGCGCGTTTTCGCACAGCGGTATTCAGCGCCGTTATTATTGCGGGTATGACCGCGCAGGTGTTTTTGGGGTCTTACCTTTATTTGGGTTATCCCAAACTCATTCCATTTCCCCTTACCCTGATCTGGGCGGTGCTCGCACTGGCTTTTCTATCAGGCTATCTGGGCGCGCAATTTACCCGGCTTCTGCTGTGGATGGGGCAGTTGCGCAGTAAATACCCCGGCCGGAAGCAACAACTGGGCTTCGTGCTGGTCCTGGGCCTTCTTTTTGCGACGATCCTCTTCCTGACCGGCGAAACAGCCATGGGCACCGGCAAACCCCTGATCAACCAGATCCTGTTCCAGGGGTCGGCCTCGGCGGCCTGGTATGCCTTTCCAGCCCGTTTTCTGGGCGCCGTGTTGTCGTTCAGTGTGGGTGCGCCCGGTGGCATATTCGCCACCTCGCTCTCGTCAGGGGCCTCGCTGGGTGCCTTATTGGTGCACTATGGCGGCCTGCCCGAAGAGCACCACAACCTGCTCATCCTGGTCTCCATGATCGGATTTCTAACCGGCGTTACCCGCACGCCTTTCACCGCCGCTATCCTGGTGCTGGAAATGACCGACCGGCATTCGGCGATTTTTTACTTCCTCCTGGCCGGTATGGTGGCCAATTTGGGGGCCGGGCGGGTGCTGGACAAGTCGTTTTACGAGATCCAAAAGGATGGTTTTTTGCCGTAGAGACGCGATGCATCGCGTCTCTACCGCGTTTCCCTATCTTCGCCGGGTAAAACTACCCGTAATGCAATTTCGATTGAATTTTTTGCCGCGATTTGAGACGCGATTTGCGACGCGATTTTTGCCGCGAATTGAGACGCGATTTTTGTCGCGATTTGCGATGCGATTTGAGACGCGATTTCTGTCGCGAATTGAGACGCGATGCATCGCGTCTCTACTGTTACTGACGTCCTGCACCCACCAACTTGCCATGCAACAGATCACTATCCCCTTCGAATCCAATCCCAACCAGACGCTCACCTATACGGAAGCGATTGACTGCTACGAAAAACTGGCGGCGGCTTACCCGAAAATGCTGCAGCTTAATGCGGTAGGCAGCACCGATAGCGGCCATCCCCTGCACGTGGCAGTGTTATCGAAAGACGGGGTGTTCGATCCGGAAAAGATCCGCCAATCGGGCCGCCGTATCCTGTTCATCAACAACGGCATCCACCCCGGCGAACCGGAAGGTATTGACGCCACCGTGCTGCTGCTGCGCGACCTGCTCAGCCAACCCGAACGGCAGGACGTGCTGGAACAACTGGTGCTCGTGGTCATTCCCGTATACAATGTAGGCGGCTGTCTGAACCGCAATTCGCATAGCCGCGCCAATCAGAACGGTCCGGCTGCTTACGGATTTCGCGGCAACGCCCGCAACTACGATCTGAATCGCGATTTCGTGAAGTGTGACTCCCGCAATGCCCAAACTTTTAACCGGATCTTCACGACCTGGATGCCGGATGTATTTATCGACAACCACACCAGCAACGGCGCCGACTACCCCTATACCATGACCCTGATCGCCACCCAACACAATAAACTTGAAGCCCCGCTTGGCGATTTTTTACAAAATACCATGCTGCCGCAACTCTACGCCGGCATGGAAAAACGCGGCTGGGAAATGATCCCCTACGTGGACGGCCCGGGAGAAACCCCGGAGAAGGGCCTGTTCGGCTTTTGCGACTACGGTCGCTACTCCACCGGCTACGCCGCAATGTGGAATACCATCGGCTTTATGCCCGAAACACACATGCTCAAACCCTTTAAGGACCGCGTGTGGAGTACCTACGCCTTTATGGACCAGGTGATACATTTCCTCCACGAACATGGCCCAGCCCTGAGTACGGCGCGGCATGCGGCGTTCGAACGCACCCGTACCAAGACCGACTTTGTGCTCGACTGGCGCATGGATCGCAAGACCCGGGATTCCCTCCGCTTCAAGGGCTATGCCGGCAAATACAAACCATCTGAGATATCGGGCTTGCCCCGGCTCTGGTACGATCGCACGGAACCTTACGAAAAAACCATTCCTTATTACAATACCTTCGAGCCGGCGCTTAGCGTCGCGAAGCCTGTCGCTTACCTGATCCCTCAGGCCTGGGAATCCGTGATCGCTCAACTGCAAAACAACGGTGTGCATCTGCAACGGCTCGGCCGGGATACCACCCTCGAAGTGGAGCAGTACACCATCGGGAGTTTCAAGAATCGCGACGCCTGGGAGGGGCATTACTACCACGGCAACGTGCAACTGGAAGTGAAAACCGGTACCCAGACTTTTCACCAGGGCGACTATGTCGTGTTCACCGACCAGGATGCCAACCGCTACCTGCTCGAAACCCTCGAGCCCAATGCCCCGGATTCCTGGTTCGCCTGGAACTACTTCGACCCGATCCTGATGCAGAAGGAATATTTCTCGGCCTATGTGTTTGAAGACCTCGCAGCCGAATTTCTGAACCAAAACCCGGCCGTGCGGACCGAACTGGAGGAAAAAAAGAAAACGGACCCGGATTTTGCCGCCAGCGCACGCGATCAGCTGGACTGGGTGTACCGGCACTCCCCCTGGTACGAACCCGCACACCGGCTCTACCCGGTCGGGCGCCTGCTGGAGGCGGTGGCATTGCCGCTGGAAAAAGAATAAAACTACCTGGACATGACCCTCTCCGATTTTTGGCAGCAATTGCTGGATGGCCTGTTTGCCACCACCTGGCTGGAATTTGTGGCCGTCTTTTTTGGTATCGTCAGCGTGCTTTATTCCAGGATGGAAAATATTCTCGTGTACCCCACCGGACTGGTCAATACTGCGATCTATATTTATCTGAGTTTTGTAGCCGGACTGTATGCCGAGGCGGGCGTCAATTTTTACTACACCGTCATGAGTATTACCGGCTGGATTCTCTGGGCGAGAAAACGGGAAGGGCAGACGACCTTGCATATCACGCGATCCACCCGGCGCGAATGGGGGTGGACACTGTCGTTCTTCGGCGCCTGCTGGCTGGTTCTTTTTTTGATCCTCAGGCATTGGACGGACAGCACTGTCCCGCTGGCCGACGGTTTCGCCTCGGCAACGGCTTACACCGGAATGCTGCTTATGACCCGTAAAAAACTGGAAAACTGGTTGTGGTGGATCCTGACCAATATCGCCTCCATTCCCCTGTATTTCATCAAGGGATTTGTTTTTACTGGATTTCAGTATGCCGTTTTCCTGGTGTTGGCGGTCATGGGATATATGGAGTGGCGGAGGAAACTCGCGGAGCATAAACAGCAAAGCCTTCCGCTGTAACAGGACAACGGAAGGCTTCGGCAGGCGCAATACGCCTTACTGCGGGATCGTCCCGCCACAACTTGAAGTCCAGCCGAAAAACTGGTCAAATTGTTTGGATCCACTCTTGCCGCCTTCAACGCGAACCATCTCCTCCTTTTCCAGGATTGTCATGGATTCCTGAAGGGAATCGAGTTGACTTTTCGCGTTTTCGGGTTGGGTCTTCTCGGTGGATTCGTCCGTCTTTTTAGAAAAAAATGAAAACATAGGCCTTGGCTCAACCTTTTGTGTCCCCCAAAGGTATGTCATTTTTCCGAATTGGCAAGGATGCGGTCGATTTATTGTAGGTTAGGCGTCAAAAATAAGGTGAGTGGCGGTTAGATCCCTATTTTTGTGCGAGGATTGTTTTTTTGCTCAGCTGCCTTTTTTCGGCATTCAGACTCCATTTTTACCGGGTGGGAATAATTTTTCCGCGGGGGATTTGTTTTGGTTCTAATTTCAGCCAATCAATGTGTTATGCAATCGGTAAAATTCTATATAATTAGTGCAACTGCCTGGATGTTTCTGGGATTTGTTTCTGGCGAACCGGACTTTTATAAGTACTGGCCTGCAGAAAAAATTTTTCGCTGTGAAAATGGGCGGGTCCGGTTCAAATCCACGGCACCCCTCGAAATTATCGAGGCTTCCAGTGAAAAACTGCTGGGTGCAATCGATCCGGCCGGCCAGACTTTTGCCTGGACGGTGGACGTACTGTCGTTTGAAGGGTTCAATAGTTCGCTGCAACGCGAGCATTTTAACGAAAACTATCTGGAAAGCACGCGCTATCCGAATGCGAGTTTTTCCGGAAAAATTATTGAAAAAATCGATTTTGACAAGGATGGGACTTATGCAGTGCGCGCCAAAGGCAAATTGCGAATTCACGGTGTGGAGCAGGAGCGGATCATAAAGGGCCGGCTGGAGATCCGGGGGGGCAGGGTTCGCGTGGAAACGGTATTTACTGTGCCGTTGTCGGACCACAATATCAGTATCCCGAAAATTGTGCACCAAAAAATTGCCGAGGAGATCGAGGTAACCGTCGAGGCGGATCTCCGTGCACGTTGATTACAGCATGTTAAAATGGATATTCTAAACCGGCGTCTGGCCAATTTGCTTTTTGTATTCCTGTTTTCCTCTACTGTTGCGGGGGCACAGACGCCCGTTTTTAACCTTAAACCCGTTGAAAACGGCAGTGCAAACCAGGTGCAAACAGTCCTTCAGGACCACCAGGGTTGGATGTGGTTTGGCGGCGCCAGCGGCTTGTTCCGATACGATGGAATAACGTTTCACACCGTACCGTTGCCCGATACCCTGCAAGGCGATCCGGTGCACAGCCTGTATGAAATGGACGGGCGCCTGTGGGTGGGCTTCCAAAGCGGTGCGATTGCTTTTTTGTCCACCCGTGCGGTTTTTCCTGCGACAACATCCCGCGATCCCCGCGCCCCGGCTACTCCCGTGCAACTTTGGTCGCCGGAGGAAGGCTCCCCCCGGCACCCGGTCACAGGCTTTTGCCCGGACCAAAGCGGTAATTTCTGGATCGCTACCTACGGCGAAGGGATCTACTGCTGGACCGGGAAACGGCTCTACAATTTTAATGCCGACGACGGACTGGCCGGCGACGATATTTACGCCGTTTGTTGCGATAGCCTGGGCCGAATCTGGGTCGCCACCGATGCCGGTATCAGCATCTGTTCGATGCCGGCCCCGGGGCAGAAAAAGATTCTTAATCTGGACCGGTCCAGTGGCTTGCCCGATGAGATCATTTCCGCTCTCCGCACCGACCCAAGCGGTGATATCTGGATCGGTACCTACGACCGGGGAATATGCCGTTACCGGGTGCAACAGCAAACTTTTGCATACCTTACACCGGACTGGCCTTACGGTCCGGTGACCAGCCTGGCGACCTTTGGCGGATATGAAGTGTGGGCCGGTACAGCCCAAAACGGACTCGTTCGCCTGGAAATTAACCGGAACATGCAGGCGCCTGCCCTGATGCATCCCTTGCCCGAAAACCACCCGCTTCGAAGGCAAAAGATCGTTGCCCTGCACAAAGATCGCGAAGGCCTGCTGTGGGTTTTGGAGAATAAAGGCGCCATTTATGCCGCCAACGTCCGGGTTAGCCTGTTGCAGCCGCCCGTCCAGGAAGTGCAGGCTGTCTGGGTCGACCGGCAAAACCGCCTGTGGGCAGGCACGGCGCGCGGGCTGTTTGTCCGGGAGCAGGGACAATTTCGCCGGGTTTTGCCGGAAACCCAGAATGTCCTGTCGCTTTGGGAAGCGCCGGACGGCGATATCTGGGCCGGCACTTTCGGCAATGGCGTCTTTGTACTCAAGGCCGATGGAACCATACGGCGACAGATCGGCGAACGGAATGGTCTGAGCAACGGAAGTGTACTGTCCATGACCGGCGATGCCGAAAAAGTATGGCTGGCCAACCTGGGCGGGGTGACGGAAATTTCGCTTCGCAGTGCCAAGACCACTACTTACCAGCATGAATTGGGTACCGGGTATGTGTATAAAGTGCTGGCCGATAAAAAAGGGCGTATCTGGTTTGGAACGGACGGAGAGGGCTTGATCGTGTTGGAAAAAGATTCCTTCCACCATTATGTCCAGGCAGATGGCCATCTGCTAAAAACCATTTATTCGATTGTAGAAGACGCGCAGGGGCAGATCTGGTTCAGTACATCGGAGGACGGCTTGTTCCGGTTCGATGGTAAAGCCTTCCGGTGCTATACGACTAAAGACCATTTGCACAGCATGGATATTACCGGCCTGGCATTCGACGGTAACGGTTATCTTATCATCGCCTATGAGGACGGCATGGATGTGCTGACGCCCCAAACCGGTC
>CAYVDV010000024.1:0-21010 GCA_964450465.1 uncultured Saprospiraceae bacterium
ATGGAATCAAAGTAGCCCGGCATTTTTCAAATTATTTGAACCGGTACACCGCAATCAGCTTAAAGCCCTTCAGTCCTGCGGAGCTAACTTCAGGGTAAGCGGCTCCTTTTATGTTGGCAGTGGAACTGTCGTGCACAAAAACGGAATTTTCAATGTCCTGTGCGCGCCAAAGGACACGACCGTCGTATGGTTGGATTTGCAGCCGTAATGGGCTTGGGCTAGTGCCCGGCCGCCTGCACCGCCGCAACCGCCCGTTCCCACAGCGCTGACTCCTCCGCTTTCCACTGCTGGTACAGTACGGCCCCGCCCTTCAGCTCTGCTTCGCCCCAGCCTGCGCTGCGCAGGTCTTTCGCCAGTTGGGCGCTGGCAACTTCCAGATCGTGCCATTGGCCGAGCAGTTCATCAATTTCTGTATGGTCGTCCGGCATACCGGGCGGCATACCGGGGTCGAAATGCCAGAATTGGATCGCATGGTCCCGGTTAATGCCGTATTCCTTGACGATTTTCCGCACTTCGTGAAGCGCGGCGGCATCCAGCCGGGTCAGATGCGCCAGCTGCGCTTTCAGGTCGTTTTGAAGCGTTTGGAAGTATTGGCGCAGCGTCTGCTCCGTACACAGCGCTGTCGATTGTTCCAGCTCTGCTTTCAGATCGCGCCACCGGGGCAGGTCCGCTTCTGCTACGGACCGGCGAAAATCTTTCCGGGCGCGTTTGATCTGCGCCTGCACATAATCGCCATATACCCGCAGGAACCATTCCGGCGCCCCCAGGCTGCTTTGCAACAATACGGCCTGCAACTGCCAGAAGCGGATGACGCCCGCCGGCGCAAACACGGCCTTGAACGGCTCGTATATTTCCGGGTACGGGAAATACGGATCTACCGCCCGCAACAGGCGGATTTGGGCCCGCCAGCGCTTCAGCTCCACCCGGAAGCGGTGCATCGGGGTTTTCTTTTGGCTCAGCACATCGGGCTGCTCAGCCAGGCGGCGGATGCGGCGCAGGCGTTTCCGGAAGGTTTGTAAAAAACGGGCAGTGGACATCGACGCTAATGTATTTCAATTTCGCCGGTTGACAAAGGTGTTTGAAAACCCTTTATGGTGATAATATTCACCCTCGGAGCTGATTTTCCCTACTGGACGGGTATTTTTATCGCCATAGGTTGCAGCCCGAAATTTCACTATTGTTCATACAACCATTGTTTGTTATGTCCACCCAATCAAAATATGTTTACGTCTTCGGCGCAACCAAAACGGAAGGCTCGGCCGAGATGAAAAGTCTGCTCGGCGGCAAGGGCGCCAATCTGGCTGAAATGTGCCGCCTGGGCATCACCGTACCGCCCGGGTTTACCATCACCACGGAAGCCTGCACGGAATTTACCCAAAAAGGACGCGATCACGTGCTCGGCCTGCTGAAAAAAGAAGTGGAAGCGGGCGTGGCCTCCATTGAAAAAGAAATGGGTAAAACCTTCGGCAACTCGAAGGATCCCCTCCTCCTGTCGGTCCGCTCCGGCGCCCGCGCCTCCATGCCGGGCATGATGGATACCATCCTCAACCTCGGCCTCAACGATGAAGCCGTGGAGGGTCTGGCCAAAAAAGCGAACAACGAGCGCTTTGCATGGGACTCCTACCGCCGTTTCGTGCAGATGTACGGCGATGTGGTCATGGGCCTCAAACCCGTTTCCAAGGAAGACCACGATCCCTTTGAAGTCATTATTGAAATGGTAAAAGAGGAAAAGGGCGTCCAGCTCGACACCGATCTGGAAGCGGAGGACCTGAAAGAACTCGTACACCGCTTCAAAGCCCTCATCCGGGCGCGCCTCGGCCGTGAATTCCCCTCCGATCCCTGGGAACAGCTCTGGGGCTCGGTAGTGGCCGTATTTGAAAGCTGGAACAACGAACGTGCCCGCGTGTACCGCGAGCTCAACGATATCCCCGAATCCTGGGGCACAGCCGTTAACGTGCAGGCCATGGTGTTCGGCAACCTCGGCAATACCAGCGCCACGGGTGTGGCCTTTACCCGCGATGCCGGTACCGGCGAAGACCTGTTCAACGGCGAATTTCTGGTGAACGCCCAGGGCGAAGACGTGGTGGCAGGTATCCGCACCCCCCAGCAGGTCACCCTCGAGGGTTCGCGCCGCTGGGCAAAACTGGCCCTGATCAGTGAAGAGGAGCGGAAAGCCAAATTCCCCTCGCTGGAAGAGCTGATGCCGGAAGTGTTCAAGCAACTGATCGAAGCGGAGACAAGTCTGGAAAACCACTATAAAGACATGCAGGATGTGGAGTTCACCATTCAGGAGGGTCGCCTCTGGATGCTCCAGACCCGCAATGGCAAGCGCACCGGCGCCGCCATGGTGCGCATCGCCATGGAAATGTTCCGCCAGGGCATGATTGACGAAAAGACGGCCCTCCTGCGGGTCGATCCGGCGCGCCTGGACGAACTCCTGCACCCGATTTTCGACACCAAAGCACTCCAGCAAGGCACCGTGATCGCCCGCGGTCTTCCCGCATCCCCGGGAGCTGCTACCGGTCAGGTTGTATTTTTTGCCGACGAGGCCGAAGATTGGGCGAAAAAAGACAAACCGGTCATCCTGGTCCGCCTGGAAACCTCACCCGAAGACCTGCGCGGCATGAGCGTGGCCCGGGGCATCCTGACCGCCCGCGGCGGTATGACCTCGCACGCCGCCGTGGTGGCGCGGGGTATGGGTAAATGCTGTGTGTCGGGCGCCGGCGCTGTGCATGTGGACTACAAAAACCGCCTGATGACGGTCGATGGCCGCACCTTTAAAGAGGGCGACTGGATCTCCCTCAACGGCTCCACCGGCGAAGTATTCGAAGGGCAGATACCGACCAAAAATGCCGAACTCAGTGGCGACTTTGGCGCCTTGATGTCGCTCACCGACAAGTACAAACGCCTGGGCGTACGCACCAATGCCGACACCCCCGAAGAAGCCGCCATTGCGCGCAATTTCGGCGCTATCGGGATCGGCCTCTGCCGCACCGAGCACATGTTCTTCGAGGGCGACCGCATCCTGGCGGTGCGCGAAATGATCCTTGCTGAAGACGAAGCCGGCCGCCGCAGGGCACTGGCCAAGTTGCTGCCCATTCAGCGCGGCGACTTTGAAGGCCTGTTCCGCGAAATGAACGGCCTGCCCGTCACCATCCGCCTGCTCGACCCGCCGCTGCACGAATTCGTTCCGCACGACGAGGCCAGCCAGCGCCAATTGGCCGATGAGATCGGCGTCAAGCCCAGCCGCATCAAAGCCCGCGTGGAAGAACTCCACGAGTTCAACCCGATGATGGGCCACCGCGGCTGCCGCCTCGGGATCACCTATCCGGAAATCACGGAAATGCAGGCCCGCGCTATTATCGAAGCGGCCCTGAATATGAAAGATAAAGGCATTGTCGTCAAACCGGAGATCATGATCCCGCTGATCGGCTCGGTCCGGGAATTCAACGCCCAGGCTGATGTGATCCGCCGGGTTGCCGAGGAGGTCTTTACCGAGCATGGCGACCGGATCGACTATCTGGTGGGCACTATGATCGAAACGCCGCGTGCCGCCCTCGTAGCCGACAGCATTGGCCAGAAAGCCGAATTCTTCTCTTTCGGCACCAATGACCTGACGCAAATGACGATGGGTTTCTCCCGCGACGATGTCGGCAAATTCCTGCCCGATTACCTGCGCAAAGCCATCTACGAACGCGATCCTTTCCAGTCAATCGATCAGAAAGGTGTAGGTCTGCTTGTGGAAATGGCCGTACAAAAAGGCCGCTCCGTCCGGGAAAAACTCAAACTGGGCATCTGTGGTGAACACGGCGGCGATCCCGCTTCGGTGCACTTCTTCCACCGTGTCGGACTTGACTATGTGAGCTGCTCGCCGTTCCGCGTACCGATCGCCCGCTTGGCGGCGGCACAGGCGGCGATCCAGGAGAAACAATAGTGACGATTTGCGAATTACGATTGAAGATTGGTTCACCTTGAACGGGATTTGAAGTTTTGCGCGCGCAATAAAGCCGAAGCCCTCTTTCCCCAAAAGATGAACCAATCGTAAATCGTAATTCGTCATTCGAAATTCGTCAATCAACCAACCGCCCCATTATGAAACAACCCGACAGAACACAACTGCTTAACCGTCTCTGGGAATTCCAGCGGCGGAGCGGGTACATCCGGGATGAGGATATCCGGGCCTGTGCCGAGTGGCTGGATATTTCCACCGTAGAAGTGGAAGGCGTGGTCTCGTTTTACCATTTCTTTCACCAAAGCCCCGCCGGTGCCGTTCCAATTTATCTCGACAACAGCATTATTGCCCAACACCAGGGCTTTGCCGGCATCCAAAACGCCTTCGAACAGGCTACCGGAGCCAAACCGGGCGGCACGGATCCTTCCGGCCGCTTTGGGCTCTTCCCAACTCCCTGCATTGGCCTCAGCGACCAGCAACCCGCCGCGCTTATTCAGTTCCACCCCTTTACCCGGCTGACACCGGAAAAGGTGGAACGGGTAGTGCAAGAGCTGAAACGCGGCGCAACGCCGGCGGAACTGTGCGATCCGGTGGAATCCAATATCCGTTATTTGCCGCCAGGCGAACGCACGATTTTCTTCCGCGACTATGTGCCGGGCAAAGCCCTGCAACGGGCCCTGGCTCTGGGTCCGGAAGCGGTGATTGGCGAACTCAAAAAAGCGGAACTGAGCGGCCGCGGCGGGGCTTTCTTCCCGGCCTGGGTCAAATGGAATGCCTGCCGGGAGCAAACTGCGCAGCCCAAATACGTGGTCTGTAATGCCGACGAGGGCGAGCCGGGCACTTTTAAAGACCGCGTGCTGCTGCAAGAGAAACCGGAAACCGTGCTCGAAGGCATGCTGGTGGCGGGTTTTACCATTGGCGCATCGGAGGGCATCATCTACCTCCGGGCTGAATACACCTGGCTGCTGCCGCGCCTGGAAGCGGCGCTGGCCGGTTTCCGGCAAAAGGGATTGCTTGGCCCGAATGCCGGCGGCATCCCGGGTTTTGATTTCGATATCCGGATCCAGTTGGGCGCCGGTGCATACGTATGCGGCGAAGAAACGGCCCTGCTCGAATCGCTGGAAGGTAAACGCGGCGAACCGCGTACCCGGTGGTTCTTCCCCGTCGAACGCGGCTACCTGCAACAACCGACATTGATCAATAATGTGGAAACCCTGGCCGCCGCTGCGCATATCGTGGAAATGGGCGCGGAAGCCTACAACCAGCGCGGTATTTCCGGCTCGCCGGGCACCAAACTGATCAGTGTGTCGGGCGACTGCCGCAAACCCGGCCTGTACGAGATCGAGTGGGGCATGCCGGTGGGCGAGCTGCTCGAATTATGCGGGGCGGAAGACCCCTTCTTTGTCCAGGTCAGCGGACCCTCCGGCGAGTGTATTTCCATGGCGGAAAAAGACCGCCGGATCTCCATGCTCGACCTGCTCAACCGCAAGGATATCCGCTGCGGGGGCTCGTTCATGATCTTCAACCGGCAACGCGATCTGGTGGAAGTGTTGCTCAACTTTTCAGCCTTTTTCAAGCACGAATCCTGCGGTATCTGCACCCCCTGCCGTGCCGGCAATTTTATCCTGCAGCGGCAGCTGGAAAAGCTGGATCGCGGGCTGGCCCAACCCGCCGACCTGGATGCAATCCGCAACTGGGGCGCGATCATGAAAGCCGCCAGCCGTTGCGGCCTGGGCAAAACGGCGCCCAACACCCCCATCATGGCCATGGAAAAGTTTCGCGACTATTTCAACAGCCGGCTCAGCAGCAAAGTGGATACCCTCAACCGGAGCTTCGACCTGGAGCGCGCTGTAGCCGACTACGAACAGTATAAAAGCTGAATACCATGCCCCACCCGGTTACCATAACGATCGATGGCCGGCCCATAGAAGCGGAAGCCGGACAAAATCTGGTGGACGTCGCCCGCCGGAACGGCATTTTCATCCCCTCCCTGTGCTATTACCCGCATCTGGAGCAGCCTCTTGGCACCTGCCGCGTTTGCACCTGCAACATCAACGGCAAAGCCGGCGTAGCCTGCACCGAAAAGGTGCGCGAAGGCCTGACCGTGGAGGTAAACACCCCTGAATTCAATGACCTGCGCAAGGCCGTACTTGAAATGATGTTTGCCGAAGGCAACCACTTCTGCCCCGCCTGCGAAAAAAGCGGCAACTGCGACCTCCAGCACATGGGCTACGAACTGGGCCTGGCTGCTACCCGCTTCCCCCACCTGTTTGAAGACCGGATCATCGATTTTACCCCGAGCCGCATGATCCTGGAGCACAACCGCTGCATCAAGTGCCGGCGCTGCGTGGAGGAAATTTTTACCGAAGATGGCAAACGCGTTTTCACCTACCTCAACCGGGGCAACGAAACGGTGGTGGGCATCGACTATGAACAGGAGGCCCGCCTGAGTGAAACAGAAGCGTTAAACGCTATGCGCATCTGTCCTACGGGCGCGATTATCGTGCGGGACAAAAATCAAAGCAAACCCTTCGGCGACCGCAAATTCGATATGCGCTCCGTTCAGGTGCCAAAAGTGTCGGTACAAAAGCCGGCACTCGTTTCGAAGCCGCGGGAGAAAAAAGTGGTGGCCACCGTTTCGCTGGCCGGCTGCTTCGGCTGCCACATGTCTTTGCTCGACGTCGATACCGGCCTGCTGGAGTTGGTCGAACTGGTCGAACTCAACAAATCGCCGCTTACCGATATCAAGTCTTTCAGCAAACACTGTCACCTGGGCCTGATCGAAGGCGGGTGTTGCAATTCTGAAAATGTAGAAACGCTCAGGGAGTTTCGCCGCCGTTGCGACATCCTGGTGGCCATGGGCGAATGCGCCATCTGGGGCGGTTTGCCCGCCATGCGCAACACCATACCGCTTGGCGAGTGTCTGGAGGAAGCCTACCTGAACGCGCCGATCAATGAACCGGATCAGGGAGTGGTGCCTTATCACGAAGATTTGCCCAAGATCCTCGACAAGGTGTACGGATGTCAGGAGATCGTAAAGATCGACTATTTCATCCCCGGCTGCCCGCCATCTGCCGAGCATATCTGGAAGACCGTGCAAAACCTGTTGTGGGGCGAGCAGCATTCGATCCTGTATTCGGAGTTCAAATACGACTGACAAATGAGCCAAAAGATAGTCATCGATCCGGTAACCCGCGTGGAAGGGCACGGGCGCGTCACGATCCACCTGGACGAGGCCGGCGCCGTGCAGGATGCTTTTTTTCACATTGTCGAGTTTCGCGGGTTCGAGCGTTTTATTCAGGGCCGGCCGTATTGGGAAGTGCCGGTTTTGGTACAGCGTCTGTGCGGTATTTGTCCGGTGAGCCACCACCTGGCGGCAGCCAAGGCGATCGATCAGATCGCCGGGGTGGACCCCGAACACCTGTCGCCGGCCGCCGATAAGCTGCGTCGCCTGCTGCACTACGGGCAGGTATTCCAGTCGCACGCCCTGCACTTTTTTTATCTGGCTTCGCCCGACCTGCTTTTCGGATTTAATGCGCCGGTGGAAAAACGGAACATCGTAGCCGTGGCCGAAGCCGACAAGGAACTGGCACGCAAGGGTATCCTGATGCGCAAGTTCGGGCAGGAGATCATCAAAGCCATTACCGGGAAGAAAATCCACGGGGTGGCGGCCGTGCCCGGGGGTATGCAAAAGACATTCACCCTGGCCGAGCGCGACTATTTCCTCGACGGCAAGGAAGTGCCCGCTGTGGACACCATGCTGGATTGGGCACAAGCCATGCTGGCCTTTATCCGGAATTACCACGAAGATCGCGGCGAAATTCTCGACGACTTCGCCAGCTACCCGTCCGGGCACCTCGGCCTGGTGCGGCCCGATGGTGCGCTCGACCTCTACCACGGACGCCTGCGCGCCCTGGACAGTGAGGGCAACAGCACCCTGCCCGATATACCGACCGATACCTATGCCCAGTTTTTTTCGGAGGCTGTGGAAAAGTGGTCGTACATGAAATTCCCGTACCTGAAACATCTGGGCCGGGAAAGGGGCTGGAATCGCGTAGGCCCGCTGGCCCGCCTGAATGTGTGCGACTTCATCCCCAGCCGCCTGGCCGAACACGCACGCCAGGAGCTCGTACAATACGCCGACTGCAAGGTGAACAACCATACCATGTACTCCCACTGGGCCCGGCTGATCGAGATGCTGCACTGTGCCGAAGTGATCCGCGACCTGCTGCACGACCCCGATATCTTTAGCGACGACCTGCGCCGCAGCGGCAAGCCGCGCCGGGAAGGGATCGGCATCATCGAAGCTCCGCGCGGTACACTGACCCACCATTATCAGGTGGACGAAAAAGGCATGATCACCCGCTGCAACCTGATCGTTTCGACCACGCACAACAACGAGGCCATGAACCGGGCCGTGCGCTGGGTGGCGCAAAAGACCCTGAGTCACCAGAAAAAAATCACCGGCGAAATGCTCAACGAGGTGGAAGTCGCCATACGGGCCTACGATCCCTGCCTGAGTTGCGCCACCCACGCCCTCGGCAAAATGCCGCTAAAGGCGGAAGTGTACGATCATCTCGGAGCATGCGTGCAGGTGGTGGCCCGGGGGTAAATACCATACTTTTGGAACACAAAACAATCCTACCTGTGTACGGATCCAAATCCATACTCCTGGCTATCGGCAACGAAAGCCGCGGCGACGACGGCCTGGGCCAGGCATTTGCCGGCCGGATCAGCGGGCGCCTGCCCCAGCACTGGACTGTCGAACACCGGTACCAGTTAATGGTAGAAGATGCGGAATTCCTGACCCGGTTTGATCATGTCGTTTTTGTGGATGCCTCTGCGCAAGCCCTTCCCGGCGGTTTTGTCCTGGAGCGCTGCGCACCCGACCCCGCCGCCAGCCTCTACACCCATCAGCAAACGCCGGGCGCTATTCTGCATTTGTGTCAAAGTCTGTACGAACACCGGCCGGACGCCTGGTGTCTGGGTATTCAGGGTTATGCCTGGGAACTCGGCACGGAGGTCAGCCCGGCAGCCCGGGAAAATCTGGAGCGGGCCGTGACGGCGTTTGCCCTTTGGGTAGCCGCATAATGGCTGCCTTTTCGTATTTCCTCTTGCTCCTGGCGCCTGGCAAGCAGACGGCACCGTTCAACTGGTATGTTCAGGTATTTAGAAGCCATACGGGTAATCCGGGATGCTCTAAAAAACGGCCGGACATTGTTGACGCGGTCGGCAGGTTACCGGCTGTAAGATGGAATCGCGTATTTTGCGCAACTTTTTGCCAATTGTGCTGCCATGTTCAGAGCATTTGTTCTGCTGATTATTCTTTGTCCTAGCCGCCTTTTTACGCAGGAGGCAGGTAGATTTGAGTTGTTATCTACCCGGCAGGGTTTGTCGCAGGGCATGGTGTACGACATTCTGCAGGGTCGGGATGGCTTTCTGTGGATTGCCACGAAAGACGGGTTGAACCGCTACGACGGGTACCGGTTTGAAATATTTACCAGAGATCCGTTCGATCCGTTTTCCCTGGCTGTCAACGAAGTATGGCGTTTGTTTGAAGACAGCAAAGGCCGGATATGGATAACACATGCCAAGGGAGTCGATATATTCATGCCGGAAACCAGTCGCTTTTTCCACCTGGATGCCCGGCGCCTGCCCGCTTTTGAATGGGAAACCCTAAAACTTGCCGAAACGGATGACGGTGCCGTATGGTTTTCCAACAACGGGAGTTTGTGTTCGGTAAAAGTATCCGAGAGCGCTCTGAAATCCTCCGGAGGCGCCTACCCTGAATTCCAGGTGCGGCGTATCGAAGCGCCGCGCATTTCGGCGGGTCGATACGCCGTTTTCAAAACCGTTTACTGCTCTCTGTCCAAAGGGCTGCTTGCCGGAACGGATAACGGAATATACCATGTTGACCAGACTACCGGCCGGTGCCGGCTTCTTTTTGAGGCAGGCCCGCATCTTTACCTATTAGGAGAGGATAAATCCGGGCAGATCTGGTTCAACACCTTTCCCGACTCGGGCGGCGGGCCGCTTGATCTCCAACTTATACAAGTGTGGGTTTGGAAGGAAGGCTGGAGCACACCCCGGAGTATTCCGGCGTACGACAACTACTACAGCTGGATGGATTCAGAAGGGTTCTTATGGCTGCTGCAAAAACGGAAGTTGTATCAATGGCGCCCGGAGGTCCTGTTGAATGGGGGAGCGCCGGAATTTGAATGGACAAACGATGCGTATTTTGTACAAAATCCATACTTCAACCCCAAAACTATCCGTCCGGATCGCTCGGGTATCGCCTGGTTGGGTACCAATGGATTCGGCCTGGTGAAAATCAATCCCGTCAGGCCCAAATTTACCAGTTTTTTGCCCGTCACCTCGCAACGCGCAGTAGTAGAAGACCCGCAAGGCCGGCTATTCACCATTGTGGACTGCTCCCAATTATATACTTCTTCCAAATTTGACCGCAGCGAAGCCAATCCGTGGGTCCTTCCCCGTCCCGACTACGATGGTCTGTTGGCTGTTGCTTTCGACGCAAGCGGCCGGTGCTGGTATAATTTCGGAAAAAATGTGTTGTGCCGGTTCAATGCGCATACCGGAGCGGAGCAGCAACTTCCCTGGAAAGGCCTTGGGCTGGTTGCCGGGAAAAACGGGAAATTGTATTCCGTTGCGGAGGATGGCTTGTCGGAATTTGATCCTGTAACGGAAAAGCGGGCGTTTTTCCCGTTCGACCGCCCGCAATACTATATTGGAAAAGGCGCCAGCTCGCCCTTCGTATACGGTTCTTCGACGGGTGATCTCTGGATTATAGGCCTGGAAGGATTGATCAGGGCAAGCCCGGACGGTACCGGTTTTCGGTTTGAATACTTTGTAAACGACCCCGCCAACCGCGCTTCCCTTTCGGATAATTATGTGCTTAGTGTAGCCGACGACCCGCTGGAAGCGGGCCGTTATCTTTGGGTAGGCACCAAGGGGGGCGGACTTAACCGAATGGATATTCAGGTGGGTGCTTTCAGGCATTTCAAAACGGCACAAGGATTGCCCGACAACGTCGTGTATGGGGTGCTCCCGGATAACAGCGGGCATATTTGGCTGAGCACCAACAAAGGTCTGTGCCGCTTTCATGTACGCGACGAAACCGTCAAGAACTTTAGCGCAGCCGATGGTTTACAGGACAACGAATTCAACCAGTCCAGTTTCCTGAAAATGCGAGACGGTACCTTGATCTTTGGAGGCGTCAATGGCCTGACCGTATTTCATCCGGACAGTTTGCTGTTCAACCAACACGTCCCCCAAACGCATATTGTCGGTTTTAACGTCAATAATGAACGACCGGACAACTATGCTTCGTTGCGGCGCCTGGGAAAGGTGCCACTCGACCTTGCCTGCCATGAAAATTTCCTGACGCTGGAATTTGCCGCGCTGGAGTTCAGCAATCCTTCCCAAAACCAATATCGTTACCAACTGATCCGCCATTCTGCATTTGGAAACGCCCCGCAGGGGGAATGGGTAGATCTCGGTGAAAAAAACACCGTTCAGTTTGCCAACCTGTCGCCTGGGCGCTACACGTTTAAAGTGCTGGGCAGCAACAACGACGGTTTGTGGAGTGATCAACCCGCGGTGCTGGAATTTGTCATCCATCCGCCCTGGTGGGCATCCTGGTGGGCATACCTGTGCTATCTGGTCTTTGCGGCCGCCATTGTCTGGCGCTTGTACCGCTACCAGCTGCAACAGAAACTCAACCAACAAGAAACACTCCGCCTGCGTGAGATGGACGATTTCAAGAATCGCTTTTTCACCAATATCACCCACGAGTTCCGAACGCCGCTCACTGTGATCCTAGGCGCATCGGCGCAATTGGAGGAAAATCCCGAACCGGCTGTCCGGCAAAAAGCAAATCTGGTACGCCGTGCGGGTGAAAATCTGTTGCGGTTGATCAACCAGCTGTTGGATCTCGCCAGGCTGGAATCGAAAAGCCTGGCCTTGCATTATGTTCACGGCAATATATTGCCCTTTATGCGCTATATTGTGGACAGTCTTCAGGCACATGCTGAACAGCAACAGGTACGCCTGACGATGAGCACGGCGCTGGAGCGGCTTGATCTGGACTACGACCCGGATCGCCTGCTGCAAATCGCGTACAACCTGCTGTCCAATGCGATCAAATTTACCCCTGCAGGTGGCGCAGTGGCGCTCGATGTCGGTATGGAACAACGCCGGGAACTGCCTTTTATGCGCCTTATGGTGTCTGACACCGGGGCGGGAATACCGGAAGAGGATCAATTCTTTATTTTCGACCGTTTTTATCAATCCAAAAACCTGGAAAAAGCCCGGGCAGGGGGTACGGGTATTGGCCTTGCTCTTACCAGGGAGCTCGTTGATCTGCTGGGCGGCGAAATTGCCGTGCAAAGCGCTGTGGGCGAGGGAACTGTTTTTACCGTACATCTGCCCTTACATGCACCAACGAGTGCAGAAGTTTCCTCACAGACCGCCGCCGATAGTTTTCAGACTATTTTTCCCGCACCAATGTACACAGCGGAATTGCCGACACCTGACCCGGGACACGGAAATGAGGCCATTTCTGTGCTTTTGATTGAAGACAACCCGGACGTGGCTGCTTATGTGGCTTCCTGTCTGCGCGGCAGTTATGCCGTTGATTTTGCGCGGAACGGACAAGCGGGCATTGAAAAAGCAATGGAAACGATACCTGATTTGATTGTGAGCGATGTAATGATGCCCGGAAAGGATGGGTTTGAAGTGGTGGAGGCGCTGCGCCTGGACGAGCGTACCAGCCATATTCCGATCGTGCTGCTGACAGCCAAAGCCGGCGTTGAAGACCGTCTGGCTGGCTTGAAGCGTGGCGCCGATGCTTACCTGTCCAAGCCCTTTCACGAAGAAGAGCTGCGCCTGGTGTTGAACAACCTGCTGGAACTGCGGCGCAAATGGCAGTTGAAATACGGGAGTAGCGCTGCTGATCGGGAGGTGGTTGATCCGTCCACTGCCCGGACTGCTGATCCGGAAGCGGTTTTTTTACAAAAAATACGGAGTGCAATAGAACAAAATCTGGCAGACAGCGAGCTCGATATGCAGCAATTGGAAAAGGTACTGGGGCTGAGCCGCAGCCAGATTTTCCGTAAATTAAAGGCGCTGACCGACAAGTCGCCCAGCCAGTTTATCCGCACCATCCGGCTGCAGCACGGCAAGCGGCTGCTACAAACTACCGGGTTGACTGTTTCCGAAATTGCATACCAGGTCGGCTTTGCTTCGGTGAAATACTTTTCTGATGCCTTTTTGGAAGAATTCGGCGAACGGCCATCTGCCGTCCGCAGCCGGACGCGGCACTAGTCTTTTTCATTGCCTCAGAAAAATTACGCTCCTGCAACATAATTGGGAAACCCTGACCGATAATCAGGAATAGGCAAGTTTGGCATATTGCAATTTTGTGCCGGTTCCATACAGGGACATTTTTGCTTAATCATTCATGAAAAGTTATGGCTAAGAATCTAGGCTTCTCGTCCTGGCCCCTTCGGGGCATTCTCTTCCTTATATTGGGATTCCGGGTAGTTTGTCCGGATCCTCTCGTTTCACAATCCTGTTCCGGGGTGGTCCTTGATATCTCTGCGCCCAATCCCAGCCAAACGGGCACGGTTAGCTCTTGGGTAGTACCCTCCGGAGGCCCGTATAAGTTGCGAATTACGGCTAAAGGCGCTGTCGGCGGTGCCGGAGTTGATTATTTAGTCGATGGCCCCGGAGCTCCGGGCGCTATCATAGCCGGTGATTTTATAGTCACTTCCGGCCAGACGATCGAAGCGATTGCCGGGGCCCCGGGTGGCACGGCTGTCGGTTGGGGGAGCGGCGGCGGCGGCGGCGGTACGGGGGCCAGGATCAATGGTGGGACACCTATTCTTGTAGCCGGTGGCGGCGGCGGTCACGGTCAAATGGGGGCACAAGGAGGCACTACTGCTCCTGGAGACGGGAATGGCGGTAGTGGGGATCACGGCGGCGGCGGGGGCGGTTTGCTTTCGGCGGGAGGCATCGGATTTACCAACGGAAATGGAACTGCTCCTGAAGGGGGAGGCGCCGGATTCAATGCGCTTGGCGGAGCACCCAGGATTGTGAATTATGCAGGCGGTTACGGCGGCGGCGGTTACGGCGGCGGTGGTGGGGGGAATGTAGGTGTGGCCGGCGGCGGCGGCGGCGGCGGTTACTCGGGCGGAATCGGCGGGGGCAGCCAGTACAGCGGAGCACCTGCATCAGGAGGAGGAGGTTCATTCAATTTGGGCGCCAATCAGAACAATACGGCCGCCGTGAACAACGTCGGTGGTCAGATCATCCTCGAATGCCTGGGTGCAGCGGCGTTCACGGCCAATTTCACACCAACGCAGCCCCTCTGTGTCGCCCCTATGCAAGGGGGACTGAGCATCGATCTGACCGGCGACAACAACGGCAATACCAGCGGGCTGGAATATGCCATTGTCGCAGGCAGTAGTTTCGCCGGCTCACCCGTGTTTTCAGATATCACTGCCGATCCGTTTAATATAACCGGCGGCTTCGGCACGACGGGTGATGCGGACGGTGAGACGTACACCGTGCGTGTACGGTTGAAGTATAACCCCACAGTGTTTTTGGATTACACGTACACCCTGTTTGCCTTCACCGGTTCGGTTATTTATGTCAACCAGGCTGCGGCCGGGGCTAACAACGGTCGTTCCTGGACGGATGCATTCACCGACCTGCAAAGCGCCCTGGCTGCCGCTTGCAGCGGTATAGAGATCTGGGTGGCCGCCGGCACCTACAAACCCACTACCACCACTAACCGCGGCATTTCCTTTTCCATGAAAAACGGCGTGGCCATCTACGGCGGCTTCCCCGGCATGCCTGGCCAGGAGGGCAATTTTGCCGTGCGGAACTGGGTAACGTACGAGACTATTCTCAGTGGGGACATCGGGAATGCGGGGGACAATACCGATAATACCTATCGAATAATCTATAACTCCGGGCTGGACAATAGCGCCGTTTTGGATGGTTTTACAATCCGGGATGCGAATAATCCTTCATCAGGCAACGGCAATCAGGGCGGAGGAATGCGGAATAACAATGCCTCACCGACTATTGTCAATTGCACATTTCGAAACAATAGGGTAGCCAGTAACGGGGGTGGCGTTGCCAATGACAATGCCTCGCCTGTTTTTACCAACTGTCTGTTTTTTGCTAATTATGCCGGTTCAACGGGCGGCGCCGTTTACACGGAAGCGGGAACACCCTCTTTTATTAATTGTACCATATCAGCTAATACTGCTGGTCTTTTCGGCGGGGCGATTCGAGGCAATAATTTCTTTGGCCTTACTAACCATGTGCTGAAGAACTGTATTATCTGGGGGAATACGGCAAGTGGCTATAATCCCATATATAATAGTGCGGGTGCAACCAGTACGATTACCAACTCCATCGTACAAGGCGGCTATCCCGGCGCCGGCAATCTGAATGCCGACCCGCTTTTCGTAGATGCCGCCAACGGCAATTTCGGCCTGCAGCAGTGTTCGCAGGCTATTGATGCAGGGGATAACACAGGCGCACCGGCCAAGGACCTGGATGGCAATACCCGGCCGTTCAATGCCACCGGCTCCAATACGGTGGATATGGGCGCCTACGAGTACCAGACGGCCTTCGATGCCTGTACCAGTTGCTACCCGAGCGGCATTTTATATGTAAACGACGATGCGGCCGGCGCTAACAACGGCACATCCTGGGTCAATGCCTTTGTCGATCTGCAGGATGCCCTGGCCAAGGCTAACCAGTGCCCCAATATAACCCAGATCTGGGTGGCCGCCGGCACCTACAAACCCACTACCACCACCAACCGCGGCATTTCCTTTTCCATGAAAAACGGCGTGGCCATCTACGGCGGCTTCCCCGGCATGCCTGGCCAGGAGGGCAATTTTGCCGTGCGGAACTGGGTAACGTACGAGACTATTCTCAGTGGGGACATCGGGAATGCGGGGGACAATACCGATAATACCTATCGAATAATCTATAACTCCGGGCTGGACAATAGCGCCGTTTTGGATGGTTTTACAATCCGGGATGCGAATAATCCTTCATCAGGCAACGGCAATCAGGGCGGAGGAATGCGGAATAACAATGCCTCACCGACTATTGTCAATTGCACATTTCGAAACAATAGGGTAGCCAGTAACGGGGGTGGCGTTGCCAATGACAATGCCTCGCCTGTTTTTACCAACTGTCTGTTTTTTGCTAATTATGCCGGTTCAACGGGCGGCGCCGTTTACACGGAAGCGGGAACACCCTCTTTTATTAATTGTACCATATCAGCTAATACTGCTGGTCTTTTCGGCGGGGCGATTCGAGGCAATAATTTCTTTGGCCTTACTAACCATGTGCTGAAGAACTGTATTATCTGGGGGAATACGGCAAGTGGCTATAATCCCATATATAATAGTGCGGGTGCAACCAGTACGATTACCAACTCCATCGTACAAGGCGGCTATCCCGGCGCCGGCAATCTGAATGCCGACCCGCTTTTCGTGGATGAGGCCAACGGCAATTTCGGCCTGCAATCTTGCTCGCCCGCCATTGACGCCGGCGACAACACTGCCAATGGCTTGAATGTCGACTTGGGCCACAACCCGCGTCTGGTAGCTGCCGCTGAGGGCTGCGCTCCGATAATCGACCTCGGTGCTTTCGAGTTTCAGGGTGACGCCGATGCGGACAATGATGGATTGACCTGTTTTTTGGATGCCGATGACAATGACCCAGCCGTGGGGATTGTCCCTTTTACAAGTGATAACGGCCTGTCTTTCGATGGCACCAATGATTATGTTTCCTTCGAAAACCTGCCCTGCGCCACCGGCGGAAATACATTTGGAGGTGGCAATGCCATTACCGTCGAATACTGGTTCAAAGGATCAAATGGCCAATCTGCCGTCCGTTTTCAGAATAATAGCGACTATATCGTGACCGCATGGTCCAACAGTAAACACATTCTTTCCAATGACGGCGCAACAGACAACGGACTTCCCGTAGGGCCCTGCTTCGCCGATGGGCTGTGGCATCACATCGCGTTTACCTGGCAGCGCAATACGGCCAACGGATTCCGATCTTATCTGGATGGCCAACTCGTGGCGCAGCGCAATTCTTCCAACAATCCCTTGCCATCGTTTGATATTTCGAACATGTATCTGGGTGCAAACGGCGGGAACGACGAGTTCCTCAACGGCACGCTGAATGAGCTCAGGGTATGGAATGTAGTTCGCACACCGGCGCAGATCGCCGCCGGCATGAACAGCAGCTTAACCCTCCCGCAGGCAGGCCTGGCGCTGTATTACAAATTTGACCATGGTGTGGCGAATGGCAGCAATTCCGGCGTTGACCGCTTAGCCAACAGCGTCGACCCGAGTACATTTCTCGGCGCCTTGCACAATTTTGCCCTTACCGGGAATAATTCCAACTGGGTGGACCTCGAGCAGCAGGCTGCTGCACTGTCCTGTTCCGGCGAGCTACTCAATATTTCCATGCCCTTTGAGAGCCAAAACGGCACAGCCGGCTGTTTGGTGGTTCCCGATGGCGGGCCTTATAAAATGCGGATCACTGCGAAAGGTGCGCGGGGCGGCGTAGCAGGGAATGTCGGCGAAATACCCGGTGGTTCGGGGGCTGCTATGACAGGAGAATTCATCCTGTCGTCCGGGCAGCGCTTGCGGGCTATTGCCGGTGCTCCCGGGCAGCGTTCATCCGGTGGCGGCGGTTCGGGCGTAGAGATTGACGGCGGCAACTTGTTAATCCTGGCTGGTGGCGGAGGAGGCGCTATCTTCGGCGGACCGGCCGGCGGCAACGGCCAGATCACTACGGGGTCCGGTAATGGCGGCCCCGCTGGCGCTGGCGGTGGCGGTGGCGGATATTTCAGCGGCGGCGGCGGTTCAACGGGTGGCGGCGGCGGTTTTAATGCTATGGGAGGCTATTTTTTCTATGCGTTCCCAACTTCTACCATTCAGACTATCGGTGGTGGCGGCTTTGGCGGCGGCGGAGCATTCGACTTTAACGGCGGCGGCGGCGGCGGCGGATATGATGGCGGCGCCGGCGGCGGCGCTGGCGGCGGCGGCGGCTCTTACAACATCGGCGCCAATCAAATGAATTCAGCAGGAGCAAACTACGCCGGTGGGCAGGTTATCCTGGAATGCCTGGGGCCGGCCAGCTTTTCCGCCGACTTTACCGCTACGCAACCCGTCTGTGCCCAAGGCAGTCTGGTCATCGACCTGAACGGCGATGGGGATGGATACACCGACGGCGGCCTGGAATACGCCATCGTATCCGGCAATTCGTTTTCAGGTACGCCTTCGTTCGCTGCGATCACTTCCGATCCGTTTAATATAACCAGCGGCTTCGGTACAACAGGCGATGCTGATGGGGAAACATACACGGTGCGTGTACGGTTGAAGTATAATCCCGGCCTGTTTGTTGATTATACCTATACGATGTATTTCACAGACAATACACTGCCAAACATCAGCTGCCCGGCCTCCCAAACCCTCAACGTCGGTCAAGGCTGCAGCGTAGCCGTTCCGGATTACACCAGTCTGGCCAATGCCAGCGACAACTGTGGAATCCTAAGCGTTACGCAAGATCCTGCACCCAACGCGATACTCACGGGACTGGGATCTCCTACGATCACCCTGAAGGCTACCGATGTGAAGGGAAATACCCAAACCTGTACGTTCACGGTATCACTGGAAAAACCCATCGCCGGTTTCGACGTCACCGCCGGTTCGTTGTGTATGGCCGGTGCGAAAGCGCCCGTGGGTCTGAGCGGCTCGCAGGTCGGCGTTCGTTACCAGCTGCGGCAAAACAATGCGGATCTGGGCATGCCGCATCCCGGCACGGGCAGCGAATTTACCTTTGGAGAGTATCCTGCGGGGGTATACACCGTTGTCGCCACCGACGATCAGTGCGGCAATACTGCCGAAATGAACGGCCCGGCAAGCGTGCTGGTGGGCCCCTGCTCGATTGCGGCGCCCAACCACTGCGTCTGCGAAAACCCCGACGGTCGCGCCCCGGTAACGGTTTCTGTTTCGGCCCTGCCCGGCCAGAACTGGACGGTGAAGGATGTGATCGGCCTGTATTCGACTGCAAGCCTTCCGCCACCGGCCGCTCCGACTCCATTGATGGTGGGTACGCCGTTAAACTACACCGGCAACAATACCTATTCCCTCGATGCCCTCCGGCTGAACGACAAGGGTTTCTGGGTACGGGTGACAAACGGTATGACCGATTTGGATATCGCTGTGGGCGTTGCGAGCTGGTAAAGGCTCGATTGCCCGGCAGAGCGAAAGGATACTGTTTCCACTCAACCGGGTACCATTCGCCCCGGCGAATGGTACCCGGTTGAAAATGGTTTGCAGGGCTTGCTTATGGCTGGTTGGGATCTTGTTGCCCTACCTGTCCATAAAATCAACTTGTTTCCATTCAAAGTCTATCGGGTCGTTTTGCTGTGGCTTTCCGGGCGTACTCCGCCCATCCTGAATGTATTGGGCCAGCAGCGACTGTAAAACCCGGACCAGTTCGGGATGCGCGCTTTCCAGATTGGTCGTTTCGCCGGGATCGTCTTTTAAATTGTACAACTGAACAGGCGGCAGGGTGTCTATCACCGCCCGGTCTTTGTCCGGATTGGGGTAACTCCAGCCGCCGGAACCGGGCGTCAGGATCAATTTCCAGTCGCCTTTTCGGATGGCAAAGCTTCCGTTTATGGAATGCATGACTACCGCCTCCCGGATGGTCGCGCCCTCGGAGTGCCCGTCAAAATACGGCAGCATGGAATAGCTGTCTTCCCCTTCATTCTCTTGCAGGACATACCCGGTTATTTCCGCCAGGGTCGCCAGCATATCCGTGGTGCATACCAATTGACCGCTCCGGCCCCCGGCCCTGATCCGCTCCGGCCATTTGACCAGAAAGGGCACGCGGTGGCCGCCTTCGAAAATATCCGCCTTGTGCCCCCGGTAGATATAGCTCGGATAGTGCTGCAACTGCTGGAGCTCTGCAATACCTGCAGCGGGTGAGCAACCATTGTCCGCGGCAAAAACGATCAGGGTGTTTTGCGCTATTCCCAGATCCCTGGTGGTCTGAACGAGCGCGCCGACGTAGTGGTCGATCATCATGACAAAATCGGCATAGGGGTTCAGACCGCTTTTATTCTCCCATTCTTTGGTCGGTAAAATGGGCGTATGGGGGGATGGGAGGGCCAGATACAGGAAGAAAGGTCTGCCGGATTGCGCATAAGTGTTCAGGAACGAATCAGCCCGCGCAAAGAGATTGGGCGTTACGGCTTCATGCCTGAAATCGCTGCCGGTCGGCCCTTCCCGCCACCAGGAGTATTTACCGGTATTGACGGTCGTGGTATCCGGTTGGGCAGTGACTTTTCCGTTTTCGACGTACACATACGGCGCCATGTCCAGCGACCCCGAGAACCCGTAAGCATAGTCAAAGCCGAGGTCATTGGGGGTGTTTTTTACCGGTTTTGTAAAATCAATAGCATCAAAATCGCCTTTATTCCACCCTTCTCCGCTGTTGTCCACCGAGTCTTTTAAGCCCCAGTCCCATCCGAGATGCCACTTGCCCATAAAAGCCGTGAGATATCCCTGCGCCTTGAGCATGGAGGCCAGAGTAGTTCTTTCCGGCGGTATCAATGCTTTCGATTTTCCCGTCAGCACACCTGCTTTTAACCGGCTGCGCCAGTTATACCTTCCGGTCAGGATCCCGTACCGGGTCGGTGTGCAAACGGAGGAAGACGTATGTGCATCCGTAAAAACCATGCCTTCCCGGGCTATTTGATCCAGGTTGGGCGTCGGTATTTTGCCTTCCGGATTCAGTATGGAAACATCGCCATAGCCCATATCGTCCGCCAGAATGTAAATGACATTGGGCTGCGCCGTTTGGGCGCCGGAGTTGCCGGCTAGGGTCAGCAAAGCAAGGCATAGTGGTAAAGTATTCGGTTTCATAGTCACTCTGGTTGGCGTCTGGCACTAGCTCCCCGCTCCCTTTTGCCCCGGTTTT
>CAYVDV010000024.1:21020-21813 GCA_964450465.1 uncultured Saprospiraceae bacterium
TAGTGGTAAAGTATTCGGTTTCATAATCCGTTCCGTTAGCGTGAGTCAAGCTTACTGCTCCTTTTGCTCTTACATTGCAAAAAAAGGAAAAGAAAGCCAAATATTTCCTCAAAGGGCTCAATCCACTTTACCAATACCACAAAGACGCTACCGGCCCGAGCCTGTAAAAAAAGCGGGGCAAAGAAATCATCCTGAACGCCACGTTGGTCATGCTGGTCAACATCGCCAGCCGCGACGATATCGGGCGCGCCATGGCCCAGGGCGTAAACTACCCAAAAGGGTTGTTGTTGGCCTGGGCTGACGCGCCCGGTATATCATCTATGGTCGATCCGTTCTACGCGGAATACAGCGAAGACCGATGCTGCTGCAGCGGGCCCGGTTTTATTCACATATTTCCAATGGCCCGTTGATGCACTTCAGCGCAGCGAGCAGATCACGCAAGTGTGGCTGCAAGGCGATGTTACCCAAAGCTGCATTCGTCACACGCAGCAACTCGTTGATATCGGGGTCTTGCGCCAGTGCTTGCTGGACAATGGGAGCAATCGTACAATTCAGGCTACTCAGCTTAGTGGCACCCAGGCCGGGCTTCCGGCGTACGAGAATATTCAATTTAATAGCCTCGGCCAATAGCGGGTTGATCAGGTGTCCATCCGCATCTACCGGATTGGCGCCGGGCCGGCAATCGGAGCCGGCAACTGCTTTTCCGGATTTTAGTCCGGAGGGAGAGCTGCCCGTACCCGGCAGCCATTTTTCGATACAAGCGCCGGTGCCGGGCGGTCAGGTAAGCGTGCTG
>CAYVDV010000025.1:0-21789 GCA_964450465.1 uncultured Saprospiraceae bacterium
GGTAAATTTAATAAACGGACAGGGACATTCCGGTTCACCGGTAACAGTGCTTCCAGCAGCGTGGAAAACAGCCCCTCAAGTGTGGCGCAGGTGCTGGTTACCAGCGACAGTGTGATGTTCCTTCTGATCGATAAAGGCCTGTTGAAATACGACCCCTCGGCCCGGCTGTTTCGCTTCCAGACCTTGCCCATTGCCTCAAGCCAGAACGGCGACGCCTTCGGGATCAGTAAAGTGATAGAAGACCCGGAAAACAATGCCATTTATTTTGCGACGGAACTTGGAAACGGCCTGAATATCCAGGATACCCGTACGGGCAAACTGCAGGCCATCAAAATGGAGCTTAACCCTGCTTTTGGCGATAACTTTATTTACGTCAGCGACCTGCTGCCGGATCGCGACAGCCACTTATGGGTGCTCACACACGATTACCTCTATGAACTGGACAAGAAACGGAAGCTACTACTGAGAATAGCCGATCCCTTTCTGGTTGCGGAATATAACGTTCCCGTACTGTTTAACAGCTTTCACAGCGACCCGGACGGCGACATCTGGGTACTGACCGAGCAAGGAGGACTGCACCGGTTTTTCCCTTCGCAAAGAAAACTCTCCCGGGTGTTGAATGCCACAGAAGGGGCGCCCGATCAGATAAAGCGGATAGCCTGGGACAAGCAGGGCAGGATGTGGCTGCTGGGCAAGGGCAATCTCTGTGTGTACGACAAGGCAAGCGGGCAGTTCAGACATCTGCTGCCAAAAGAGTCGGAAGCGCTGACCGATGGCGATATCCGGGGTATGGCGGCAGATCTTGCGGGGAATATCTGGATTGCCCTCAATAGAAAAGGCCTGCTCAAAATCGATGCGCAGGACGCAGCCCATCCTACCCTGCAACTGATCAACGAAGAGAACGGCCTGCCCTCCATACGGATCTCCAGCATGAATACAGACCATGAAGGCAAGATCTGGATGGCCACTGTTCTGGGCGTGGTGTATATGGACCCTGCTACCAATGCGTACCGGATTTTTAACCAGACGCTGGGAATGGAAAAAAATATCATCGGTATCCGGTTTTTAAAAAGTAATAACGGCGCATTTTACATCACCTGCCCGGGTAAATACTGCCGGGTGGATCTTACTGCCTTGAACCGGAAGGCCAGTCTGCCCAGGGTCTATATCGACAAATTCAGCGTCGATAACCGGGAACAAACAAGCCGCCTGGTGAATAATGCAACCGTTGCCATTCACCCGGGCGAAAATTTCTTTTCATTCGAATTCGGCTGCCTCGACTTTACCAATCAGACGCTCAACAGGTTCGCTTATATGCTCGAGGGATGGGACCGCGACTGGGTGCAGAGTGGCGCCAGGCGATATGTCAGCTACACTAACCTGAATGGCGGCCACTATGTGTTTAAGGTGAAGGTGGCCAACCGGGAAGGGATATGGAGCGAACCCATAGCGATCCCGCTGTATATTGAAACGCCTTTCTACAAAAAAACGTGGTTTGCCGTCGTAGCAGTCCTGTTCTTCGCCGGCATGATCTACGCGCTTTACCTGTACCGGATCCGGCAGATCGAACATACGGAGCACCTGAAGACTGAGTTCAACCGGCAACTGGCCGAAACCCGGCTGGAAGCGCTGCGGGCCCAGATGAACCCGCATTTTATCTTTAACTGCCTCAACTCCATCAACCGGTATATCATTAAAAGCGATATCAAAACATCCTCGCTTTACCTGACCCGGTTCGCCAAACTCATCCGGCTCATTCTGGATAACTCCGAACATAAAAAGGTCGTGCTCTCCAATGAACTCGAAGCCTTGCAACTCTATGTGCAAATGGAAGCGCTCCGGTTTGACCACCGGTTCACGTTTGGTATGGAAGTTGATCCGTCGGTGGATGCGGATAACATCGAGGTACCCCCGTTGATCATTCAACCGTATGTGGAAAACGCGATATGGCACGGTTTGATGCATAAGGAATCGGGAGGGCATCTTTCCATAAAAGTGAGCCAGGAACAGGAAGTGCTGACCTGTGAAATAACAGACAACGGTATCGGCAGGGAAAAAGCGATGGCGTTTAAAAGTAAAAATGCGCCAACGCGGAAGTCCGTCGGGATGAAACTGACGGAGGCGCGCCTTGCGCTTTCCGGGGAGGATACCCCACTGACCGGCGCCCAAAAGATCATTGATCTGTATGATGCGCAGGGGCAGCCCTGCGGTACCCGGGTAATAATCACTATACCAATATGAACGCTATGATAAAGGCCATTCTGATCGACGACGAACGCAACAGCCTCGAAATGCTTGAGTGGCTGCTAGCCAATTACTGCCCGGAAATTACCGTCCTGGCCAAATGCGAATCCGGAGCGGAAGGTATTGCGCGGATCCATGAACTGAATCCGGATGTAATATTTCTGGACATCGAGATGCCGAAGATGAACGGCTTCGATATGCTTGAGCAGTTCTCCGAAATCCCGTTCGAGGTGGTCTTTACTACAGCCTACGACAAATTTGCCGTAAAGGCTTTCCGCTATTCTGCGCTGAACTATCTGCTGAAACCCATAGATCCGGATGAGTTGACGGCCACGGCAAACCGCCTGAAACAACGAAAGTCATCGCCGTCCAAAGCGCAAATGGATCTGTTGTTTCAAAGCCTGATAGGCCAGAAAAGCCAGACGGAGCGCATCGCCCTGTCAACCGGCGACGGTCTTGTTTTCGTGCAAACCAAGGACATCGCTTACTGCCAGGCGGAAAGCAACTACACCAATGTGGTTATGGCCGACAACCGGAAAATTCTGGTTGCCAAGACCCTGAAGGAAATTGACGAAACCCTGTCCGGCAAGGACTTTTTCCGGGTGCACAACTCTTTTTTGGTGAACATCAACCACATCGCCAAATTCGTCCGGGGCGACGGTGGCTACATCCTCATGCCCGACAATACGCAGATCACGATCTCCCGGAGCAGGCGCGACGAATTCTTTCAACTCTTCGCAAAATTCTAGGCGCAGCGCGCACAGCCACTAACAAAATCGGTCATCCGCTCACAAAACCTGCCATCGGCTAAGTCGCCGGAGGAAGCGGTATGCCCGGCCCCTACTTTTGTGCCATGATGTACAAGCAAAACAAGGCCGGCATAAAAAAGAGGTATGCATTCCTCGTTTACGATCTGTTCTTTCTGGGGATGGTGCTGCTGATTCTGCTCGCCCTTGTTCTGCTTGTAAAACAATAATACATTCATTGCACAACTGAAATCGAAATGTACACAAGCACCGAAATTGACGTTTTCGAATCGCTCTGCGAGATCATGCGGGATTTCCCCGGCAACTTCCATGCACAGACGAAAAGCGAGATGGAATCGCTGTTCGCCTATTGCGCGGAAGGCATGGAAAACGATTCCCAAAAGTTCCTCGCTACCTTGCTGATCAAGGCATTGAACAAGAAAATCCACTCGGAATTTATCGGGGAGAACATCTACCTGAACAAGTACGAAATTTCCCAGATCCAGTTGTTCAATATCCTGATCGAGAAATTTCCCTTTGTCAAGTACAGCCAGCAGATCACCAACAATGCCATTATAGAGGTCATCCGTCAAAACACCGAAGTTACCATCGTGGATATCGGCATCGGGCAGGGCACTCAGATGGTCAATGTCATCGAATCGGCAAAAAATCTGACGCATCTGAAAAAAATGGTGGTCGTCGGCATCGAGCCTTTTGAAGATGCACTCCGCCAGGCCGCCGCCACCATTCAGTCGTACCAGGGCAAAGTCCCCTTCGATATTGAATTTATCGGTATCCACAATTTCGCGGAGAACGTCGATTTCGCGTCGATTCAAAACCTGACCGGCGCCATCATCGTGAACGCTTCGCTGGCCTTGCACCACATCCAGTCCGGCCAGTTACGAACCCAAACCCTTGCCCGAATCAAAAAAATCAACCCGGCGGCTATTATTCTTATTGAACCAAATGTGAACCACTACGAACCCGATTTCTTTGCCCGGTTTGTCAACTGCTACAACCACTTTTACAGCATCTTCCAGGTGATCGACCGGATCGACATCGACCAGAAAGACAAGAACGCCCTTAAATTGTTTTTTGGTCGCGAGATCGAGGATATTATCGGAAAGGAGGAGAAAGACCGGTACGAAAAACATGAGCCTGCAACGCACTGGATCGGGCGGCTCCGGGAAAACAACTTTACCGTCAAAAATGAAATGTTGCACACCCCGGTCCGATCCGTTTACGGAGTTGAGATAAGGCCCCATGCGGAAGGGTTCCTCGGGTTCACCTTTGAAAAAGAAACCGTGCTCGCCGTCATTTACGCCAATTAAAACTTCCAACGCCATGGTTGACAACTTCTTCAGCCCGCTCCTGCAAAATGCAGGCAGCCGGATAGCCCCCGCCATACATACTTCCCGTTTTCTGCTGGACAAGAATGAACAGTCGGACGATATCGACCTGTCCCTGAAAATGCAGGTGCTGGACTGCCTGCTGAAAGCCAACTGGAACCGCTACCCGGCATCCGATTACGCTGAAATCGAATCCAAAGTGGCGGAATACTGTGGCCTGCAGCCCGACAACATCGTCCTGAGCGCCGGCTCTGCGAGCATTATCACCACGCTGCTCGACTACTTTGCGCTGAACCACAAGAAGATCATCATCACACAGCCATCCTACTCGCTGTTCGATTACCATTGCAAAACCTACAATATTCCCTATAAGCCCTGGTTGCTGACGCCCGAACTGGAGTATGATCTGGAGCGCCTGCCCGCACTCGACCAGGATTCTGTGCTGATCATCACTTCTCCGAACAACCCGGTGGGCAATACCCTGGACCGCCAAACCCTGGAGTCGCTCTTGCGCGCAAACCCCGATTCGCTGATCATCCTGGATGCGGTCTATTGCGAGTTCAGTGACACAGACTATACCCCGCTGGTCAGTAAATACGACAACCTGGTTGTATTGCGCTCATTTTCCAAGGCATTTCCTATTGCCGGCCTGCGGCTCGGCTACCTGTGCGCATCGCCCCGCATCGCCGCAATTGTCCGGAAACTCGTGCTTCAGTTTTCCATCACGCATTTCTCCCTGATCTTCGCCCATGAAATGCTCTTCAACCCGGCATTCATGGAAAATGCCCGGATACGGGTCCGGGAGATCACGGCCGCACGCGACAGGATGTACCAGACGCTCCAACAAAATTTTGACAGCAAGCAGCTGAAGGTATTTCGCTCCGAAGGCAACTTCCTGCTGATCCGGCTTTTTGAGCAGGCGGAATTCGACCAGGTAATGGCCTGCCTGACCGGTAACGGCATCAAGGTGTTGAATACCTCTGCTTTTCCGCTCCTTAAGAATACATTCCGGGTCTCCATCGGCAACCCGCATGAAAATGCTGTCTTCTATGAGTGCCTGGATAATAAGCTCAACCGGCGGCAAGTTGGGTGCACCCCGGCTGCGGTTTCCGGTAAAACAGTTCGTACTCCCGCCGGCACGCCGGTGCGGGTTTTGCAAGGCGGATTAACGCCATTGGGAGAAATGCAGCATTAGTCTCCCGCTCCATTCACCTGAACCTCATCGATAAACAACCAACACTTCCCATCCGGATACACCGGGTGTTGCCCCGGGTTTTGCGCGTAGATGCGCACATACCGCGCTTTTTTCCCGTTGAGCGGTACATCTGCCGCTTTGATCCGGCCGGAACTCAGCGCGGCAATATCCGCCGCGGAGGCGGTATAGATGGTGTCGTAGGTTTGTCCGTCTGCGGACAAGGCTACTGAAAGCGTAACTGGCAGATAGATCCAGCTGTTGTTGGCTTCCAGCCAGTTCATGCGGACTGATTTCAGCGCTTGTTCCGAACCGAGGTCTATGCTCAGGTCGAAGTCGTCGCCGTAAAAGCCGCACCAGTTGCCGTCGTGGAAGGCTTCGGAGCCGAACAGGCCATCGGTCAGGGCTTCGGGGCGCCGGCCATTGTATTTTTCGCCGGGCCGGTATTTCAGGCTAAACGGTTTGCCGCTGGCCAACGAGGGCCGGTAGGCGAGCGCCACGGTTTTGCTGATCGGTTTGCCGGCTTTGAAAACCGTAGCGCGGATCTCGGCGGGCTTGGACAGGGGCAACGGGTCGTAGTACACGGGCGCGTCCGGAGTGGGTGCGCTGCCGTCTGTGGTGTAGTGAATGTCGCCGGCAGGGATCTGCTGCTCAAAGCGGCAGGTCAGGCTGCGGGTCGTGCTGTCATAGCGAACCTCCGGATAAGGGTTGTAGATGGAAGTGGCAAAGTTGACACCCTGTGCGGCCAGCCGGTCCAGGTAAGCCGGAAGGCGGCGGCTGAAATCGTCCCAGTTTTTACGCGCAGCAGGTGTCCAGGCAACTTCAGCCAGGGCGAGCAAGCGCGGCAGCAGCATGTATTCGGCGTGTCGGGTGTCGTAAATGTTTTCCGACCACAGGCAGCCTTCCACCCCGCGAACGAGCTGCGCTTGTGCGGGCGTCAGGTCCGCCGGCACGGGCTCGTATCGATACACTTCGGGCAGGGGCTTGTAGCCATAGGTCACCGGCTCGTATTGGGGATTGCCCTGGTACAGGTCGAAGTAATAATTATGCGTCACGATCACCTCGTGGCCGGCTGCGGTGGCTTCGCGCACCAGATTCTCCCCACGCCACACCATCACGCCTGCGCTGGGTGTGAGGTTTCCGCCTTCCATGATCTCGTCCCAGCCCATGAGCCGGCGGCCTTTGCTCCGGATGAAGTCTTCGATCCTTTTGGTGAAGTCAACCTGCAGCTGGGCTTCATCGCTCAGCCCGAGGGCTGCTTTCCGCTGCTGGCAGCGGGAGCAGGATTGCCACTGGGCGCGGTCCACCTCGTCGCCGCCAATGTGAATATAGGCCGATGGGAACAGGGCTATCACCTCGCTGAGGATATCGCACAGAAACTGGATGGTGGAATCGTTGCCCACGCAGTAATTGGGATAGGGACAGTTTTTGGCGCCGCCGGGCATGGGAAAGGGACCTCCGGTGCAGGAATATTCCGGGTAGGCTACCAGAGCGGCCGTGGTATGGCCCGGCATTTCAATTTCGGGCACCACCGTAATGTGGCGCTCTGCAGCGTAGGCGAGTATTTCCCGGATGTCCTCCTGTGTGTAAAAGCCGCCGTAAGGCATGGGTTCGCCGGTTCGGGCGGTGTCGGCGTCGCTGAAAAGAACGCCGCTGCGGTCGGGCCGCCAGGCGCCCACGGACGTCAGTTTGGGGTATTTTTTGATCTCGATCCGCCAGCCGGGCGCATCGGTCAGGTGCCAGTGAAAGACGTTCATTTTCAGCCCGGCCAGATAGTCGAGGTATTGCTTGACGAATGCTTTTCCGAAAAAGTGGCGGCTCTCGTCGAGGTGCATGCCGCGCCAGGCGAAGCGGGGGGCGTCGTTTATCCGCGCACAGGGAAGTCGCTTGGGACCACCGTCGCCGCTGTTGGCTTCGAGCAACTGGATCAGCGTTTGGTCGGCGTAAAAGAAGCCCGCCGGGCCGCCCGCTTCTATCCGGATGCGGTTGCCGGAGATGTCCAGCCGGTATGCTTCCGGTTCCAGGGCGCTTTGGTTAAGTTCGTAAACAATGACGGGGCCGGATTTCGCCGGCTTCCCGGATACCGCAGCAATACCCTGTTTTTCCCGGAGGTATTTGCGGAAAAAAGAGGGGTAGGACTTATGCTCGCGGAATACTGTTTTTCCGGAAAGGACAAAAAAGCCGGCCTCGGGCGTCAGTTCGACCGGGGTGGGCAGCAAGTCGTATCGGGGCGCCGGGCTTGCCGGGCCGGGTTGTTCCTCCACCGATACCTCATCGACAAAGACCCAGGATTTTCCGCCGGCCCCGGGGTGCCAGGACGGGCAGATGCCCTGATTTTTGGCCACCAGCCTGAGGTAGCGGGTTTGCGCGGAAAGGCGCAGCCGGTATTCCAGCCGGCCATTGGGTTCGCCGTCTTTTGCCGCTGGAATCCGGTCTTCCGCCAGCAGGGTAAAGTGCTCGCCGTCGTCGGAGCCCCAGACCTCCAGTTTGCGCGGCAGAAAGATCCAGGAGGGGATGACGCGCAAAAAGGACATGCTCACCGAGCGCAGCGACTTTTTGGCGCCCAGGTCCAGCACGGCGGAAAAATCGACGCCTTCAAAGCCCAGCCAGTTGCCGTCCGTGAAGCGCTTGCTGCCCTCCACGCCGTCAACCAGGCTCAACGGCCCCTGCGCAGCGTACTTTTCCGCGTATGCGGATTCCACGCGGATTCCGTACCGCGCTTTGATGTATTGCATTTGTACTGTTTCGCTGCTGCGTTGTCCGGGCGCCCGGGCGATAGCCCTGACGGTGGTGGAGTTGGTGATCGCAAATTTCCCGGAGTACCGTTTTGATCCGGAGTTGGGTTCGCTGCCGTCGGTGGTGTAATAGATCTCCGCACCGGGTGCAGCGCTTATTTCGATTTCCTCCGTTTGGGCAAACACCGCGGCCTTCCGCTTTCCGTCTGTTCCTGTGCCGATGTGGGGTGGGGGAGTGACGTTTTCAGGTTGTCCCTGCATGCGCAGCACGCGGATCCGGTCTGTGTCTGCCTCCGGCAAGCGGATGACTGCGCCGTCGGGCGTTTGTCGCCAGGAAAGATCTTTGTCGTTGCCCAGGAGCGTTATAGCGCTGCCGGCGTCAGGTCGGATCTTTTTGAGCGTCAGTTCTCTGGCTGTTTTACCTCGGAGAAATACGTACACGGCGCCGTTTTTCCCTTCTGCATAGCGAATGTTTTCGCCTTCCTGCCAGTGCACCCAGGTTTTGGCGCCGTGTACGGCTTCACTGTTGACGGCCATCCATTCGCCGATGGCGTTCAACCGCTCTATGGATTCGGGCGGGAAAAGGCCTTCCGCCGTAGGACCGACGTTGAGCAGGTAATTGCCGCCTTTGGCGTTGATGTCGACCAGATTCCAGATCAGGTCTTCGGCCGATTTGAAGTTTTTATCGTTCTTGTTATAGCCCCAGTGATCGTTCATGGTCATGCAGCTTTCCCAGTCGAGCTCGCTTTTTCCGCCCAGTATTTCCTGCTCCGGGGTGCCGAAATCGCCGGCGGCATCCTCCGAATTGTTCATGCCCTGCATGCCGTTGCGGCCTTTGCCGACGCGGTTGTTGACGATAATATTGGGTTGCAGCTCGCGGACGTAGCGGTAGAGCGCATTGCCTTGTTCTTCGGTCCATTCTTCGATCCATTCGCCGTCGAACCACAGTACGCCGATATCGCCGTAGTTGGTGAGCAGCTCTTTTAGCTGCGGCAGCAGGTATTCGTCGCGGTAACGGGCGAAATCCGTCTTGTTTTCATGAGGGTGGTGCCAGTCCATGATGGAGTGGTAAAAGCAGAGTTTCAGGCCGTGCCTGCGGCAGGCGTCGGCGAGCTCGCGCAGGGGGTCGCGCCCGAAAGGCGTGCGGTCGATAATGTCGTAGTCGCTGACTTTTGAATCGAACATGCAGAACCCGTCGTGGTGCTTGGCAGTAATGACGATATACTTCATGCCGGCGTTTTTGGCCAGCAGCACCCAGCTTTCTGCGTCGAACCGGACCGGGTTGAACTGCCCGGCGAATTTTTCGTATTCGGGTTTGGGTATCCGCGCTTCGTACATCAGCCATTCGCCGTAGCCGTGCTGGCCCTTGTATTCACCTGCCGCCACAGCGTAGAGGCCCCAATGGATGAACAGGCCGAATTTGGCTTCTTTCCACCAGGCCATGCGCTGGGTCCGTTCGGCCGGCGTTTCCGGTTTTTGGGTGAAGGCGCTGTGCGCGAGGAGGAGGAGAGCGAGGAAAAGGAAGTGTTTTTTCATGATAACAGGCAGCGCTAACAGATGAATTTCGGGGCTTGTCTTTTTCCGGGTAGAACGATCAAGAGCAGTAAGATTACCCATTCACCAATTCCCCAAAAGCATAAGTTTTTTTACGACAAAAGGATAACCCAGTACGCAAAGAACGATGCCCCATCGCATCAAAACGCCCGGCAGCGGTCCGGCAGCATCATCGGGTAGCGCAACTTCCCGCCTCGACTTGCGGAAGTAATACCAGACCTTCACTTGCTGCCCGACCTGGTAAGGACAGGGGGTGACATAATTGGTGGAATAATGGCGATGCGAGCCCCACTGCGTAGTGAAATCCACTACGGGCGCTTCACCCTCCCCTTCTTCAGAACGGAACAGACCGCCGGGGTTGCGCCGTATTTCAACAACAGTGCCTTCGGCTTCAATCCCCCGCGATCGGACACGCTCGATGAGATGCGCTTTGTCGTACGCAATGATGAGCATAAATGTTCCTGCCAGGGCGACGATTGGCATGAATTGGATGAAGAACGGCAACGGATTCATTGGTATGGAACGTAAGCTTGGTGGATTGTTCAAACGACTGTTTGGCAATTGTTTATCAGGACTGCGCAATCGAGCGCTTGTCTTTATATTCCTGCAAGAATAAGCAAGATTTCGTATGATTTCAAGATCAATGGGTTTGCCCCAAGGAAAAACCGTACTTTTGTTTTTGCACTAAACGAGTTCATAAATGCTTATAGAAATCCCTGACACAGCAATCCAGGAAACACCTCTATCTCCGGCAGAGCTGCGCCTTGAGTTGGCAATCTGGCTTTATGTGCGCAAGCGCTTAACTTTGGGCCAAGCCCGCAAACTTGCAGGGTATTCGGTCATAGACTTCCAGAAAGCACTTTTAGAGCGTGACCTTTACCTGAACTATGACAAAGAGGACCTGGCAAACGATATTGACGCTGCGCATACGATAGCACCATGATTGTTGTCAGCGATACAACCGCATTAACCAACCTCTTCCAAGTCCATCAATTGCCCTTGCTTAAAGAGATTTTCGGCAAGGTGTTGATTCCTCCAGCCGTGGAGCAGGAATTGTCTGAAATGCCAGGGCAATTGGATAAAATACTTGCGCTTGATTTCATAGAGGTGGTGCGGCCTAAAGATACATCAATGCTATCCCATCTCAGATTGGGTTTAGATGATGGCGAGGCTGAAGCTATTGCCTTGGCGATTGAAGTTAATGCCGATTACCTTATTATTGATGAATGGAAAGGCCGCCGAGTGGCAAAAGATGTAGGTTTGCACGTTATAGGTCTTGTTGGCGTTTTGTTAACCGCTAAACGTATGCAGAAAATTCCTGAAATAAAACCAATACTTCAGGAACTGGTAGAACAAGCCGGATTTAGGTTGCATCCCGGTTTGATCAGGGATGTCCTTCGCGATGCAGGTGAAGCTGTTGAATAATTATTTGCAATAATCTACATTTGCCCCGCACAAAAATATCTCCCTGAATGCGCACACTTCCACTAACCTTCGTTTTGGCCTTGTTGCTGGCCGGCGCCTGCAACCGCCATGTTTCCACCCGTTCCATCAATATCATTTCCCAGGAGGCCCAGGGCCTTGCCGTGATCGAAGCCGACGGCATCGGCGGAAGCCAATTGACTGTCGAGCAGGATGCCCAGCGCTTCACATTGGAACGCATCCTTTACGACGGCATTCCCGGTGCACAGGTCAGCGCACTCCGGTTGCCCATGATACAGCAACGGAACCAGTTGTCGGCCAGCCAGCAAAAGCAGTTGAACGCGCTGCTGGAGCCTGCCAATGCTGCGCGTTATTTTACGGCAATGTCGCAAAGTTCCGGCGGACCAGCCCTCAGCAGTTCCAACAAACTCATGCGGCGTTTCACGTTCAAGGTCAACTACGACCTGCTTCGCCGCGACCTCGAACAACAACAGATCATTAGAAAATTCGGACTTTAACTATGACAAAACATTTCCGTACGCGCCTGGCAACCCTTGCCCTGGCGCTTTCCGCCGTAGCCGGATGGAGCCAGACCGATAAACCGGCCCCGGCCAATGCAACCATCCAGCCCACCATCATGGTCATCCCCTTCACCCGGGAAAACGAAGATATCCGCCGCGCCCTCGATGCCGACGTCAACCGCCGTATCGCCATTACCAAAGTGAAGGAAGCCTTCGATAACCGGGGCTTCAGTACGATTGATTTTGTCGCCAAACTCAAGGAAACAGAATCGCGCCAGGTCTTCACCAGCGACAACCTCACCGATATTAAAACCCAGCTCGTCGAATACGCCGGTTCCGATATCTATGTGGAAACCGAAGCCGTATGGCAACGGAGTTCTTCCGGAAACTCCGCCCAGGTGATCCTCACCGCCTATGATGCCTCTACTGGTACCTCGCTGTCCAATAAAGTAGGCTTCAGCGGCAAGTTTTACACCGACGACGTGGGCAAACTCACCGCCAAAGCCACCGAAACGGTCATAGAGGACTTCCTCAACGTGATGAACAACAAGTTTTCGGAAATCGTGGAAAACGGCCGCATCGTGGCTATCGAATTCGCCATTTCGCCTGACAGCGACCTGCGCATGTCCAGCGAGATCGAAGGCGACGGCCTGCCACTGTCCGATGCCCTCGAAGTCTGGATGAGCGACAACGCCTACAAGGGCAACTACCACATCCAGGGCAGCACCGACCTCAAGGTGATTTTCGACCTGGTGCGCATCCCCTTCAAAGACAAAAACGGCAACAGCAATACGGCCAACAAGTTTGCCCTGGAGGTCTTCAAGTCCCTCCGCACCATGACACGCGACGGCGGCACGAAAGTCGGCGTGAAAAAAGAAGTCAAAGGCAACACCATCTTTATCACTTTGTCCTGATATCAATCCTATGAAGATACAAGTTCTCTTTTCGATCCTACTGGCGGGCCTGCTCAGCGTGCCCCTCTGTGCCCAGGACCTCACGCTGGGTATTTACCCGCTCCGCGATGCAGGGAATAAACTCAACGCCGCTCAGCGCCAAACGGTGGAAGGCAAAATCAAATCGCTGCTCACCAATAACGGCGTCGCTGCCGGCGACGCCCGCGCCCCCATCGGCATTTCGGCGGAATGGGTGCAATACGACGCTAAAACAGTCGACGCCGGCATGCGCAAACTCACTGTCGTGGAAGGCGAACTGGTGTTTGTAGCCCAGCAAAACGGCGGCAAAACGGTATTCGGTACCTACCGGAAAAAGCTGAACGCCTCGGGAACCGATGCCCGGCAGGCGCAAAACGGCCTGCTGGCCGCCGTACCGTCCAAAGACGCCGGTTTTGAAAAATTCCTGGCGGAACTCCGGCCGCAGGTAAGCCAGTATTTTGCTGAGCACTGCAAGGATATTCTGGCCGATGCCGATAAAGCAGCAGCCACGGGCGACCTCCAGCTGGCTATGGCTACCGTGTACAACGTACCTGCGGGCTCTGCCTGCCACGCCGACGCCACGGCCAAACTCAGCGCTCTGTACAGCAAGCATCGCGACAAAATGTGCGCCCAGTACCTCAGCCAGGCCCGCGCAGCCGCGGCCGTCAAAAACTACCCGCGCGCCGCCGAACTGCTTCGCTACATCGACCCGGAAGCAAGCTGCGCCAAGGAAGCCGATACCTTTATCAGCGAACTCAGCCAACAGGTTGACGCTGACCACAAAGCCGAACTGGAAACCGTACGGCAGGCGCTGAGCGCCCGCACGGAAATGGAAAAATTCCGGCTCGACCTGTTCCGGGACTACCTCTCCCGCCAGTTCAACTGATTGTACATCAACGCGAATAGCAACCATCATGCGCTACTTACTCTTTCTCCTGGCCGGGCTTTTTGCGCTGCCGGCGCTCCGGGCCCAGGACAACAAAACGACGATCTCCGTTATTGATTTCTTCCTGCCGTCCCAGGCCGAATTCAACAAACGCCAGAAAGAACAGGATTCCAGGCTGATCAGCGTGGACCTGAACTACGGCGACATTTATACCCGCGTGACCAAGTTACAGTCTTATGTGAGCGAAGTGTTTGCCAACGACGAGCGCTTCACCCTGGTGGACCGCAGTACGCTCAACCTGGTCCAGAAAGAACGCGAACTGCAGAAATCCGAGGAGTTCATCGACGGCTATGTGGTGCAGCAGGGTGCAGCCATAGGCGCTCAGTACCTGCTGGTCGGCGACTTTGAACTGGGCGATCTCATGCTTACCATCAAACTTTATTCCGTAGCAGACCAAAAGATCGCCGGGCAGGAGAGCGTCAAACTCAAAAAGCAGCTGTACAGCAACTTTATGTCGGTCAAGGAACCGACGCAGGAAGCGGCGCTGACCCTGAAGGAAAATGTTTTTCCATTGCTGATCTCCGTTGTTGAGATTGCCGAAGGGAAAAAAGAAGCCAAAACCCTGCTGATTGCCGGGGGCACCAAACACAACCTGCAAAAAGGCGCCAAACTCGATATCAAGGTGAAGGAACAACGCGAAGTCGATGGCGAGGTAAGCACCTACTACCGAACCCTGGGTCAGGGCGAAGTAGCCAAAGTGGAAGACCGGAATTTCTCCCTGTTGGAGGTGAAAAAAGGCGGCAAGGAAGTGAAGGAATACCTCGATAAAGGCACCAAACTCTATTGCGCATTTGTAAAAGAATAACCCGGACATGCGAAAAATACTCGGTTTTATCCTGTTCCTGCATGCGCTGTGCTTGCCGGCGCAGCAAGTCGTGCTCAAGCCCGTGAACGATTCCCTGGCTACTTACAGCACGCAGGAAGCAAAGATTGTCAACGGCATTTACAAACAGTTGAGCGGCATGAAGCGGGTTCGCTTTCTGGGCGAAGACAAACCCGATAACCCCGGCGCTACCCACACTCTGGTGGTACGGCCTACTTACACTGGTGGCGAATGGGTGTTTGGCGCCCTGAAATTTACTGACTCTACCAAGACGGTCAACGTGCCGTTCAGTCTTGAATTGAGCGCCAGTGCGCAGATCTCCTGTTACGATCTTGAAACGGGACGTGTCCTCGGTGTCAAGACAGTGAAAAAAAACTATTCCGGAAGCCAGAATTACAGCATAAGTTACCCGGAAGCCGGATATACCCCCGGCCAGCGCCCCAAAAACTATGCAGAATTTGAGCAAAAGGTGAAGGATCTGGTGCGGAAAAAGTATGCGACGGATCTGAAATTCAACTTTGGCGACAAAGAAGACTACGCCATTAATGATGTGATCGGGCAAACGGACGATGTGCTTTACAGTTTCTTTCCCTACCGCCTCGATCTGCTTGCCGTTACAGAGGGCAATGAAAAAAAAGCGAAAGCGGTGCGTATTTCCGGTGGCAGCAGCTACGACCTCCGCAAAGGCACCCGGCTGTGCGTGTTTAAAGTGGAAGAGATGAATGCCAATGGCCGGAAGTTCGAGCGTCTGTTGCCTCTTGGCCGCCTGAAATTCGAAGAAGATGACGCGCAGGGCGGCATCGCCAAGGTGCAAAAAGGTGAAAAAGATATCGCTGAAGCACTAAGTGCCGGCACAAAACTGTACTGCAACCCCGGCTATTCCCCCCGGCCCATCAAAGTGGAAGAACCCGGTATCCGGGTGGCCATAGCAGCTTTCGAGGCGCCCGGCTACTCGCAGGCACAACGGGAAAACATGTTCCGGCGCCTGGAAGGCGAACTCTACGAACTGTCCAACATGACCCTGGTGGACCGCCAGAGCCGCGGCTATACGGAGGCGGAAAAAGAATTCCAGAAGTCGGCCGACATGATCGATAAAACATCAATCGATCAGTATAAAATGCAGGGCGCCGACCTGATCCTTGCGGTCAAGGTGGGGCCTATGGACACAAAAATGCAGTCGGACAACAGCGGGGGAGCGGGCAACACCCGGCACAGCGTCCGCGCTTTCTTTTCGGCGACCTTGAAACTGATCGATGTGGAAACCGCCGAAGTGCTGCAGGAAAAAACACAACCATCCGCGTTTGTTCGCCCCATTTCTGACCCCGCGCGTTATGCCGCGGAAGAGACACGTGCCCGCCAGCAGGCCTGCTCCGAGGCGCAGTTTTTCCTGAGCGCATTCATGAAGGAAGTCTTCCCCCCGGTGATCACGATCGCCGAGATCACAGAAGCCGGAAAGGATAAGGCCGAGGAGGTGCTCCTCATTGGCGACGTCAGCGACGAACCCTACAAGCGCTACAAAGTGTATAAACAGCGCGTGATTGAGGTGGACGGCAAGAAACTGATCCGCCTGGAAGAACTCGGCGAGGTCGCCTCGCGCGTTTCGGAAGGCGAGGGGATCATGCCTGCCAAGGTCAAGGACGGCGGGAAGGAAATCTTTGCCGCCTTTAATGCCGGCGCACCCCTCATGTGCAGCGACAAGCCCGGTTTCTTCGAGCGCTCCCTGGGCAAATCCGTGAATCTGGCTTCTAAGTTTTATCCGAATTTGAAGGATTGAAAACGGGGAGTTTTCAGCTTGATAGCGTAGTGTCGGCGTGATTCGCAGTCGCGCCGACACTTTTTTGTTCGGCAAAGCCGAAAAATTCACTTTCATCCGCGTCGTTGCCGGTTGCGGCGCGGTATCAACTGCGTTTCTGCTTCTCCCGATTTGTTGGTTTTTCCCGGATTCCATACTTTTGATAAAGGAAGCGGAGGGTTCCGTCATCCAATCTCAATGCGGTTTCTTATGCACGCGCTCTTTCGGCTCGCCTGGTGTGCACTCATACTGCTAATGCTGTTGCCTTCTTCCGTACAGGCGCAGCAAGCCGGAGGTTTAGCTGATTTTAACCTGCGCTTCGAACCCTTTGTCCTTCCCGGCCCGGACGGCAGCAACAAAATCCAATGCATCGTACAAGACAGCACGGGCTTTCTGTGGTTTGCCTCGTCCAAAGGCCTGCACCGTTACGACGGGCAGCGGATCGTCACCTATCACCACGATCCGAAAGACACGTCTTCCATAGCGACAGACTACATTGAATGGATCTGCTCCGCCCGGACCGGTTTACTCTGGCTGGGCCATGGGAAAGGTGTCAGCGCTTTTGATCCCCGGACAGAAAAGTGTATCCATTACCGTCAGGACGTTCAAGATCCCGCCCGTCGTCTGGGTGATAACAGCGTATCTATGATCGTGGAGGACACGGCAGGATATATTTGGGTGGCCACTGCTAGGGGGCTCGACAGGCTTGACCCCCGCGGCGGCCCGGCCCGGCACTTTGCGCATTCGAGTGATACCAACAGCCTGAGTTCTGGCGTTGTGCGTTCCTTGTACGTGGACCGCAGCGGAACCCTGTGGGTGGGTTGCGGAACGCCGTTTGATTTCAGCGACACTACCGGGAAACAGGGAGGGCTTAACCGCTATAACCCGGATGGTACGTTCACCCGTTTCCTGCACGACCCTGCTAACCCGAATAGCCTGGCCAACAATCAGGTGCGGGCTATTTATGAAGACAGCCGGGGCAACTTCTGGGTCGGTACCAGCGGGATCGGGTTGCACCAGATGGACCGCCGGACCGGCGTTTTCACCCGTTTGCCGTTTGATCGCGCACACCCGGACCGGCTGGGCAGCCCGGTTTTGCAGCGGAGCAATCCGCGGTATCCGCCCTTTTACCATATCGGCTTTATTTCAGAAGATCTAAACGGACGCCTGTGGATCGGTGCCATTGAGGGCGGATTGAACGTGTACGACCCCGCATCGCAAACAATAAAGCATTTTGAAATGGCAACCGGCATGACGGACAGCCTGCAAACCAATTATATATGGCATTTCTGCCAGACCCGCGATGGCGTGGTCTGGCTCGCCAGCGCAGGGCTTGGCGGCAAAGTCTTCCGGGTGCGTAACTGCAGCTCGCTGTTCCAATACTTCGATGCCCGGGAGTTGGGCATGTCGGAGTTAACCATACCCGGTATATGGAAGGACGCCACGGGAAATATCTGGCTTCAGATGCGGGGCGATTTCAACGGCGTAGGTTTGTTCGACCGGAAAAACCGGCGCCTGACGCGGTTCCCTTATGATCCGCCCTTCGATACGCAGACATTCCTTGACTTTGAAGAACTGAGTGCCGACCCTCAGGGCAATATCTGGGCGAGCACCCCGGAAGGCTTATATCGCCTGGACCGGAGTCGGAGCCCCGGGCGTTTCCTGCGCGACACCTCTACTTGTGGGAATATTCCCTTCCTGTACCAACTCCCCCCGCTTTTTGACCGGCAAGGCAATATTTGGACGGCTACCTTCGGCGATGGGCTCTATTTGCTTGATGCCCGGAAAAAACGCTACCATTTTCGCCACGATCCGGCAAATTCCCGGAGTATTGGCGGCAATCAGCTGGAAAGTGTGTTCCAGGACAGCCGCGGCCGTATTTGGGTGCGCGGCGGCAGCATTAATGACGATCGGGAAAACCCTATGTTTTTTGACCGTTTTGAACCGGACGCAAAAGGGGGCGGCTCTTTTACGCATTATCTGCCGGCCGGCGAAATTGGCGATCCCGGTCGGGTCATTGAAGACGACAGTGGGAGTTTTTGGTTTAACGCCTTCCCCAATGGCATCCGGAAACTAAACCCGTACACCCGGGAATACAAAACCTTTACCGCCACCAACAACGCGCTCCCTGCCGATGCCGTTACCGATATGGTCAAAGCGGCGGACGGGAGTATTTGGATGACCGCCACTAACTACATCATAGAGTTGGATCCTGCCACCGAAACCATTTATACCTACTCCACGCACCACGGTGTGCGAGATCTCGCCTGGACATGGGTCGGCAGTTCCGCCCTGGGCGCTGATGGAGAGATCCTGTTTTGCGGCGATGGCGGATTCCTCGCTTTTTATCCCGAACAAGTAACCCGGTTCAGGGATAAAAACGCTCCCCAGATCCGGCTGACCGGCATGCAGGTGAACGGAAACCCCATGGCGCCGGATGCGGCCGGTACACCGGTCTGGGGAATGCGCGAGATCTGTCTCATGCACCGGCAGAACCAGTTTTCTTTTGCGGTCTCCCTGTTCGATTTCTATGGCGCGGAACTGACCCGGCTGGAATACATGCTGGAAAATTACGACCACGGCTGGCGAAACGATCTGCGGCAGGGCGAGGCCACCTACGTGAACGTGCCGCCGGGCAATTACATCTTCCGGGTCCGGGGCAGCAATAATATTGGTGTAAAGGCCCGGGAGTTAAGTCTGCCCGTTACCATTCTTCCCCCCTGGTGGCGGAGTTGGTGGGCGTATTCGCTTTGGACCCTCCTCCTCGGAAGTGGCTTGTATCTGCTGTACCGTTTTCAGCTCAGCCGGCAACTTGAACACGCCGAGGCTTTGCGCCTGCAGGAACTCGATACTGTTAAAACAAAACTGTACACCAACATCACCCACGAGTTCCGCACGCCGCTCACCCTGCTCCTGGGTCCAACCGAGCAATTGCTGCAAGAGGGAGAACTGGACAATAAGCTGCGCAGCGTCCTGCAGACCGTCCGGCGAAATGCGCTGCGTTTGCTGACCCTCGTAAATCAGATGCTCGACCTGTCCAAACTGGAAAGTGGAAAAATGACGCTGCGGCTCGAACAGGGCGATGTAGTCGCTTTCCTGAAATACCTCGTGGAATCATTCCATTCCCTGGCAGAAGCAAAACATATCCAGCTGCACTTCCTCACCGGCCTGGAAGCCCTGGTCATGGACTTCGATCAGGAGCGTTTACAGCAGGTGGTCAGTAATTTGCTTTCCAATGCGCTGAAGTTTACGCCCGACGGGGGCAACGTATATGTACGCGTAGAACAAAAACAAGCAGAAAACAACATTAATCACGCAATTACCGGCAAACCGGCGCCCGGTTCCTGCCTGATCCTGGCTATTCGCGACACCGGCATCGGAATTCCTGAAGATAAACTACCCCGTATTTTTGACCGGTTTTATCAGGTTGATACAGAAAGTTCCGACCACATCCGCGCCACCGAAGGCACGGGCATCGGTCTTGCCCTGACCAGGGAACTGGTCCGCCTTATGGAAGGCGAGATCAGCGTTGTGAGTCGCACCGGCTGGGGCACGGAATTTACCCTTTCGCTACCGGTACGGCAGGAAGCTCAGGCGATGGCCCCAGCACCGGCCCACCTGGCGTTCGATCCCGGCCTTGCGGCAGTGATCATCCCTGATGCCGGTGACCCGGTCGTAGCTGCTCCCGTCAATGTCGGAGAAAATACACCCCTGGTCCTGTTGGTGGAAGACAACCAGGACGTGATCAACTATCTATCGGCTTGCTTGCAGGATTATCGTCTGATGACGGCCAAAGACGGCTTGCTTGGTCTGGAATCTGCTACTTTGGCCGTGCCAGACCTCATTGTAAGTGATGTAATGATGCCCCGGATGGATGGTTTCGAACTGTGCCACACCTTAAAAAATGACCCCCGCACGAGCCATATTCCCATAGTGCTGCTTACGGCAAAGGCCGGCATCGAAGCAAAACTGGAAGGCCTGCAACATGGCGCCGATGCCTACCTCGTCAAGCCGTTCCATAAGGAAGAGCTGGTCCTCCGTGTTCGGCAACTGCTCGAAAACCGGCAGCGACTGCAACAACATTACCGGAGTGCGGCCGGTCTGGGCAATGAGCCGCTTGCCGGAAAAGATCCGCCGGCGATCAGTCGTCAGGAAAATGCTTTCGTGAAAAGGGCCCGCGAAGTTGTCGAAGCCCATCTCGACGACGCGCGGTTTGATGTGGAAAAATTTTGCCGGGAACTGGCTATGAGCCATTCGCAGGTACACCGCAAATTGTCGGCCCTGACCGGCTATTCCGCCACCTACTTTATCCGCTACGTGCGTCTGGCCAGGGCAAAAGAACTGCTCCGGGACCCAAACCTGAGCATTACAGGCGTTGCTTTCGACTGTGGCTTCAACGATCCGGTTTACTTCGGCAGGGTCTTCAAACAGGCGTTCGGCATGACGCCGAGCGAATGGCGCGAACAACAGATTTCCACGTAAATACAATACTACTCCGGGTGGTGCAAGATCAGTCCGGGTGTTTGGTCTCTGCGTCCTGAAAATTGGACGCTGCGTCCGGGCGCTGAAACAGGTGGCGCCGGCATTTTTGCAGTAAGGATTTTATCCTGCTGAAGCACACCTTTTTCTGTTCACCACCAATGATTAACGTATGAAAAATCAAATCAATGTGCTCGTTGCAGCGGTATTACTAATCACCGCGCTGTTCACCGCCGCCGCTACCGCTGAAAACCCTATGATCGTCCGGATTGACAAAGGAGAGGCCGCCAGGACCCTTACGGTGCAACTGGCCAATCTCCAACAGCAGTACACCGCCCTGGTCGTGCAAGACATAACGGGCAAATACTGGTACAGCGAAAGCATCTGGAATGAAGAGGGGTATGCCAAACTCCTGAACCTTAATGGAATGCCCAACGGCTATTACCTCTGCTATGTAAAAAACCGCAGTGGACTCTACACCCAGTCCTTCCGTCTGGACGAAACCGATCTGGTTTTGTTTGAGCATCCCGAATCCGAGAATTCCGGTGCTGCCTTTACGTTCCAAACCGGCAGCGAGCGCCCCTCTATCGTGCGGATCAAAGCCGGCGAGGGGAGCCAGGTTCGCCTCCAACTGGCCAACCTGCAGGAACAACCCACGCTGGTTCAATTGAATACCCTGGGTGAATCCATCGCCTACCGGCAAAGCATACGTGGTGAACAAGCCTTCGCTCAAAATATCAATTTGGGCGGTATGGCCAGCGGCGCTTATTTCCTCTATGTAAGTGTAGGCCAGGCGTCCCTGGTACAGTTCATCGAACTCTCTCCGTCTGGTGTACAGCTCGGTGCGCTGGACTTGCTGGAGCAGGCTCCGGTAAAACGGGCCGGGCTGGCCAGCAACTAATACCCGGGACGATAGTCTGCCAGAGGTAAAATCGCTGCGCATCAGGCAGGGCTGGTCAGAAACGGCTGCCCTGCTTTTTTAGCGCCCATCAACAACCTTCATATCTTCCAGCCTCGCGTCATCTCCCGCTTCCCCGGCGGGCCTTCCAGGCGT
>CAYVDV010000026.1:0-21665 GCA_964450465.1 uncultured Saprospiraceae bacterium
CTTGCCTCAAAATCCCTGCGTTTATTTTATCAATTAATTCAGTCCAGGTACTTATATGATCGCATGAGCGTCTTCCAGAGTGTTTTCCACCAGCCAGTCGAGGGCGCCGGCAAAGGCGGCAAAGGTGGCGCCCTTCTCGGTGAGCAACTGGATATTAGCTTCCGGTACCTGACCGCCAGCTGGAGACTGGAGCCAGTCGGCAAAAGCCCGGGCGTCGTGGTGAGCAAATTGCAGATCGGGAATGTCGGGCGATTGGTAGTTGGAAATGCCGACCACGACGGCGTAGGTCGTAGGGGCGACCCTCGCGGTCGCCCCGGATGGTGTGGCGACAGGGGATACACCACGCTCCTGAGCGGAGAGGTATATAGAACCACACAGGTTTATGGCAAGGAGGGTTCCAAGAAGGAATGGTTGTCTCATTTGATTAATTGTTTATGCCTGCATTTATTCATCCTTTAGTTTCTCCGGAAAATTTTTCCGGATGTATTCCCGGTATGCCGGTTCCTTACGCAGAGGCTCGAGCAGGGGGTTCGTGCTTAGTAATCGGTAGTTAAGGGCCCCGTTATCTGTTTTGTTGAGCAGTTCAATAGCCGCATCCATATCGCCGTGCTGGACCAGCGCGCCCAGATACATATACACCAAATACCAGGTTCGGATCTTGCTGTCGATTAACTTCCAGGCCTGAATGGCGCCACCGTAATCTTTCTTGTCCATCTGTTCCAGAAAATTCCATACCTGTAGATAGGCTGGTTGTTCGGTGGCGGCTTTTTCAAAAATTTGCCGTGCTTTATCGCGTGGGTATGCAAAATAGCTGAACAAGGTATGCATCTCCCGGAGTTCCCATGCATCCGGCGCTTCTGCCATGCCCTGCTGCAAAGCAGCCATGGCCTTTTTGTATTCCCCAAATGCATGGTGCAACAACGCCAGTTTTTCGTAGGGAGCAAAAAAGTGTTTATTCAAAGCAATACTTTGCTGCAGCAATTGCTCCGCCCGTTCATAATCGCCGTGGTTTCGGAAAAACATGCCGAGGATGTCATAAATATAGGCAGGGGCATCGAGGGACAGCAGTTGTCGGATGCAGGAATCTGCTGTTTCAGTTTGCCCAAGCAGGTAGGCAAACTGACAGTAGTCGGACCAATTATAAACCCGCTCCGGTGAAAGCGTTACAGCTTGTTTGTAATATCCGGCAGCAGAGGCGAAATCGCCCTGCCCTTCGTAATACTTACCCATCAGGCTGTACCCAAAGCCCATCTTGGGCCGGTTATCGATTACCCTTTGCGCAAAGGCTTTGTAGCCAGGTGTTTTATAAGCCTCGGGAACACCTAAATATGCCTCCACCCCCTCATAAGGCAAGCCCTTGGCAATACCGGTATCCAGGAGGGCCAGGAATTTCTCATAATCGCCTAATTGACGGTACGCTCCGGCATAGATGGTATAAATCGAGGGGCTGGTTGGAGCAACCTTCAGCGCCTGTTGCAGATAGGGTATCGCTTTTTCAGGCTCGTTTATGGCATTGTAAGCAAAACCAATTGTTGCCTGCCCCTCCCAGTTTTCTACCGAATCATTTATTCTCTTCATCTCTTCGATCAACAATCTGATTTTTTCCGGTTGCTTTCCCCAGTAAAGCGATACCAGATCGGCATAAGCATCCCCATCTGTCGGTCTTTTTTCCATCCGCTTCCGGTTTATGGCTTCTGCTTTGTCAAATTCATACGTTTTGGTTAAATAAAGCTCGGACAAATAGTTGTACAATTCATTATTGTCCGGGCTAAGCTCCAATGCCTTCAGCCAGGTATTTTCTGCTTCCCGGTATTCTTTCTGCATAGTGTAAACCCAACCGAGAACCTCTAAGAACCATACATTTCCCGGTGAGGTTTGTATGGCTTTCTGGATCGATTCCTTCGCTTGCTCATACTCTTTCATGCTTAAATGTATTTCTGCTAGCGCAAGATAAACCATAGATGATTGAGGTGCGATTGCCATTGCTTTGGTCCAATAGGAATCAGCTTCTTCCTCTTTTCCAGCCCACCGCAAAAGGTATGTTGTCTGCACATAAGGCAAGACCCACTTCGGCGCTAATTCAATAGCTTTTTTATAATAATAGATGGCTCCAGAGTCAGCTAAAAGCCCTTTTTCAAACTGGATAAAAGCAGCATTTTCTTCCAGCTCCAAAGCTTTCTGGATTAGGTCCTTCCGCTGGTTATTCCAAATAAGCGTGGAATCCGCCATGGAAATAGTGCGCCACTCAAAGCGGATACGGATATCCACCGCATCAAAATAATACTGTTTCGCTTTCAAAGTCTTGTACATGTAATGGCCTTCGCCCAGCAGTTCTGCTGCCTTTTCCAGGTAGCGGACAAACTTGGTGTACTTCAGATCGCCCCGGGACTGAGCCGCCAATTCCTCTTCATCCGCCCGCAAGTAAGCATTGATCGCCTGCTGCGATTCGTCCTGCAGGGCTGTGGCGAGGTTTCGTTTCATAATGCCGTGCAGGCGCTCCAGTTCGGGTACCTTGGAAAGCTCGGTGTAGCGGTCGTAAGCGCTGGCGCCGGCCGGTTCCAGCAGATCGCCTTTCTGCAAAGCCGTCGTAAACTGGTTGTATTTCTTTTGCCAAATGCTGTCGGTGCCGGCGAGTACGACTTGTTCAAACCCTTTGGTCTCGATGGCAGCGATAGCGGGCAGGGCTTTTCCCTTTTGCTCCCGCAATGTCCGTAAACTGGCCTCGTCCACGTCGGCGAGCACTGTTTTCATGCTGCCCACCGCCAACGGTATCTGAGACTGGGGGTCGGTTTCGGCGGGTACTTTCGTTTGCAGGTACTGGCCGATTTCCAGCAGGTTCACCTGCTTGTCGGTGTTACCGTCAGCCATGCCCGTCAGGCCATCGATCAGGTGGTAGGAGAAACAGCCGCGGCCGCCGCCCCATTGCTCGCCTTCGAGGCTGAACTCGTCGGGCTGGCAGGACATGATCTTGATCTCGTTGGCGAATTGTTTGGACAGGTTGGCTGCGGTGGCCTGGGAGCCGCCAATGTCGGAGCCGGCCAGTTTGCCGGCGTGACAGGCGTCGGAGATCATGATGACCTGCACGCCGTTGTCGGAGAGGGTCGAGATGATGTCCTGCAGGAAAATAAGCGCAAAGGCGCCGGCCAGGTAATTGGTTGGCGGCGAGTCGTAGGTGAGTAAAAAACCGCGCTGGAATTTGGTCCGTGTCTCCACATCGCCGTGGCCGGAAAAGTAGATGATGGCCCGGTCACCGGTTTTTCCTTCTGCGATGAGCCAGTCCATGGCGGAGGCGATGGCGCCGGTGGTGGCGGCTTTGTTGGTGAGTAGTTTGATGTTTTCGGGCGGGAGCGAACCGCCGGCCGCGGATTGGAGCCAGGCGGCGAAGGCCTGCGCATCCCGGTCGGCAAAGCGGAGGTCGGGGATGGCGGGGTCCTGGTAGTCGGAAATGCCGACGACGACGGCGCGGGTCGCAGAGGCGACCCGCGCCGTCGCCCCGGATGGTGTGGCGACAGGGGATACACCACGATCCTGGGCGGAGAGGTATATAGAACTACTCAGGTTTACGGCCAGAAAAGCGCCAAAGAAGAATTGTTTGCTCATTTGATCAGATGTTTATGCTCTGGGCAGCACATATTGGGGGAGTTGCATGATCAAAATTAATAAAAAGTCCGGACTCTTCATTAATCCGACTGGTTTTTGGGTCATGGGAGAGAATCCTGTTGCAGCTGTGCAACAGGATCCCTGAAAATTAATACGCCAATCGAGGGGGCGTTATCAGGGGTTTCCGGACAGAAATGCATTGTCAAATACAGCACCTCTTAATTTGATAAAGCAGAATTAATCTGATCCGGAATTTAAAAACAATTTGTAGCAAATCGTTATCTTTGCTCCCGTCCTGCTAAAACCGGACACCACAACCCGCTAACCAGCAACGACCCGTAACCTGCAACCTATGACCACACTTACCTTCATCGACGAAACCGTCGCCGGCAACATGCTCCAGCAATGGGACGTAGCCGTGGAAACCAATACCCTTACCCTGCGCGAGCTGATCATGCTCCGGGTGGACGAAGAGATCCGGCGGATCAAAAACGAACGGATCGAGCGCTATTTCACCGGAATAGCGGATGCCCCTGCGGTTGAACGCCTGCTCAACCGGAAAAGCCCGCCCCGGAAACTGCAGGAGCCCGACCCCGAGGCGCACGGCTACCGGGCGCTGGACGCCTTCCGGAAAAACGCCTTTTTTGTCCTGGTCGATAACCGGCAGGTGGACGATCTGGAGGAAACAATTGCCCTGCGGCCCGATACCACCATTAGTTTTGTCCGGCTGACCCCGCTGGTCGGCGGATAGGCGTATCCCAACTTTTCCCTAAAATTTTCTGGTCATGGATTTCTGGAACCGGATCAAATATCTGTTGCAGGGCGAGGAATTGCCGCCCTGCATCGATCCCGCAGTGTATGAACAGGCCGCGGATACGGTCAACCGGCTCTTCGAAGAGGCCGTGCGGGCAAATGCAACGCTCCCCCGATACGTTTTACCGGCTGCCACTTCACTGGATGGCTTTCAGGAGATCAAGGAATCTGCCGGGAATTTCCGGGTTGCCGGCGCCTATCACTGCATGGCCCGGCTCCGGCGAACGAGCAATGGCGAATATACTGAACGAAAATGGTTCATCCAGCTGGCTGCCCACCTGTTGCGGCACTGGCGCACCCCCGACGCCGAATCGCTCATTGCACTGGCGTTGCGGCATGCCGTAATTGCCCATTACGATACCGTGCCTGTCGCCGAAGCAATCCTGCATACCATTGAACAATATGCCGCACAAAATGAACTGACGCCCGCCCTTCGGGATGCGCTCGAAAAATTTGAACAACACTCCCCTTTTTCCCAATACACCACGATCAAACAAAAACGGCTCTTTCACAACAAACTGCAACACCTGCTCCAGGGCCAAAACGTCGGAATGAGCACGCCTTTTCTCCAGCAACACGAACTGGGCCGCCAGCTCAACCGCTATCTGCAGGGCGAACCTGCCGATCAGCGAAACCGATGGACCGAATGGCTCCAGACCTGCGAAACGGCCGGCACAAAATCCAAACCCGCCGAAAAATGGCTGCGCCAGAGCAGGGAAACACTCCATCCGGTGCCGGAAGACAAGCAGGCTGCGATCCTGCTCCGGGTACTGGAAGATACGGCCAGCTACCTGCAAGGCCTGCACAAGCAGGAGAACCTGTCGAAATATACCCCTGACTGGGCGCCCGTACCCGACTGGGTCAGTGCCTTTGCATGGTATGCGGGGGCCAATCTGTCGGACCATGCCGAGATCCGTGCCGCCATGGAACAAGTGGCAACCCTGGGCTTTAAAAAATACCCGAACGTAGGCGCACTGGCCTCCAAAGTGGGCAATGCCTGCCTGCGGGCCTGTACCCTGATGCCGGGTATCAACGGCGTGAGTACCCTCCTGCGTTTCAAGGCCCGCGCCGCCAACCGCAATGTGCTCAACCTCATCGAAACCCTGCTGGACGAAACCGCGCGCCGGCAGGGCATCTCCAGGCAGGATATCGAGGATCTCGGCGTCGATACCTTCGACCTGAACGCACGACAGGAATACATCGAAACCCTGGGCGAATACAGCGCCCGGCTGGCCATCTGCGATCAGGCGCAGGCTGTGCTCGAATGGCGCAAACCCGACGGCTCCCCGCTTAAATCGGCGCCGGCCGCCGTGCGCGAAAACCACAAAGCCGCCTTGAAACGGCTGCAGATCCGCCTGAAGGAACTACAGGCTACCCTCAGCGCCCAGACCACCCGCATCGAGAACAGCTACCTCGAACAGCGCAGCTGGCCCTACCCGCAGTTCATGGAGCGCTTCGTACAGCACCCGGTGTTGCAAACGCTCGCCGCCCGGCTCATCTGGTCGTTTGAACAAAACGGCCGGTCTGCATCGGCGATCTGGCACGACGGGCAGTGGCGGACCCCATGGGGTGCACTCCCCTTTGCCCCCGGCGAGGGGACTACCGTGCACCTCTGGCACCCGCTCGGCCAGGAACTGCAACAGGCGCTCGACTGGCGCGACTGGCTGCAGCAACACAGGATCACCCAGCCCTTCAAACAGGCATACCGGGAAATTTACGTGGTCACGCCGCCGGAACTCAATACGCTGAGCTACTCCAACCGCTTCGCCGCACATATCCTGCGCCAGCACCAGTTCACCGCCCTGTGCAAACAACGCGGCTGGCAATACCACCTGCAAGGGGCCTGGGACTCGCACAATACACCCCGGCGCGACCTGCTCAACTGGAACTACCGCGTCGAGTTCTGGGTGGAGGCCAGTTGGGATAATGCACTCACCAGCGATGCCGGTATCTTCCTGTATGTCCATACCGATCAGGTGCGATTTTACCACCGCGGCGAACTGGTCAACCTGCCCGAGGTGCCGTCCTTGCTGTTTTCGGAAATCATGCGCGATGTGGACCTCTTCGTCGGCGTGTGCAGCATCGGTAACGACCCCGAATGGCAAGACAGTGGCGACAACCGCTTCCAGGCCTACTGGAACCGCTACGCCTTCGAAGATGAACTCAGCGTAAGCGGCGAGATGCGCAAAGCAGCGTTGGAGCGCCTGATCCCCCGGCTGAAAATCGCCGACAAATGCCGCTTCGAAGGAAAATTCCTGTACGTGCAGGGCACCCGGCATACGTACAAGATCCATTGTGGCAGCGGCAATATCCTGATGTCGCCACACAACCAGTACCTGTGTATCGTGCCGGGGGCCTCATCCGGGGCCGGCGACCAGAAACTCTATCTGCCTTTTGAAGGCGACCGCATGTTGTCGATTATTATCAGTAAAGCGCTGTTGCTGGCGAACGACGACAAGATCACGGACCGGACGATTTTACGGCAACTTTGAGGTGTTATAGCGGTTATTAGAGTCATTGAGGTCATAATACGCCGGTAATTACAGTTTGTTTATGCCAGGAATAAATCATCCAGGGTTAGCACCGTTTCCACCAGTCCTGAACTGTGGATATTTTTGTTCAACCCATAGGTGGTGATCAGGGTAAGGCTCAGCCGTTTACGTGTTTTGGTTGCTTCGGCAAAGGTCCAAAGCTTTCGCCGCAATATTTCCGCTTGCTCTTTGGTTAGCGTGACCTCGTTGTTGTAAAATTTTATCTCGAAAACATTAATGACATTGTCGGCCCGGTCAAGCAGCAGGTCAATTTGCGCACCTCTTTTCTCCTCTGTTGCTTTTTGATAAAAAGAAGAGGAAACGGAATACACCCCGCTGATGCCCAGGGCTTTTTTAATAGAGGGTATATGCTTCAGACAAATACTTTCAAAGGCATAACCGCACCATGTTTTGTATTCCTGTGTTTGGCTGAGGTGTTGCCAGGTACCGCTTCCTTCGTGGACTTTGTTTTCAATAAACTGGAGATAAAAGAGTGCATATTCATCGGTTAACCGGTAAAGCATATTTTTTTTCACTTTCCCATAAGGAAAATAGGACGTGATAAAACTGGATTGTTCGAGTTCCTCTAATACTTTGGTGGTATTTCCGTTTTCGGGAATTTTACCGAGCGCTATGATTTTTTGACGGGGTAACCCTTGCCTACTTGTCGCAAGCGCCCGGATAATGGCGATGTGCTTATCGGCATTTTCAAAGAGCGCGGAGAACATCAGCCGAAATTCATCTCTCAGCAAACCAAAGGGAGAAAAACACAGTTCGTCAATATTTTGTGCCACGCTCTTGTTCCCTTTCACTTCCTTCAGGTAATGGGGAATTCCGCCAACCGCCATATAGAGTTGCACCATTTCATAGTTGGTGAAATTAAACTGCCGGCTTTGAAGATATTCTTTCGTCTCAGCCAGTGTAAAGGGCTGTAAATAGATGCGCCGAGTAATCCGATTATACAACCCTCCGGTGTTGTTCACCAGGGTTTGTATCATCCATGAGGCCGCCGAACCACAAACGACAACCACGATGTTTTGGTTGACAGCCCAGCTATTCCAGAAGAAATCCAACCCAGAAAGAAAACCGGATCCATTTTTGGCGAGCCAGGGTAGTTCGTCGAAGAATACGACCTTTTTACCTTCGACCTGTTCCAGATTTTTTTTCAAAACGAGCGTCAATAACCGGAATGCATCCAGCCAGGAATCGGCTTTTTCAATTGGAATATCAGATTGCGCATATTTGGCCAACGTAAAATTGAAATGGTCCAGCTGCTTTTCAACCGGAGCATCCTGCAAACCGGTTATCTCAAAAATAAACGACGCTTCATATACCGCCTTAATTAAAAAGGTCTTTCCCACTCGCCGTCTGCCGATTACTGCGACCATTTCCGCTCCCTGTGAATGCAAGGCTTCTTGCAGGACTTCCTTTTCTTTTTCCCGACCGATAAACTTGAGGCTCATACCGAAATATTTATTGCAAAATCATCTGAAATCTAAAATTATCCCTACAAAGATAATCTCATTTGAGCGAAAAGTGTGTTTTGAAATACACTTTTCGCTTGAGGTTAGTAATTTTTCGGGCGAAAAGTGTGCTGAAAAATATACTTTTCGCTCAAGATTTACCGCCCCGCACCAAGCGGACTTGGGGTCACCGGGTGAACTTTCCGGCAAAAGAGACGTTCATTGTTTTCAGAAAAAAATGAAAGCAGATGATCGCCCTGCACTTGCCCGCTTCTTCTACCCTGGAGCCTTATATCCGGTATCAGGCCGGCTGCCCGTTTACCTACGCTCAAACGGGCGCCACCCGGACGGATGAGCCGGTTCCCGGCTGGTCTAATGATTTTACCCGCGTTGCTGTTGGTCAGGGCCCCGAAGATTTTCTTCGTGCCAAATGCGCAATTGCCGAATGGCGGATGTTTCCCTCACCCTGGACGCGCATCCTCCCCGAATGCCTGCCGGTACGGGTTGGTACTGTTGTGGCCATGTATGCGCGCTTGTTTGGACTATGGTGGCCCAATGCCTGCCGGATTGTGTATGTGCTCGACGAACCCTTGCGCTACGGATTTGCCTACGGCACCCTGCCCGGCCACCTGGCCCGCGGCGAGGAGCTGTTTGCTGTGGAAATGGCTCCGGACGGCACAGTGTGGTATATGATCCGCGCATTTTCGCGTCCGCGGCACTGGCTGTTGTGGCTGGGCTATCCCATGCTCCGCCGTTTGCAGGGCCGGTTCCGGCGCGATTCTGCCCGGCAAATGCAGGCCTTTGTCCGACAAAATCCGGCGCCATGAAAATGCTTGTCCGTATTCCCGGCCGAACCCTTGGGGCAGGCGTTCTGATCTGGCTGGTGCTGCTCATTTGGCAGCATCCCGACTTGCTGCAGGAGGCCTGGGCCCGCCTGCTGCTGGGGCTAGCCACCCTGGTTTGGGTGCCATTGGGTCTTTCCCTTTCCATTGTTTTACACCCCGGTTTGCAGCGCTGGCTTTTCCCTGCCGGCCTTGCAGCGGCGCTTTCCGTGCTGATGCCGCAAGGCTGGCCTGCGGTAGCGGCGGCAGTGCCCTGGCTGGTCGTTTGCGGAATCCTGTTTTTTCAGGGAGTTCAGGATCTGTTTCGCACCGGATGGAATGCTGCCCATTTGGCCCTTGCCTCATCCCGGGTGTTTTTGCTTGTCGGCGGGCTTAGTTTATTTGCTGACCGCCTGGGGCTGCAACCGCTCGGCTTTACGCCGTCCATTGTGCTGCTTACCGCGCTGCACTTTCACTACGCCGGCTTTGCCTTCCCTCTTTTGCTGGGGCTGGCAGCGCAACAGTGGCCGGGACCGTTATTCCGCTGGGCTGTATGGCTGACGCTGGCTTCCGTACCGTTGACGGCGCTGGGCATTACCGTTTCGCAATTGACCGGATGGTTTGTTCCGGAAACGATTGCGGCGGCGACGGTGGTGCTGGCAGGTTTTCTTGGGGCCTGGGGATACCTTCAGATGAGCTGGACCGGGGCACTGCCGTTTGGGGCGCGAATCGCCTGGACCTTGCTTGGCCTGGGTTTGTTTTTCAGTATGAGCCTCGCCCTGGGGTATGCGCTTCGCCCCTGGTATCCGCTTGCACTGCTGAACATCCCCGCAATGCGGGCATGGCATGGTACGGTAAATGCCCTGGTCGTGACTGGATTGGGCCTGACAGGCTGGGTTTTACAGCATCCCGGGGAAGCCGGCAGATAAGGGTAAAGCCAATCTTTTGAACCCAAGTGTTAAAAAAGGAAAATTTAATATGGGTTGGCATAATATCTAACCTAACACTGTAGTTTTATAGCCGATTTTATTTCAAAAAGTACCAACGCATTTTTTCAGCCTATGGAAGAACAATACACATACAATTCCCTGGTGCAATTTTTGTACCGCGACATGCCGGCCGACGAAGCAGTGGTCATGGCGCAACAGTTGGAAGAAGACGAAGCGCTTTGCGCGTTGTACAACGACCTGCTGGAAGCTAAAAACCAATTGCCAAAGGCTCATTTCGACCCCTCACCGGCTGTACTCAACAATATCCTTCAATACAGCACAAAAACGGCTTTGGAGGCTCAGCTCTAACCAAACAACGCCTCCGAACCATGAAAAACCCGGGCCCTCGTTTCGTTTGCGGAACGGGGGCTTTTTTGTAGCGTCGTAAAAAGTGAACGGCCCTTTACCGTTTAAAGCGCTACTTTTGCCGGCTCATTATGGCGCGTAAATCCAGATCTTTTATTGCTCCGGCAGTTTCCATCCACGGCGTTGCCGATCGCGGCAAGGGCGTAGGCCGGACTGCCGACGGAATGGTGCTTTTCGTCGATGGCGCCGTGCCCGGCGATGTAGTCGACGTATTTGTGCAAAAGAAAAAAGGCGGCTTCGGCGAAGGCCGGATCGAAAACCTCCTGATCCCTTCCCCGCAGCGCACCGAGCCCTTTTGCGCGCATTTCTCCGTTTGCGGCGGCTGTAAATGGCAAAATCTGGACTATTCCGCCCAGTTGACCCATAAAAACCAGGCCGTACTCGATGCTTTTCAACGCATCGCCAAGGTGCCGGTAGGCGAATTCCTGCCCATTCTCGGCGCCCCGGAAACGACGCACTACCGCAACAAACTCGAATTCGCCTTCTCCAACAAACGCTGGCTGCTGCCCGAGGAACTACCCTCTGACCCCTCCCCCGGTATGGAGGGGCCGGGGCCCCAACCCGGCCTTGGCTTCCACCGCGCCGGCGCCTTCGACAAGGTGGTGGATATCCACCATTGCTGGCTCCAGGCCGAACCCTCCAATGCTATCCGCAACGCCGCCCGCGAGATCGCCCTGGCCCAGGGGCTCGATTTTTACGATGTCCGGCGCCATGTAGGCTTTCTGCGCAACCTCATGGTGCGCCTGACCACTACCGGCGAACTTATGCTGCTGTTCAGCTTCGCCCGCAATGAACCCGAAACCATCCGGACCTATCTCGACGCCCTGCTGGACCGCTTCAAAGGACAAATTACCACGCTGGTGTACTGCATCAACCCGAAACTCAACGATACGGTATTCGACCTGGAAATGATCACCTACACCGGCAAAGGTTTTGTGGAGGAAAACCTCGGCGGACTGCGCTTCAAGATCGGCCCGAAATCGTTTTTCCAAACCAACTCCGTACAGGCAAAAAACCTGTATGATATCGTGGTGCAGTTCGCCGGGCTTACCGGCTCGGAAAATGTGTACGACCTCTACACCGGCACCGGCAGCATCGCCCTGTATGTGGCCCGCTATTGCCGGCAGGTGGTAGGCATCGAGGAAATACCCGAGGCAATTGCCGACGCCGAGGAAAACCGGACGCTGAACGGGATTGAAAATGCCATCTTTTACGCCGGCGACGTGAAAAATGTGCTCAGCCCCGAATTTATCGAACAGCACGGCCGGCCGGATCTGGTGATCACCGACCCGCCCCGCGCCGGCATGCACGAAAAAGCCGTGCGCTTCCTGCTCGAACTGGCAGCCCCCCGCATCGTGTATGTCAGCTGCAACCCCGCCACCCAAGCCCGCGACCTGCAACTCCTGGCAGAAAAATACGAAGTGCGCAAGGCGCAACCCGTCGATATGTTCCCGCATACCCACCATATCGAGAACGTGGCCTTGCTGGAACACCGGGGATAATTTGCTCCCATCCTTCGTATTCGGCAAAAACCACCCCGGTTTTCACCGATAGGCCATTCAATTTTTAGTCGTAAAACGTTTTGTCCCGTTTTGTTGCGGTATTTTCCCTTGTGAACGCCTACTTTTCGCCAAAGAAAATAGTTCACCGGTATGAAACAAGTAAAATCCACCACTTCCCGCCGCGACTTTGTAAAAAAAATGGCGGTCGGCGCAGCCGTGCTCACCAGCTCCGGACCAACGATCCTGAGCGGACAAAATGAGGTGCGGCAATTTTTCCTGGCCCGCGAACGGGCCTATTCTCCCAACGATCATATTCAGATCGCCGTCATCGGCGCCGGCGGCATGGGCTCGGAAGATGTCAAAACCGCCCTGCAGATCCCGGGTGTCCGCCTGATCGCCGCCTGCGACCTGTATGAAGGCCGGCTCGAACTGGCCCGTGAAAACTGGGGCAAGGATATCTTTACCACCCGCGACTACCGGGAGATCCTGGAACGCAGCGATGTGGATGCCGTGATCATCGGAACCCCCGACCACTGGCACAAACAAATTTCGATCGACGCCCTGCTCAAAGGCAAAAGCGCCTACTGCGAGAAACCGATGGTCCACGATATATCGGAAGGCCCGGACGTGATCAAAGCGCAGCAGAAAAGCGGTAAAACCTACCAGGTCGGCAGTCAGGGTATGAGCTCCCTGGGCAATGAAAAAGCCAAAGAACTCTTCGAAAGCGGCGCCATCGGCCAGCTCATCTATGCGGAAGGTTTTTGGGCGCGCAACTCCCCCGTTGGCGCCTGGCAATACGCAATCCCCCAGGACGCCTCGCCGGAAACCGTGGAGTGGGACCGCTTCGTGGCCAACACCAACAAGCGCGACTTCGACCCTGTCCGCTTTTTCCGCTGGCGCAACTACCGCGACTACGGCACCGGAGTGTCGGGCGACCTGTTCGTACACCTCTTCTCCAGCCTGCACTTTATCACCAGTTCCATGGGTCCCGACAAGGTGATGGCCACCGGCGGCCTGCGCTACTGGAAGGACGGTCGCGAAGTGCCCGACGTGCTGCTCGGCATGTTCGATTATCCGGAAACCAAAGCCCATCCGGCGTTCAACCTCTCCCTGCGCGTCAATTTTGTGGACGGCACCTCCGGCAGCACCTACCTGCGCATGGTGGGCAGCGAAGGCGCCATGGATGTTACCTGGGACGACGTGTACCTTCGCAAGAATCTCACCACCGACCCGATGGATACCTTTATGGCGGAAAAATCCAACGAACTGGATAAAGCGCTTTCCGATCGCAAACGCATGCTGCCGCCCGCCGAGGCCCACTACACCGTGGAAAAAGGCTACAAAGGCGCCCACTTCGACCATTTTGCCAACTTCTTCAACGGCGTGCGCAACAACGTTGCCGTGGCTGAAGACGCTGTGTTCGGCTACCGGGCCGCTGCGCCCGCCCTGCTGTGCAACGACAGCTATTTCGAAGGGAAAACCGTGCGCTGGGACCCGGAAAAAATGAAGTTGAAATAAAACTCAAAGTACCCGCATTTATTCCATCATTAAAAAACGACCATCGTGAAATACACCATACTGTTTTTCGCCGCTGTAGCCCTTATCCTGAGCGCCTGCGGCTCCAATGCCCCGCAACCTGCGCAAACCGAAACTCAAAGCGAATGGGAACCCCTGTTTGACGGCAAGAGCACTGCCGGCTGGCATACCTACGGACTGGATTCCGTACGCGGCTGGGCTGTCGAAAACGGCGAGCTCATCGCCCTCGGCCAGGCCGGCCACGAAGGCACGGCCAACGATATCGTCACGGAGCGGGAGTTCGAAAACTTCGAGCTGAGCCTGGAATGGAAAATGTCGCCCGGCGGCAACAGCGGCATCTTCTTCAACGTCGTGGAAGATCCCGCGAAATACGCCACCGTGTACGCCACCGGTCCGGAATACCAGTTGGTCGATGACATCGGATTCCCGGAAAAACTGGAAGACTGGCAAAAATCGGCCGCCAACTACGGCATGCACCCGCCGTCCCGCTCGGCGATCAAACCCGTCGGCGAATGGAATCAAACGCGTATTCTGGTCAACAAAGGCCACGTGGAGCACTGGCTCAACGGGGAAAAAGTCGTGGAATACCAGCTTTGGACCCCCGAGTGGGAAGCCCTGATCAAAGCAGGGAAATGGAAAGATTACCCGGGCTATGGTCTGGCCAAAAGCGGGCGGATCGCCCTGCAGGACCACGGCAATCAGGTTCGGTTCCGGAACATAAAGATCCGGGAGTTATGAGGGTGCTGATCGCGCTGGCTACGCTCAGCCTCTTCCTCGCCTGCTCCGGCGCCCGGAAAATGCCGTCCGGCAGCATCTCCCTGTTCAATGGAAAGGATCTGACGGGCTGGGAAGTGTACGGCACGGAACGCTGGTACGTTGAAAACGGCGAACTGGTATGCGAGAGCGGCCCCGACCAAAAGTACGGCTACCTGGCCACTACCGGTCAATACCGCAATTTTGACCTGACGCTGGAGTTCAAACAGGAGTCGAACGGCAACAGCGGGGTATTCTTTCGCTCGTCTATCGAAGGCACGAAGATTACCGGCTGGCAGGCCGAGGTGGCGCCGCCGGGCCGGCATACGGGGGGCATCTACGAGTCCTACGGGCGCGGCTGGCTTATTCAGCCGGATTCCAGCCTGGAAAAAACACTCCGTATGGGCGAGTGGAATACCTTGCGCGTTCGCGCTGCGGGCGATCAGGTAACTACCTGGCTCAACGGCGTGCAAATGATCGCACTGCAGGACGCCAGGATCGGCGCAGCAACCGGACAGATCGCCCTGCAAATCCACGACGGCGGCGGCATCAAGGTGCGCTGGCGGAACTTGTGGCTGAAGCCGCTGGGCGGGTAGATCGCCTGCCGGGCGGGATAGTTGGGCTACCGGGCACCTGGCGGGCCCCGGAATATACGGACTTGTTCCACAGAACAGGATTGCCAATGGCATTTTTGCTTATCCGTTTTTGGGAATATGCAAGAAGCAGCAATCCGAAAAATAATTAATGATGAATAAAAGACTTACAACATTCCTCGTCACTTTAGTCAGTATCAGCAATATTGCCTGGACACAAACAGAAATCAAAGGGAAGGTGGTGGACGAAACCGACAAACAGCCTTTAGTTGGTGCAATCGTACAACTTCAATCGGGCGGAGCAGGTACAACTACCGATGAACAGGGTGGCTTTACGGTTACTTTCCAACAGGATCGCGATTTTATTATCGTTAAATACCTGGGCTATGAAGAAGGGCGTATAGAAGTCAATGCGAATACACCTGATTTAGGCGTGATCGCATTACAGCGGGCAAGCACAACCCTTGATGAAGTCATGGTAAGCGCTTCCCCAAATAATTTCAACGGGCGGTTTAAAGGAAGCAATTTCCGGATTAATCCCATAACCTTAAAAAACATCAATCCTTTGAGTACCGAAGAGGTACTTCGGACGGTGCCGGGCGTGAATATCGTTGGAGACATGGGACTGTCCAATCGCCCGAATATCAGTATCAGAGGTTCCTGGGGAAGGCGGTCAAAGAAGGTATTGTTGATGGAGGATGGTACCCCTTCTGCTCCGGCGCCCTACATTGCACCGGGCGCATATTACAACCCTGTGAGCGACCGCATCACTTCTATCGAAGTTTACAAGGGAGCGGATATACTGCGTTATGGCCCAAACAATATGTATGGCGCGATTAACTATATTACCGCATTGCCACCCCAAAAACCGGAGTTGCGGGTGAAGTTGATAGGAGGTCAGCGAAACTATCAAACGGGACTTTTGTCTTATGGCGGTACCTGGAACAATCTGGGTGCTTTGGTAGAAAGTGTTTACAAAAAGTTTGACGGCTTTACGGATAATTCATCGGTTGAAGTGTTGAATTTAAATGCAAAGATATTTGCCAAACTATCCGATAATCAGTCTCTCTACTTTAAAGTAAGTGGGCAGTTTGAGGACAATCAGGCGTCTTTGAGCTCACAAACGCCCTTTACTTTTGAAACAGACCCGGCACAGAACCCATTGGATGCCGACCAGTTTACCATGAGGCGTTATGGTGTGGATATCATTCACAAATGGCTGCCTAAAAGTAATCTGAGCTTTATTTCAAAAATATATGCTACCGATTTTGAGCGGGATTGGTGGCGACAGGTTACGGCAAAAATCAAAGCGTCGGAAGTACGGAATTACGTGGGCGAAGAAATTTTCAATGACCGCTACGATTACCTGAAAGGAAAAACTTTTGGGGCGGAGGATTATGTCATAGTGGGCAGGGTTTTGAACGGCCGGGAAAGCACTTCAGACAGCCGCTGGACGTATACGGTCTCCGGCTTTAAAGAAACCATGGACTACGACTGGGATGCTTTTGGAGCGGCGCAACATGTGGAAGCGAGTCTGAACCTTCACCGTGAAACGTTTAAAGACCGTTTATTGGTTGCTGATAGTAGCCGTTGGGCACGGCACGGAAGACTTACCACAGATTTATGGTACCGCCTTTGGTCTGCCAATGGTTTTATCAGAAATGAATCTAACTGGGGCAAATGGAGTATTACGCCCATCCTTCGTTTGGAGCATGTAGATATGTACAGACAGGATTTGATTGCCGTTGCACAAAATCCAAATATCACCAATACTAAAGAAGGCAGAGAGCCAAATGTATACACCCAATTCTTGCCCGGTATTACGCTGGATTACCGCATAAAAAGCGGTGAGTTATTTGGAAGCATCTATCAAGGCATGATTGCCCCGTCCAAGGTGTTTGGTTTTTTAGTCGAGCAAAATGGCATAGTTCTCAACCCACTTGCAGGACAGAGCATCAATATCAAGCCGGAATTGTCCTGGAACAGAGAAATCGGATGGAGAGGGCAGGTGTGGAACAATCGCATTGACGGACAACTGACCTACTTCAACAATACCAGTCGCAACTTTTATGCCGGTGGACGAAATGAAGTGTTTGAGGAATTGGGCAAAATCAATGTGCAAGGACTGGAAGCGGCCTTTGGAGCAGATCTTTTTAACCGGAACCATCACCAATTTCGACTTTATGGAAATGTTAACCGGATGAAATCAAAAGTATTGAAAGGCCGGCTGGTTGATAACGATCTTTTTTCTCAGGTGCTTCACAGCACAGCGACCCAACAAGAATATATAGACAAGGTGAATACAAACAGAGATGCCTTTGGAGTCTATGTTTCTAACGGTTCAGGAGGTGAATTACTGCTGACCAAGGAAACAATTGAACTGTCAGATTTTCAACACATCACCAAAAGTGTTATCCGTTTCGGAGCAAACGGCATTTCGGATGCAGAGGCGCCTTACACGCCAAAATGGAACGCAAGCGTTGGGTTGAATTATGATTACCGGAGCCTGTCTGTTGGCATTAGCGGGCACTTCGAAAGCGAGCAATTCACCGAGTTCCATAATTTCAACAACGAGTCAGCAGACGGGGCAATCGGCAAGCTACCTGCCTATCATTCCATAGACGCTTTTGTGAACTATGATTTCTCTTTCGGAAAGAAGATGGACATGACCGTTTTCATCAACGGAAAAAACATTACCAATGAAATTTACAGAGCCTCCCGTCTGAACCGGGCGACATCAGGGATTTTTGGAGGAGGTTTCAGGCAAATCATCTTCGGGGTGAACCTGAAAATTTGAACCCAACCATCCGTGGCTACCTGGCTCCCCCCACCCGTACGCTCCGGCTGCCCCGCCCCCGGGTATCGAAAGCGCGGACATGAACTGTAGCAGCGCCCACCTGCACTGGATTTGTGTACGCAGGACTTAAAAGTGAAGGCTCCGAACCGTCCGTCGTATAGCGCAGCGTGAAACCGGGCAACTGAATATTAGCGTACAGCATTCCATCGCGGATCACGGCGCCCGGTGTGGGGATGCGGTACTGTAGTCCGCCGGCATAATGGTCGAGCCGGGGTAGTTCCCGCTGCCCGATCCGGTTGGCAAAAAGGATCCAGTCTTCGGCATATTGTTGTCGGACCAGCGGCATATACCTGTTCGATTCCCACTGCGGCACGGGGCTCCAGGCGCGCTCGGCCAGGCCCAGCAGTTTGGGGAAGACCATATACTCCAGGTCTTCCGGGCTGTGCAGGGTTTCGGACCAGATCAGACCCTCGATGCCGGCGATTTTGCTTTTCCCATAATCCGTCAGCCGGGCTTTTCCGAGAAAAATCGCCGTGTCGATGAGATTGCCAAAGCGGTCTTCCGTGGTGGTCTTGAAATAATCGAAGGGGGCAAAGCCGAAGGACTTGTCCACATCGGTGTAGGCGCCCCAGTAGTAGCCCGGCTCGTCAAAGTCCTTTTGGTAGGCCATATCGAAATACAGGTTGCTGACCGGGCCCAGCACTACTTCGTAGCCTGCATTGGCCATGCGGTAGGCCAGGTCTTCAGCGCCCCAGCCCAGCACGTTGTTCCAGACATACACCCGGAAGCGGTCGTTGACAAAATCCGGATTGGGAATGTAGTGTGGCTGGCCGTCCAGGAGCGTCTTGCGCATGCCCGCTTCTTCCCAGCCCGACACCTGCAGGCCGCGGCGGGTCATAATGCCCTGCATCCGGCGCCAGAAGTAATACCAGAGGTCCGAGCTTTCCGGCATCCCTTCGGTTTCCATCAGCCGGCGGCAGGCGGGCGATTCTTCCCAAACGCCCGCAGGCACCTCGTCGCCGCCGAGGTGGATGCTCGTGAGCGGCGCGCCGGCCTCGCGGTACATGGCGAGCAGTTCGTCGCTCACCTTCTCGACAAAAGCATACACGGAGGGCAGAGCCACGCACACGACATTGTCGTTGTACCACTGCACCGAGCGGTATTCGGAGGCGTCCTCCTGGTCGCGCAGGAGGTAGCGTTTGGCCTCTTCCGCTTGCCCTTCGCCCAGGAGGCGTTCATAGCGGGCATCCATGGCCTTGATGGCGGCGCGGGCGTGGCCGGGCAATTCGATCTCGGGGATCACTTCGATATGCCGCGCTGTGGCAAAGCGGAGCAGTTCCACATATTCTTGCCGGGTGTAGAAGCCCGACCCGCTCGGTTTACCGGGGTCGGGTCCGGAGCCCAGGGCCGGGTGCAGGAAGCTGGTTTCAGCAGTAGCGTGTCCGCGGAAGGCGCCTAGGCCGGTCAGCTCGGGCAGGCCCGGTATTTCGATGCGCCAGCCTTCGTCGTCGCTGAAATGAAGGTGGAGCTTATTGAGTTTGTACAAGGCCATTACGTCCAGCAGTTTGCGCAGTTCGGAGGCAGGCTGGAAATTGCGCGCCACGTCCACATGCAGTCCGCGGTAGGCGAAGCGCGGCTGGTCGCGCAGGAGCAGGCAGGGCAGTTGCACCCTTTCCGCCGGACTTTGCCAGCACTGCGGCGGCAGCATTGTTTTCAGCGACTGGATGGCGTAGAACATCCCTGCCGGTGTAGCGGCGCTGAGCACCACGCCTTCACCAGGGGTAATGTGCATCCTGTAGCCTTCCGGCTCGGTAATATCGCCGGTCTGGCGCAATGCGATGCCCGGTGCATGCTTGTCCGGGCTGGTTTCCAGGCGCGCCTTTTTTCCAAAAAGCACGGGCCAATCCTCCGCCAACAACTGCGCTTCCCGCGCAAAAGCCGGATCGGCATGGATGGCGGTATTGCCGTCGAGGGTAAAAGAGCCGGTTTGCATTTGCAGATAGGCCGGGGTGGGAAAGACCGGCTGCAGCCCGGCAGCCGGGAGGCGGGTTGTCGCTTCATTTTGGCGATAGATACGTTCCGGGGTGGCCGGCGGCGTTTTGTCTTCGGCGGACCGGAGCAGGACTTCCGGGCGCTCCGGCGGAAGGATGGTAAAGGCTCCCGTGCTGTGGCCTTTTTCCGGCTCATTGTCGAACACCAGGTAAAAGCCGTTCGGCGCGTCGGTGCGATTGAGCAGCCAGAGTTCACTCACCCAGTCAACTGCGACGCGCTTGCCGGCATCGATCCCTGCAAAGCCGGCGCGGGGCCGCATCCGGAACCAGTCGCCGCTCAGCTGCTCGATATCGAACCCGGCGGCCTGCGCGCTTTTCTCATCAATAGACCGCACAAAATTGAAGTACAGGGACCAGCCCGCGCCGGGAATTTTTTTTCCGCCGCTGTTGTACAGTGTGAGTCTGGAAAGTGTTTGGCTCTTGCCCTGGTACTGGTTTTGGATCAACTGCCATTCGAGCTGCAGGCTGGCAGGCGGGAAGGGCTGTTTCGGCTGGGCTTTCAGGGAAACAGCGATGCACAGTATAGACAGGAGAAGAAACGCACGGGCCATGGTTGCTTGTTTTTGGCAAAGAAACGGACATTCTTAAAATTCCAGGCCGACCGCAATTTGTCGCGGCAGCCCAGGCAAAATTGCGCGGAGTTTCTCGAGGCGGCTTTCTTCTTCGTCTGCATTTGCGCTGGCATGGGCGAACCGCCGGTACAGCCAGATCATCTGCAGGCGATTCAGGTCGTCGAGTTTCGGGTTGGCGATCAGGTCCAGCAATGCAGTTTCAAAAGCCTGCGGGTTTTCCGTTTCCCGGATCGCCGCTCCGATGTTTTCAATTTGCCCGCGCGGCCGATTTACGCCGGTGTGCAGGCAGGCGCCGAGGGCGAGCGCAGGCCCGTCGAGCCCGGCTTTTTCCAGTTCACGGAAATAGGAACGCCGGTGCGGATAGCGTTCGATTTGCCCAAAGATATCGTTGATGATGATAAAATGCGCCTGCGCGAACACCGGCCAGTCGCCTAACACGGCGGCGCGCTGCGAAGTTTCCAGGATATGCCAACGCGGCCCGGGGTCATTGCCGCAGCTCCAGTTGAGCGGCTGGCCTTTCAGGAGATCGTACTGTTTTGTCACGGGAAAAAGCGGCACAACATGCCGGTTAATGGAATTCGGATCACCGACTAGCGCCAGCGCTTCTGCTGTTGCTTCGACTTTTTGACGAAATACGGGATCCCGCTCCCATTCGAGCCGGAGCAGGCTGTCGGTGGCTTTATTCGTTTGCCACCATACCTCAAACCACCTGATCGCCGCGCGCGCGGAATCCAGTGTTGCCGGATCGAGATCGCGGCGCAGGCCGCTGAACAACCCATGTGGCCTTGGGCCGATCATATAGCCCGCATACCGGACCAGGCGGGACGCCTCCGGGGGCAATTCCCGGCGCGCAAGTTTCTGGTCAAATAAAAAACCCACTCCGCTATCGCCGCTGCGGTAGGTCTCGAACGCAAACAAGGGCCCGGTCGCATCCGGATGCACCCAGATCTGCGGATCGTGACCGCCGGGATCGATCTGGTAAGGCGCCTCGGCAAACACCTGCTCCGGCTCGCCCCGCCAATCGACGGTTTCGAAGCGATAGATCAGCACGTCGTTCCGAACCCATTTAACTGCCGGGTATTTTTGCGCCAGATCCTGTTGGGAAAGTCCCCGGCGCAGATCATTTTTAAGCGAATCGAGCGGAAAGGCTGCATCGAAGATCCGGAAATAGCGCCCGTACCCCTGTTGGGCGGAATAGACCGGCTCGCCGGGCGGCGAAGCTGCGAAAGCCCGGTGCAGCGAGTCGGTGGTTTTCCGCAGGCGGGCAAGTGTTTCGGG
>CAYVDV010000027.1:0-21536 GCA_964450465.1 uncultured Saprospiraceae bacterium
TTGATAGTAATTTTATATTTCAACAAATTTATTATAACTTATTCTATTCCGATAAAAGTCCAACTGCTGTTTATGACTATAGTCTTCAATTAAACTATTCAAAATTAGTCAATTCTGTTTTATACCAAACTTATGTAGATGGAGGATACTTTATTATGTACTCTTATCTGGCGCCAAGTGCTAATGCATTAAAGGCGAATTTTGATGCCACATACAAAATAAATAAGTGGAACATACATTTTTCTACCTCATCAGATTATGAATATACCAGCGGATACGCATCGTATAACTCACTACTTTATACTTTAGAAACCCAACGTTTTTTTTCCAATTTTTCGGTCAATTTTGTTGTATTGCCAGGTCTGACAATGTCAACAGGCCTTAAGGTTAACTGGCAACAACAAAAAATGTACTGGTTGGATGAAAGAGAAGAATTTTTAAACAAAACGATTAATACAAGTATATTACTGAAACGGAAAAACTGGTTTGTCAAAACGAATTTTGGATTGCAGTCTCAATTTTTCAAGGATAAAAAATTCAATAATGTTTGTATATGGGACATTGAAGTAGAATATCGCTTTACCAAACCGCCAATTCGTCTGCATATTCTTGGTCGAAATATCCTAAATCTTAGGGGTCATCAGGTTTTTATTCCGGCCTTTACATATAACTTTGTTGGAGTAGAGCAATACACAATGCCAAGTGGCCAAATCTTGGTTGGAGTCGGGTACGTATTTTAGTCCTGTCAGGTCTCTTACCTCGGTACCAGTTTCTTCACTTCCGCCACAATATCCGCATAGGCGCATCTGTATTGGGAAAATCCGAGATGGTGCGGTTCATGGTGGGTAGGATCAAATTCCACTATTAGAGTGCTAAATTGCAATGTTTTGAATATCTGTGTGTTATGCCCCCCCCCCTCCTTGCGCTTCTCAAAAAAACAGGAAACAGCGCTTGCTTGCTACGGAAAAAGACATTAGATTTGAATGTTCTTATCTGTGCCGGCGCCCTCTTGCGGCATTTTAATTCCCATTTGTGAAAGCCTTGGGAATAGACCTTCCTAAAGGCCTGTTGAGCCCGCAATCCCAACGATTAATTCTTGAAGCCCTGGGATTTCCCAACGACGGTATCGAAAGACAATTGTTTCTGAGAGATCACCCTCAGAAGGATATTGATCGAATTTGATCGGTTATGATTGAATTTGATCGGTTTGTCGCAAAAAAGGTCGATTTACCTTTGTTTGGCCAAACGGCCCTTGTCGTATTAATTTTATCAGATGTAAATTCTTCACGTAAACCAAAGTAATATGAAAAAACCACTATTGTTCTTTGCCATTGCCATTTTAGGCGTTTATTGCTTTGCATTTATTAAGCCCAAAGTGCAAGCCATCAATGATCCAACAAGTATTATCCTTCGCGACACCATTCGTTCTATCAATTTAGGATGCACTCAAAATGGAGGTATTTGGGGCGTATCCAGTGGAGACCCTGCCAGTTATTTGCAGACAGTCGCTTATAGTTCTTTTCAAAAGGATCTTACTAACTTTGAGGGGATATCAATTGAGTTTGACTCGTTATACACCAAAGGATCTCTAACTGGTTTCGGAACGGACTCAAATGGAGAAAAAATCCCGGTTGGCGTTGAATTTTCAAATGGAAACGGCACGGACATTCTAAATTTGTATGGAGGTGTAGAGCACACCTGTACTGGTGCACCCTGCGGTTGTTGTGTATTCATCAGGAGAAGTGGAAAAATTGTAGGATGCACATGTGGTATTGATCCGCTATGTGAAGGCCACACCTGTAACCACACTATGAAAACTACAGAATAAAGAGAGCCGGTCCAAGTTGTGGCGCCAGTAATTCCACCTACTTCGGTACCAGTTTCTTCACTTCCGCCACAATATCCGCATAGGCCGCATCTGTATTGGGAAAATCCGAGATGGTGCGGTTCATGGTGGGTAGCGCCTTTAGTTTTTCCAGCCCCGTTCCGTCGATATCTACTTTTTCCAGGCGGATCGGGATGACGCGCTTGCCCTCTTGCAGGGCGTTCAGAATAAGTCCAAACCAGGTTTCCTCATTGAACAGGTTGGGGGTGATCAGCGCCAGAATGTAATCGGCGGAAGCCAGTTCAGCCGTGGCCCGGGCCTGCACATCTTCACCGGCCGGCGCTTCGTGGACGTTATAGACCTGGATTTTTTTGGTTGCCTTGAGTATGAACAGGTGCTTGTTCAGGGTTTGGGCCAGCGGGGTGTCCTGTGCGTCATATACGACCACAAACTTCGGTACGGCGCCTACCGCTCCCGCGGCCGGGGTAGGTGGGGCAGGAGTTGTCGCCGGACCGGGATTGGGCTTCACGACCGGACTGGTTTCACCCGGAGTTGCTGCCGGAGTTGCCGTTTTCACAGATTCCGTACCGGAGGGTGGGGTAGAGGACGCAGCCGGCGCGCTGTGGCCTTCCTGGTTGAGATATTGAAAAATATTTTGGAACAACACGCCCCGGTTGGCTCCGCGCCGGTCGCCGCGCGCATTGATCTGGAGCCCGCCTTCGGCGTCCGTTTTGCCGGCGTGGTGGATGGCCACTACTTTCCAGTCTTTATTAAACACCGGCGAGCCGCTGCTGCCGGGCTCGGTGTCGGTGGTGTAGTACACATGCTGGTTCCAGACGCTCAGCACCTCGTTGGCATTGAGTGCGATCTGTTTGTCGCCGCCTTTGGGGTGCTGGATAATGGTTACCGGTTCGCCAATCGTAGGGATGGCGCCGGGATCAAATTCCACATAGCCCCATTGGCTCAGCGGGTTATTCGGGTCGTCAATCACCTTGATCCGGCTGAAGTCCAGTTGGTCCGGTGTGCTGGTAGTAAATCCATCGGGGTTGAGTTTATAGGTGCTCCGGGCTTTGGTATTACCGGCGGCATCTACCTCGTAATTGAACTCCACGCGGGCATCGCGTGCTACCTCTGCGCTGGGGATGACGTGGTTGTTGGTAAAAATATAGCCTTCGCGGGTAAGGAAACCGGTGCCCAATTCGCCATCGGCGCAAACGACCCGGCATACAGCCCTGGAGGCTTGCATGGCTTTTTCCAGCCAGCTGATCCGGAGCAGGTTGTTTTGCGGGCCGATGATCTTTTCCAGACGCGCTTCGTCCGGCACATCGAACTGGAAGGTACTGAGGTTGCGGATGCGGGCGTCGCGCTGGATCCGTTTCGGGATCTCTTTCATCAGTTCCAGCAAGCCGAAGCGGGTGCGGGCAGAAATCCGGGAAAACTCCTCAAAGCTGATCATGCCGCGCTGAAACATCTTGCTCGCCTCCTTATAGTTGCCCGACTGCATCACAATGTCCTGGCGGATGCCCGCTTGGGTTTGCTTGTCCAGGTCAAGCAGGGCTTCGAGGGCCTTGTCGATTTCATTGTCCTCCAGGAGTCCCTCGATGGTTTGCAAATAGATGACTTGGGCGTTCTGCATATCGGTATCCGGCGATCTTGATGAGCGATAGGTAAAAGTACGGCGAAAAGGCGGGCTGGTAAAATCAGACCAGGCGGCGGTGCCAGCTTTGGGCGAAGGGCACCAGCCATTTTTCTTCCAGATCCCGTTTGCTGGTCACCATGGTATTCACCATCAGCGTGTCGGCCGCAATGGTTTGTTTTTGTACGTTTTCTGCCAGCTCGGTCCGGCCGGCAAACTGCATGTCGTTGCCTTGTACCCAGGCAAACCGCATCCGTTCAAACAGATCCAGCCCCAGTTGGTGCCCCAGGGCTTCCAGGAAATGAACGGAGGTGTCGATAGAGCAGCCGCTGGCGCCCGCTTGAGTTTCATCCACCATCAGAATGATGAACTGGTTTTGAAACACCTCAGCGGTGGCTTTCAGCGCCTGATTGTGGGCGGCCCATTTTGCAGTGAAGGCATCCAGGGCTTCCTGTGCTTCCTGCGCTTCCGAATCGGTCAGCGGTCGGCTGGCAGTATATACCCATACGCGGGAATTGGGGTCGTATCCGGTCGCCGAGGCGAGTTTTGGTATAAGCATTGTACTTATTGTATGTTGTTCAGGATAAGTTCGGATAAGTCATAAACCATCACCTGCTCGTTTTGTTCCCGGGCTTTCAGGCCATCCTGCAACATGGTGAGGCAGAACGGGCAATTGGCCGCGATAGCGGTAGGCTGCACTTCCAGGGCTTCATCCACCCGTTCGAGGTTGATGCGTTTGTCGCCCGCTTCGTCTTCCTTCCACATTTGGGCGCCGCCGGCGCCGCAGCAAAGTCCGTTTTGGCGCGAGCGTTTCAGTTCCACCAGATCGACATCCAGGGCTTCCAGCAGCGCGCGTGGCGCCTCATACACGCCGTTGGCGCGGCCCAGGTAGCAGGAATCGTGGTAGGTGATGCGTTTTCCCTTGAAGTCGCCGCCTTCTTTCAGTTTGAGTCGCCCGGTTTGGATCAGTTCCTGCAACAGTTGGGTGTGATGCACCACTTCGTAGTTCCCGCCCAGTTCGGGATACTCATTTTTAAGTATATTGAAACAGTGCGGGCAGGCCGTAACGATCTTTTGCACGCCATACATATTCAGCGTTTCAATATTCATCATGGCTGACATCTGAAACAGGAACTCGTTGCCGGCCCGGCGTGCGGGGTCTCCGGTGCAGCGTTCCTCACTGCCCAGGATGGCAAAGCTTACTCCGGCGTGATTCAGGATCTCGCAGAGGGCTTTGGTCACTTTTTGGGCGCGGGCATCGTAAGAGCCTGCGCAGCCTACCCAAAAGAGGATCTCCGGGCTGTTGCCTTCTGCCTGATATTCTGCGTATGTTTTTGCGAGCATGTGCTGTGATTTTAATGTTGATCTGGTTTTTGATCATTCCTGCCGCCAGGCATCCCGGGGTTCCGACATGGCCCAGGCGGCGCCGTTGTTTTCGATGGCGTTGAACATGGGCAGCCAGTCGGAGGGCCCGGCCGAGAGGGTGAGGATCTCGTAGCGCCGCAGTTGCAGGATAATATCCAACGGGTTGATCAGCACCGGGCAGGCTTCCACACAGGCGTTGCAGGTGGTACAGGCGTGCAGTTCTTCCGGAGCGATAGAATCGAACAGGCTTCTGCCGTCGTCGTAGCCCTCCCGGGTATGCGTGCCCTTCTCCAGGTTTCGTCCAACTTCCTCCGCCCGGTCGCGCACATCCATCATGATTTTGCGCGGAGAGAGTTTTTTGCCCGTCAGGTTGGCCGGACAGGCGGCGGTGCAGCGCCCGCATTCCGTACAGGAATAGGCTTGTAAAATCTGGCGCCGGCTCAGCGAAAATACATCGTTGGCTCCGAACTCCGGCAATTCAGCCGGTGCTCCGGGATCGGGTTGCTCCATGCCCATCATGATGCGTACTTCCTTTTGCACTTCCGGCATGTTGGCGATCTGTCCCTTGGGTGTCAGGCGGGCATACCAGGTATTGGGAAAAGCGAGCAAAATATGGAGGTGTTTGGAGTAGGGCAGGTAGCACAAAAAACCGAACACCGTCAGGATATGCAGCCACCAGCCGAAGCGCTCCACGGCAATGACCGCCCCGTCGCTCATGCCGCCGAACAGAAGCGGCCCCAACCAGCTGCTGATCGCAAAGGGGCCGGTAGGGTGGTAGTGTTCCACACCCCGGGCCTGGAGCACCTGATCGCCGCCGTTCATACAGAATATGCCGGTGATCAGGATGATCTCACCCAGCAGGATCAGGTTGGCATCGCGGAACGGCCAGCCTTTCATTTCCGGTTTGTGGAAACGCGGTACGCGCAGCAGATTACGGCGCGACAGGAAGATGAGAGTCGCCGCCAGGGCAAGCACCGAAAGTATTTCGATCAAACTGATCACAAACGTGTAAAAACCGCCCAAAAAGGGTGCGAAGAAACGATGGTTCCCGGACAGGCCGTCAACAAAAATCTCTATCAACTCGATCTGCGTGATAACGAAGGCGACGTAGATGAACAGGTGAAGGACTGCGGGCAGCAGGTTTTTGAACATTTTTTTCTGACCAAGTGCAATAAGCAGCACGTTGCGCCAACGTTCTGCGCTCCGGTCAGGGGCCGGTTCCTGCTTTCCCAGGTTGATATTTCGCCATACCCGCCCGTAGCCCTTCCAGGCGATCCAGCCGGTGACGCCCAAAACTGCGATAAAAAGGATCAGTTGCAGCATAAAAATTTGTTTTGCCGGCGAAAAGTACAGCGATAACGATGGATTTTTGCACCCAATCGACCACTGTTTTCCAAACCGGGAAAATCAATGTACAAAAAACCTCCAAATAATGCCCTGAAATCCAAACCTTTGCACCTCCATACGCTACTGTTATGAAAATACTGGACGACCGGCAGATCCGGCAAAAGATCAAGCGCCTGGCCATTGAGATCCTCGAGCATCACTTTGGGGAGCCAGAACTCATTCTCGCAGGGTTGAACAACAACGGTGTGGAATTCGCACAGCTCTTGCTGGCGGAGTTGCTCCCGCTTACGCCAGCGGATATGAAAATCACGCTGACGCGTATCCGGCTCAACCCCGCAAACCCGCTGGAATACCCGCCGACGATTGAAATGTCGGTGGAAAGCCTGCGGAACAAGCCGATCATTGTCGTGGATGATGTGGCCAACACCGGCCGCACGATCTTTTATGCCATTCAGCCTTTACTCGAGGTGATTCCCAAACAAGTGGAAGTGGCGGTCATGGTCGATCGCAAACACAAATTCTTTCCAATAAAAGCGGACTATGTCGGCCTCTCGCTGTACACGACCATGCGGGACGATATCGATGTGCAACTCCGGGACGGCGCGGAAATGGCGGTGTACTTAAACTAGTGCCTGTTTCGCTTTTCTCGCCCGTTTCTGGTCGGCGTTGCTTTCATACAGGCAATACTGGTCGTATTTGACCCGGTCGCGTTCCGCCCAGATATCCTTCCCGATATCGCACAGGACGACCAGCTCGTCGTACAGTTTATTGCCCTGTTCCATGCGGCGTTCTACCGAAATATCGCGGTCGTGGATTTTATCCTGCTGGATATTCATGGCTTTTTCAAACTCGGTACAAGCGTCGAGTACGCGCTGGATGATGTTCTCCGTCATGCCGACATCGGCCAGGAAGTCGATCTGTGCCCGGGCCACCCGGGCTACCCGGCGGCCGCAGAAGAGCAGTTGCGGGTCGCTCATGTCGCCCAGTTTGGCGGTGCCAAATTTGCGGTAGCGCCCCGTTTTATCGTGAAATTTCATCGCCACCCGGGTCATCAGGGAGCGGATAGCCGTTCGGAGTTTGTCAGCAGCCTGATTTTTCTTTTCCGTGCAGATCATCTGGTCTCCCACCATTTCGTCGTCATCCGGCAGGTTGTGGAACTGATCGCAGAGCGATTTGAAGGCCTTCAGGCGCTCTACGCTGTAACCGTATTGTTTGAAATGTTCCAGGTCGCGGTGGGCATTCCGGATTGCCTGCATGCAATTGACATACAGCTCGGGATCGGAAACATTGTGCTTGCGGTGGCCGGGTTGTTTTTTCATTGCCGGGATATTTGTTGCTGAATTTTGATCAAACCGATGGAAATCAAAGCTTTATCAGTGCGCTTTGCTGCAACAAAAGTAAACTGCTTTCCCGGGGAATGCAAGGTTTTGAAACAAAAAATTATTTTCTTTTACTCAGATAAAATTTTCGTATCAATTTATAAAACAAAAATAAAAAAGAAATTCTGATCTAGCCTGTAAAGAATGTAGGGCGTGTTCGCCAAACTTTGTCACCGATATTTTGGATCTCCCTGAAACGCCGTGCGCGGGTCTTCTGACCCCGCACCAACTGCTTGATTATCAGCGGCTATTGTGCGGAATCAAAAGACCCGAACACGGCCCCTTTGATCCAGATTGGGGGTAGCGACACCCTTTAATGATCACGGTCGAAATGTATTGATACCGGCAATAATCCAACAAAGCAGATGGCTTCCCTGGTCCTGGATCTACCCAAACCACTGATACATATCCTCCAAGGTCAACGCTGCCTTTTCCCCGGTCTCCAGATCGCGCATTACCTGTCCGCCGGCCATTTGGATCAGGCGGTTGCCATAACGCAGTGTTTCGCGGAGATTGTGCGTGATGAATAGGGTAGTGAGGTTGTTTTCGCGAATAATGCGTTCGGCCGTTTGCATGACCACTTCGGCGGATTTTGGATCGAGGGCGGCGGTGGGCTCGTCGAGGAGGAGCACATCGGTATGGTCCATGGCGCTCATCAGCAGGGTAAGCGCCTGCCGTTGGCCGCCGGACAGTGAGCCGATCGGTTGCTGCAGTTTGTTCTCCAGGCCCAGGCCCAGGCTCGCGATGCGCTCGCGCACAGCGTCCCGGAAGGCCCGGTCAATCCCGATTTGCAGTGTTTTGCGTTGGGTCCGCAGGGCCGCCAGACGGAAATTGTCGAGAATGCTCAGATCAGGCGCTGTACCGGCCAGGGGATTTTGAAACACCCGGGCCACCCAGCGGCTCCGCCGGTGCTCCGGTAGTCCGGTGACGTCTTGCCCATGTAAGAGAATTCTCCCTTCGCTGGGTTGTATGGCGCCGGCGATGACATTGAGCAGGGTCGTTTTGCCCGAGCCGTTGGAACCGACCAGCACCACGAATTCGCCTTTCCCTATTCGGAGGTTTACGTCCTTCAGTGCGGCAACTTCATTGACCTGGCCGCGGTTGTATGTTTTAGTGATCTGTTCCAGTTCAATCATGGTGCATTCCTTCGGGCCAGTCGCGGAATACCCACGATGGCTAACACAAAAACAGCAGTGATGAGTTTGAGCAAATTGGGGTTAACGCCCAGCGAAAGCGCGACGGCGAGCACCAGCTGGAACAATATGCAACCGGCCATAACCAGCAACAACTGCAACCATATCTGCCGGACACCCAGCCATTGGATCAATGCGTCGCCGATCAGTACGGAACCGAGTCCAACCAGCACGATCCCGATGCCCATATTGATATCCGTAAAATTCTGGTACTGGGCTACCAGAAAACCGCTCAGTGCCGTAAACGCATTGGCAATGGCCAGTCCGACGATCTTCATGCGGTCGTTATTGATCCCCAGCGCCCGGGTCATGGATTCACTGTTGCCGGTTGCCCGCATGGCAATCCCGAAATCCGTGCGCAATACATACGCCAGCGATCCGCTCAAAACGGCCAGGAAAAGCGCACCCACCCACAATTCATTGAATACCGGCCGGTTAAACACCGCAAGTGTATTAAAAATGGTCTCGACATTCAGCAGGGGGACATTCGAGCGACCCAGCAGGCTCAGGTTTACCGAATACAAGCCGGTCATGACCAGTATCCCGGACAACAGGGCATCAATCTTCAGGCGGGTATGTACCAGGCCGGTCAAGATACCGGCAAAAGCGCCTGCGGCGATCACTGTGCCGAGAATAGCCGCAAAAGACCAGCCCTGTGTGAGCAGGATCGCGGTGGCTACGGCCCCCAGGGTGTAGCTGCCGTCCGTCGTAATGTCCGGAATGCGAAAGATCTTCATGGTGATGAAGATACCCAGCCCCATGGCCGACAGGCAAAGCCCCAGCACCAGCGCGGTGAGATAAAAGACCATTATTGGACGGGTTGGTAGTTGCCGGGAATCGCGATGTTGAACTGTTTGGCGGCAGCCGGGTTGTACACATGCTTCCGCACGCTGACCATTTCCCAGGACAAGCCCTCTGTTGTACCCGATTTCAGCAAACGCGCCGCCTGTTGCCCTGCCTGATAACCCCATTGGTAAATGTCGGCGCCGAAGGCCGCTACGGCCCCGCGCGATACCAATCCGGCTTCGCTGGTAAATACCGGAACATTCGCTTCGTTGCAGGCTTTCAGGATTGTCTCAAAGGCGCCGAATACCGTATTGTCCGGATTGGCAAAAAACGCATCCAGGCCTTCATTCAGCAGGGCGGCGGTCACCAGTTGGGCATCCGCGGTCGCATTGACCGGACGCGCGACCAACTCTACTCCCATGCTCCTGGCCAGATCTTCCAGGCGCTTAAAGGCTTCCACGGATTGCGGTTCCGATTGATTGTACAACAGGCCTACCCGGAGTTTAGTCCCTTTCGGTTGCACCAGATTGTTGATCAGGGCAAAAGAAGTATCGATATAGGCCAGGTTATCCGACACGCCGAACAAGTTTGCCGGCGGTTTCCCGGACAGATCTTCCACTTTCATAAGTGCCGGAGTCGGCGATACCATCATAAAAACAGGGATGTCTTTGGTGTTTTGCACGGCCGTTACCGTTGACAGCGTAGGATTGGTGGCCAAAAGGGTCACGTTTTGGGAAATAAAATACTTGATGATCTGTGTCAGCGTGGGAATATCGCCCTGCGCGTTGCGGTAAAGCAGTTTTATGGTTTGTTTCTCCTCCGAAAAGCCGGCTTCCGCCAGGGCTGCGAGAAAGCCGTCTTTAGCCTGCTCGATGGTGCTGTCTTCAAACGCGTCGACAAAACCGACCACGGGTAAGTCTTTTTTATTACCCGAACAACTGATTGTCAGGCTGAAAAGCGCAAGGAACAAGATCCGGGACACGAACTGCCAATTTTTCATTTTGTTGGTATTTTTCTTTTTCAAATGATCTGACTGGTATTCACGGGCTAAAAGTAGCGCTTCGCTCCAGCTCTGCCAAAAACTTCAATTTTCTTTACCTTTCGCCGGCTCCCCGCTTTAGTCCATAAAGGAAACAATACACGAATCGCTCAATTTAGTTCAAAATGAAGCCGAATACGATTACTCTTTTTCTGTTTTTATGGATTGCCTCTTTTCTTTCCTGCCGGGAAAGTTCCGGCACCGGTTCTGAAAAATCCTTGAACCTGGAGGAATATACCATAACCCAAATGCAGGAAGGGTATGAAAAGGGAGACTTTACAACAGAGGAAGTTGTCCAATGGTACCTGGATCGGATTGAAGCGATAGACCGGAACGGCCCGCAGCTGCATGCCGTGATTCAGGTCAATCCTGACGCATTGGCTATCGCCCGGCAACTGGATACTGAACGCCGCGAAGGCAAGGTCCGGGGGCCGATGCATGGAATTCCCGTTCTGCTTAAAGACAATATCGACACCCACGATCAGATGGAAACCACTGCCGGTTCAAGGGCTTTGCTGGGCTCGCATCCCTTGCAGGACAGCCGTGTGGCGAAACAACTGCGCAATGCCGGGGCGGTTATTTTGGGGAAAACCAATCTCAGCGAATGGGCCAACTTCCGCGGCGAGTTGTCCTCCAGCGGGTGGAGTGGGGTAGGCGGACAAACCCGAAATCCCTATGTGCTGGACCGCAACCCCTGCGGGTCGAGTTCGGGCTCCGGTGCAGCCGTTTCGGCGAATCTCTGCATGGTTGCCATCGGTACGGAAACCAACGGCTCTATCGTTTGCCCTTCCACCTCCAACGGCATCGTCGGGATCAAACCCACCGTAGGTCTGATCAGCCGTTCCGGCGTGGTGCCCATATCCTTTACCCAGGATACCCCGGGACCGATGACGCGCTCTGTGCGCGATGCGGCAACCTGCCTGGGCGCATTGAGCGGTGTGGATTCTTCCGACAGCAAGACCCTTGAGAGTGCAGGAAAAACGCACCCGGATTATACCGTATTTCTAAAGGAAGATGGTTTGAAAGGCAAACGGCTCGGTTTGTACAAGCGTACCTATGGCCGCCAGTTCAAGGTGGATACCCTTATGGACAGGGCTGTGGCATTTCTGCGGCAGCAAGGCGCGGAAATCGTAGAAATCGACGAGATCTCCCGGACAAATGTAAATGACGCTTCCTACGAAGTGCTGCTGTATGAATTTAAAGATGGCCTGAACAAGTATTTTGCCGCTCTGGGCGAGCAGGCGCCTATCAAAAGTCTGGAAGACCTTATCGCTTTCAATCTGAAGGATTCGGTCGAGCTGAGCATATTTGACCAGGAAATTTTGAAAAAATCGCAGGAAAAAGGCGATCTGAACACGCCGGCATACCGCGAAGCGCTGGCTAAAATGCTCAAGGCAATGCGGGAAGACGGAATTGACCGGGTCATGGATGCCAACAGGCTCGACGCGATCATTGCCCCGACCGGCGCGCCGGCCTGGAAAACCGACTGGGTGAACGGCGATCATCACATACTCGGCAGTTCCTCGCCGGCTGCTATTTCCGGCTATCCCAGCATCACTGTGCCGATGGGTTTTATAGATGAACTGCCCGTAGGCATCTCGTTTTTCGGCCGCGCCTGGAGCGAGCCATTGCTGCTGGAAATTGCATATGGATACGAACAGGGCACGAAATATCGCAAGGCGCCCCGCTTCCTGGAGCATTGACTGGATTCGAATTTGTCCGGAATGAGCGATTTCCCGCACTTCCTGAAAAAACAATAGGTACCCCGTTACATTTGCGCCTTACCGGTGCATTTGCACCTTTAATTATTGCAACCACCTGCTATGCTCAAACCTTTCATCCTCAGGCTGTTTTCAGCCCTGTTCATTTTGCTGTTTTCAGCACTTTCCCTAAACGCCCAACAATTTCAACAGGAGATCCAGTTCTATCTCCGGAGCGTCCAGCCGCAATGGCGGCTCACGGACCAGGATATTATTGACTGGACTGTTACAGATCAGTACACCAATGCGCAAACGGGGATTACCTATACTTATCTGCAACAGCAGATAAAAGGCATAGGAATTTTTAATGCCATCAGCACCCTGGCTTTGCGGCAGGGGAGTGTGGTGCATTATGCCAACCGGTTTTATCCCAACGCTGCCGGACGGGCAAACAGCAGTACGCCTGCGCTCACGCCGCAACAGGCAATAGCCGCTGCAGCGAAATATTTGGGGATTTCCCCTGCTCAGTGGCCTGTATTGCAGGGCCAGGATGAAACGCGCCTGCGCTGGTCCTTTGACCAGGGGGATTTGTCCCGAGAACCCGTTCGGGTCGATCTGGTTTACGTCCCGGTAGAAGAAGGGTTTCGCCTGGCCTGGAATGTCAACCTCGCCCCCCCGGCAAGCGCCGATTGGTGGAATATCCGGATCGATGCGCAAACCGGGAAATTTATTGAAAAAAACAACTGGACCCTGCATTGCGATTTTAGCTTTGAAACCGGCTCCGCAACAGCGGCTCCTCTGGTAAAGCCAGCCGAAGCCGGAGCCCGGGCTGCGCTGCCCCTTAACGGTGCGATATACAATGTATTTGCCTTCCCCGTGGAAGCACCCAACTTTGGCCCCCGGTCCGTGCTGACCGATCCAGCCTTGCCCGAGGCATCCCCCTTTGGATGGCATGATACCGATGGCGCAGCCGGTCCGGAGTATACTATTACCCGCGGAAATAATGTGCACGCCTATGAAGACAAAACCGATCAGGACCAGCCCGGTTATTCCCCGGACGGGGGCCCCGACCTTAATTTCGATTTTCCGTTGGATTTCAACCTCTCGCCGCAGGCTAACCAGGACGCGATTATCACCAACTTGTTTTATACGAATAATACAATCCACGATATCCTCTACCAGCATGGATTTGATGAGCGCGCCGGAAATTTTCAGGCGAACAATTATGGTAAGGGCGGAGAGGAAGACGATTATGTACTGGCAGAGGCACAAGACGGCGGCGGAACAAATAATGCCAACTTCGCCACCCCGGATGACGGGTATAACGGCAGAATGCAAATGTATCTGTGGACTTCCAGTTCCGGCGATCCAAACATGACTGTAAATGCTCCTGCAGCGCTAGCCGGCATGTATGTCGCACCGGAAGCTGCTTTTGGCCCCGGGATCAGCACACCGGTTACCGGCGATGTCGTACTGGTGCAAGACGGGGTAGATCCGGTCACGGACGCTTGCGATCCATTGGTAAATGCTACGGCGATCGCGGGTAAAATTGCCCTGATCGATCGCGGTACCTGTACATTTGTCAGTAAAGTTGCCGCAGCAGAAGCTGCCGGCGCGATTGCCGTTATTGTTATCAACAACCAGGCTGGCGCTCCAATCAGCATGGGGGGCACCGGTACCGGTCTCGATATCCCCTCTGTCATGATCTCCCAGGCCAATGGGAATTTGATCAAGGGACAACTTAATGCAGGCACAACGGTTAATGTCACCTTGAATCCCAGTGCCGGCAACCAGATAGACGGTTCACTGGACAATGGTATTGTGATCCATGAATACGGCCACGGGGTGTCGAACCGCCTGACCGGCGGCCCGGGTAATTCCAATTGCCTCTTCAATAATGAACAGGGAGGAGAAGGCTGGAGCGACTGGCTTTCGCTGATCCTGACGATTGAATCCGGCGATACCGGCCCGGATCCCCGTGGGATCGGCACGTATGCGCTGGGTGAAGCTACGAACGAGTTGGGTATCCGCCGCTATCCCTATTCCACGGATATGAGCGTGAACCCGCAAACCTACGCCGATTTGGCGATTAGCGGGGAAGTGCATGATATTGGCGAGATATGGAGCCAGGTGCTTTGGGACATGACCTGGAAACTGATCGATGCCGAAGGGTTCGATCAGGATTGGCCCCATGGAACGGGTGGAAATAATATAGCGCTGCGCCTGGTGCTGGAAGCGATGAAACTTCAGCCCTGCGGCCCGGGATTTCTCGATGGTCGCGATGCAATACTCAAGGCGGATTCCCTGCTCTACGATCATGCCCACAGCTGCATGATCTGGGAAGCATTTGCCCGCCGCGGCATGGGCGTGGATGCCAAACAGGGCAGCCCGAATGTAGCTGGCGATGAAACCCCGGGATTTGATCTCCCCAACCTGTGTAAAACAGTAACAGCTCCTCCTGTGGCGCTCGGCGCAGTGGACGTCGCTACCTCCTGCTTCGGCACCTTCCGGTTTACGGATCAGTCCACGAATGTTCCCCAGGCCTGGTCCTGGAACTTTGGCGACGGGACGAGCAGCAATTCCGTCAATCCCGTCCATTCCTATACGGTGCCCGGTACCTATACGGTGATCCTTACCGTATCGAATCCGCTCGGGATGGATTCCGATACCCTTACTGTTACGTATAACGGCCCTGCGGCTCCGCAGGTCTCTGCCGACACCATCATATGCGAAGGCAACACAGTGATGCTTGCCGCGGAAGTGGCCAACGGCTTCACCGCCGACTGGAGTCTCGACGGCGTCATTCAATTTACCGGTACAAATTTTCAGACACCCGTGCTGAATAGTAACACCACGTATCTGGTGCGGCAGTTGGAAGACAAACCATTGCTGCATGCGGGACCCAAAGACAACACTTTCGGCGGCGGCGGCAACCACAACTCCGGTTTCGACGGCCGGTTGTTGTTTGAGGCCTATGCGCCTTTCCGGTTAAATTCCGTACTGATGTACGCTCAGGGCGCCGGGGAGCGCACTATTACGCTGTACGATGAAAACGGCGCAGTAGTCCAGTCCGTCACGGTAAATTTGCCCAATGGCGCCAGCAGGGCTACCCTGAATATGGACATACCGGCAGCCGGCTTATACAGCCTGGGTAACGTGAGCCAGAATTTATATCGCAACAACAGCGGCGCCGCGTATCCTTACACGCTGGCGAATAAGGTCCGCATCTATAGTTCGAATGCCACGACGAATCCGCTGGGGTTCTACTACTACTTTTACGATTGGGAAATACAGGAAAAGCCCTGTGTCAGCCAGGCTGTACCGGTAACGGTATCGGTGATTCCCGGACCGGTTGCAGGGTTCGCTGCCAGCATTGATCAGCTCCAGGGAACATTTACCGATCTTTCTACCGGCAATCCCAATGCCTGGTCCTGGAATTTTGGCGACGGCTCTCCGGTAGCCACGGTGCAAAATCCGCAGCATGTATTTTCCATGCCTGGGACATACAACGTTGTTCTCACCGTATCGAACGGGGGATGTTCGAGTAGTTACGAGCAATTAATCACGGTGACGGATCAGTCAAGCGCGGTTTTTGACCCCATTAATTCACTTGGCGTGGAATTATTTCCAAATCCTGCGAGCGACTTGGTGCAACTCGTATTCAACCGGCCGCTCAGCAGCCCTGTTTCCGTGACGATTACGGATTCAGAAGGGCGGATAGTGCTTTCCAAAACGTCGGAACAACCCGGCGACCGGATTTCACTGCCCACGACCGCACTGCCCGCGGGGCTCTACAAGGTTCGGGTAGCGAACCGGGAGGGTTCTGTGGTGCAGAAACTTGTTATTTACCGGTAAATGGGCTTCATGGGCCCACAGAGGGAGTACATTCCATACAGGTAGTATGCTTTCCTGGCATACCGACCCTTATGGAATGTACTTCCCGTTATGTGTAGGTCGTAATTACCCTGCAATCGCCTTGATCCCCGGCAGTTCCTTGCCCTCCAGATATTCCAGCATGGCGCCGCCGCCGGTGGAAACGAAGCTCACCTTTTTGGCGAGTTTTAACTGACTGACGGCCGCTACGGAATCGCCGCCACCCACCATGGAAAATGCACCGTTGCCTGTGGCGCGGGCCACGGATTTGGCGACATACTTGGTGCCTTCGGCAAATGCCGGCATTTCAAAAACGCCCATTGGGCCGTTCCAGATGATCGTTTTGCTTTGACGGATGGTGCGTCCGTATGTTTTGGCAGCGGAAGGGCCAATGTCCAGCCCCATCCAGCCATCGGGAATCTGATTGCTGGGAAATACCTGTACAGTCGCGTCGGCGGCAAATTTGTCGCCGCAGACGGAATCTTTGGGCAGCAGGACCTTGACGCCGGCGGCTTTTGCCTTTTTCATAAATTCCTTCGCCGCTTTGATGCGGTCGGGCTCCACGAGGGAATTGCCCACACTGCCCTTTTTCGCCAGCATGAAGGTATAAGCCATGGCACCGCCGACGATGATGTTGTCGGCAAAGTCAAGAAAGCGTTCCAGCAGTACGATCTTGTCGCTCACTTTGGCGCCTCCCACCACACAGGTGACCGGTTTTTCCGGGTGTTTCATGACCCGGTTCGCGTTTTCGATCTCCCGCTCCATCAGGAAGCCAAAACATTTGTGTTGTTTGTCAAAATAATTGGCCACTATCGTCGTGCTGGCATGCGCGCGGTGAGCGGTACCAAACGCATCGTTGACATATACGTTGCCAAGCGCGGCCAGTTTTTGTGCGAATTCGGCATCGCCTTTTTCCTCTTCGGGGTAAAAGCGGGTGTTCTCCAGCAGAAGCACTTCGCCGGGTTTCAGAGCCGCCGCTTTTTTAACGGCGGATTTGCCAATGCAATCGTCGGCAAAATGCACCCGGGCTTTGAGTTTTTTCCGGAGGTGCTTCACCAGGTGTTCCAGGGTGAATTTTTCCCGGTTAATGGTTCCGTCGGCGTTGAGTTTCTGCAGCGGACGGCCGAGATGCGACATAAGGATCGCCGAACCGCCCTGATCCAGGATATGCCGGATGGTGGGTAGCGCTTCCCGGATCCGGGTGTCGTCCGTGATCTTGTATTCTTTGTCCAACGGGACGTTGAAATCGACCCGGACAAGGGCTTTTTTGTCTTTAAAATTGATATTCATAAACCGCTTTTTATGACTTGTTCCTAAAAAACTTGGACTTCCGTGTAAAACAGGGAAGTCCAAGGATACACAAGGATGATTTTATACTCAGATCATCATAGCCAGGTCGGCCAGACGTGCGGAGTAACCGGCTTCGTTGTCGTACCAGCCCACGATGCGGCAAGTGTTGCCGTTTACCTGTGTAAGGCCGGAGTCAAAGATGCAGGAGTGCGTGTTGCGCACGATGTCACCGCTGACGATCGGGTCGGAGGTGTACTCCAGAATCCCTTTCAGGTGGGTTTCGGCGGCTGTTTGGAAGGCTGCATTGATCTCTTCGACCGTGGCGGCTTTTTTAATCGTGGCCACTACATCGGTCACCGAGCCGGTAGCGACGGGTACCCGCATGGAATGGGCCGCGATTTTGCCTTTCAGGTGCGGCGCTACAAGCACGACGGCCTTGGCGGCACCGGTGCTGGTGGGCACGATATTTTGTGCGGCAGCGCGGGCGCGGCGCAGGTCGCGGTGCGGACCGTCCTGCAGGTTTTGGTCGGACGTATAGGCGTGGATGGTGTTCATGAAGAACTGCTCCACACCGAAGGCCTTGTCCAGGGTCATGATCATGGGCACCAGGCAGTTGGTGGTACAAGAGGCGTTCGACATGATCAGGTCGCTGTCTTTGATTTTGTCGTGGTTGGCGCCGATCACAAAGGTGGGCACGTCGTCTGCTTTTGGCGGGGCCGAAAGGATCACGCGTTTGGCACCGGCATCCAGGTGGAGTTGTGCCTTGTCGCGGGTCAGGAAAATTCCGGTGCATTCGAGGACGACATCAACCTGAAGTTCTTTCCAGGGGCATTCCGCCGGGTTTTTGATGGCGGAACCGAGGATTTTCTGGCCATTAACATAAAGGAACTCGTCATCGGCCGAAACACCGCCTTGGAACTGGCCGTGCATGGTATCGTATTTCAGCAGGTGCGCGAGGGTATGGTTGTCGGTCAGGTCGTTAATAGCCACAACTTCCACATCACTGTTTTTGAGCAGGTTGCGGAATGTGAGGCGACCAATGCGGCCGAAGCCATTGATAGCGATGCGTTTTTTTGCCATTGTTGATTTTGGTTATGATAACAAGATATACGCTTGATTGACTTTCGGGGCTGAAAAGCGCCGCAAAATTAGGCCTTTTCGTGCAAAGCCGGCAATCTCCGGGTATAGTTCTTGTAAATTATTGCCCGTCTGCGGGCTTGGGAAGCACCTTGCCCACCATGGAAAGGCCAATGCTCATATCCGGGTCAAAATTCGTGGTGACGGCGATTACCTTGTAAAATTCACCTTCTTTCAGCGCGTCATAGGTGATGTTGATCACACCGGATTTTCCGGGCGGGATAGCTTCTTTGGTCCAGTCAACCACTGTACAGTGACAACCGCTTTTGACATTGAGGATGAATAGATCCTCATCTGTCTTGTTTTTTACTTCAAACTTGCGTTCGACGGGAACGCCATAAGGAATATCACCGGTTTCCAATTGCATAGGGATCCATTCGACCTTACCGTCGTTTTTGGTGGGGTCGCCGATTTTCATGGATTGTGCGTTTGCCGCGAAAGCGAGCGACAAGAGGATCATCGAGGCGAGTAGCGAAATACTTCTTTTCATGCGGATTGTTGTTTTATACGGGTGCAAAGGTACGCCGGTAGCCGATGCGCCGCATGAGGTGCCGGACGGTTTGGAATATGTTAACGTATGGGAGAAGTATCAGATGAGAATGCCGTAGGCATGACAGTACGGTAAGCCCCGGTCCTGCCAAGCAGGACCGGGGCTACAGGTCAAGATCAAACCCTTTTTTAATGTTCTATTACCACCTTGACCTGTATCGCCTGCGCACCCGAGCGGATTTGCAGGGTGTACATGCCGGCGGGCAGGTGGCTGTAATCGAAATTGTGCTTCAATGTACCGGCACCGAAATCAACGGTTTCCCGCCGGATGAGCTGTCCGATGTTGTTATACAGGGTAAACGCCAGCTCCTGGCGGGCAGTGCCGGTCATTTCCACTGTGAAAACCCCTGAAGTGGGATTCGGGTAGAGTTTGAATTGCTCCAGCCAGACGGGTGCATCCGTGCCGGTGAACACCAGGGTGATCATTTGCTGCAGGGTGCTGGCGCCGCAATTGTTGGAAACGGTCAGTTCCACGGTGTATGTGCCCGGTAGCGTGTAGGTATGCGTGGGATTGGCTTCGGTACTGGTCTTGCCGTCGCCAAAGTTCCAGGAATAACTGTCGCCGTTCTGCGACTGGTTGCTGAAGGTTACAGTATTGACGTTTACGCTGAAATTGAACGCTGCAGTTGGCGGCACCAGTACCGAGATATAATCCTGTTTGGTAATGGTATTGTTGCCAAAGGGATTGGTAACCTCGAGAACAACCGTGTAAACACCCGGGGTAGTGTAGGTGATGCTTGGGTTTTGTTCCGTGGAACTTGCCGGATTGCCACCTGCGAAGGTCCAGTTCCAGGCTGTCGGGTTGCCGGCGGACTGGTCGGTAAACTGCACGGTGAATGGCGCGCATCCTTTTTGTTCGCTGGCGGCAAAGGCAGGGATCGGCGCAGTGCCCATGATCTCAACCTGTTGGGTAAAGGTTGCGATGCCGCATCCGTTTTCCGCACGTAAAGTCACGGTAAACGTACCGGTTCCGGAGTAGGTATGCGTCGGGTTGGCTTCTGTGCTTGTGTTGCCGTCGCCGAAATTCCACTGATACGAAGTAGCGTTCGCCGAGGTATTGGTAAGGATCACGGATAAGCCGGCGGTTTGACTCGTAAATCCGGCTATGGGCGGCCCCAGCACGGTGATCGTTGAGGTGGCCGTGTTGCTGCCGGCCGTATTGCTGGCAACCAGCGTTACGGTGTACACGCCTGGCTGGCTGAAGGTCACCGTTGGTTCCGCTTCAGTGGAACTTGCGGGTGTGCCTCCCTCAAAGGTCCATTGGAAACTGGTGGCGCTGACGCTGGACTGGTTGCTGAACGTTACTTCCAGTGGAGCGCATCCTTCCGCTGTGCTTGGCGAAAAGGCTGCGGAAGGCGGCAGCACTACCGTTACCGTTTGAGTGGCCGTTACCGAGCCGCAGTTGTTGGTTGCGGTGAGTGTTACCGTGTAGGTTCCGTCGGCATTGTAGGTATGGGTTGGGTTGGCCGTGCTGCTGGTGCTGCCGTCGCCAAAGTTCCACAAATACGAGCCGGCGTTTTGTGACGTATTGGTAAAAGAAACTGCCGCACCGTTTACGGCAGCACTGAATCCGGCGGTCGGCGGTCCGAGTACCGTAATGAAATTGGGTTGCGTATAGGTTGTCGTGCCTGCAACATTGGAGGCAACAAGGGTGACGGCGTAACTACCCGGGGTGCTATAGACTACTACCGGGTTCTGGACATTTGAGGTAGCGGGTGTGCCGCCAGGGAAAGTCCAGGCCCAACCGGTCGTATTACCGGAGGACAAATCCTGGAACTGCACCGTCAGCGGTCCGCAGCCGGAGGTAGTCGCTGCCGTAAAGCCAGCAGTTGGGGAGGTAATAATGACCACTGATTGGGTAAAGGTGGCTGTGCCACAGGGATTTGTCGCTGTGAGCGTCACGGTATAGGTGCCATCCTGCGCATAAGTGTGGCTTGGGTTGGCGTTGGTACTGTTCATGCCATCGCCGAAGTTCCAGGAGTAGGCAGTGGCGTTGGCGGAGGTATTGGTAAATGTAGCCGTGGCGCCATTGGTGCTGCTGGTAAATCCGGCGGTAGGGCCGGGGTTTACAGTGACGTAATTGGTTTGCGTGGTTGAGTTACTGCCGGCGGCATTGCTTACGGTCAGTGTAACCGAATATGTGCCCGGCACATCGTACGTTACGCTTGGGTTTTGAACAGTCGAGCTGGACGGTGTCCCGCCGGGGAATGCCCAGTTGAAGCCGGTGGCATTGGCCGAGGAGGTACTGGTAAACTGTACGGTCAGTGGCCCGCAGCCACTCAGCGGCCCGGCGGTGAATCCTGCCGTCGGAGGGGTAACGATGGTTACCGTCTGCGTAGCCGTGTTGGTCCCGCAGGGATTTGTCGCCGCGAGCGTTACCGTGTAGATGCCGTCCTGCGCATAGGTATGGCTCGGAT
>CAYVDV010000028.1:0-21035 GCA_964450465.1 uncultured Saprospiraceae bacterium
TACAACAAATGAAAGAATCATAGTTAACCGTCTCAATATGTTTTTTCATGCAAAAACAGTTCTGGTAATCGCCCATCGGTTAAGTACAGTAAAAGATGCTGATAATTTGATCGTTTTGGATCATGGACGCATGGTAGAACAAGGTAACCATTTTAAATTAGCAGGGCAGAAGGGATATTATTACAATTTAGTTAAAAATCAATTAGAACTTGGCAACTAATGAAACAAGACAATTTGTTTAGCAAAAGCCCGGAGGCACAACAATTGCTAAAACAAATCCCTTTAAAACTCCGTAGTGTCGCATTGATTGTTTTTCTAATTATTGCCCTAGGCCTTTGGACACTGACGATTCAATTAAAATTCCCTGAAAAAAACCAGGTTGAGACGTACCTGTATTATATTGGGAAACAAAAGAAGGACTACTTCTTTACTTGGGAAGGACCAGATGAAGTCCGGAATTTATTAAATCAAAAACGGCAATCCACCTTTCAACTAGTTCGTAAAAACGGGGCCACCCTAACAATTACCGGTTTAGCGATTTTTAAAGCACCGGATTCATTACAACTGACTGCCGACTCTCACTCCTATTCAGCACTGGACAATTGCCAGGAGGCCTTGTATGCTACCATAGAAGTAACTACCGACACCGTCCCTCTGTGGAAAAAAATATGGAAATCCAGTCGCTGATTCAGAACAGGTTCTTAATTCAGTGCAGCGTCCGGTCAGTTATATAGGGCGATTTAAGGGTGGCTTGCCGTCAAGCAAGGTGGGGCTAAGTTGCATTAACTAGCCCATTCTGCTCTTTTCTTGAAATCTGCCCGTCCTGAAAACGAAGAAATTGTCCTTTTTTGAGGACTAAAAAATACATTACATTTGTAAAGTGTAATATATAATATATAATCGTATGACCTATCAAATCTTTAAAACCAAGGCGGAAATTGCCCGGCAGCTTGGCATTTCTGTCCGTACCCTCTACCGGCGCCTCAATAAATTCAATTATCAGTTGAACGGAGAGTTACTCACTCCCGAAGATCAGGAAAGGATATTAAAACTCCTGGTGGGTGGAAATGAGAACAATCAGGCAAATAGTTCGAATGCCCTCTCTGGTGAATTGCAATCCCCTGTTACTCCACCTCCGATGTAAAATGGAACTGAACCTTCGGGAAATTCTCCTGTACAGTTTGCAAGATCCAGGCTGTTTCCGCCAGAAAAACCAGGCTCCCGTGGTTATCGCGCGCGATGTCGCGTTTGCGCCGGTCGAGGAATTCTTCCAGTGCCTTGGGGTCGTCGCTGCTGATCCAGCAGGCCTTGTGCAGGTTTACCGGTTCGTAGCGGCATTTGGCGCCATATTCGCTTTCCAGGCGATGCTGGATGACTTCAAACTGGAGTTGTCCCACGGTGCCGATGATCCGCCGCCCGTCGCTCTGCCGCGTGAACATCTGCGCCACGCCTTCGTCCATTAATTGTTCCAGCCCTTTGGCAAACTGTTTTTGCTTGAGTGGATCGGCATTTTCCACGTAGCGGAACTGCTCCGGGCTGAAGGAGGGGATGCCCTTGAAGTGCAGGATCTCGCCTTCGGTGAGCGTATCGCCGATCTTGAAATTACCCGAATCATACAAGCCCACCACGTCGCCGGGATAGGCTTCCTCCAGCAGGGTCTTTTTGCTGGCCATGAACATGGTAGGGCTTGGAAACTTGAACTCGCGATCCAGACGGATATGGCGGTAGTTTTTGTTGCGTTCAAAACGCCCGGAGCAGACGCGCACAAAAGCGATCCGGTCGCGGTGCTTGGGGTCCATGTTGGCAAAGATCTTGAACACAAACCCGCTGAACTTGTCCTCCTCCGGTTTTACCAGGCGCTCTTCCGTTTCCCGGGGCCGCGGCGTGGGTGCGATATCGACAAAACAGTCGAGTAATTCCTTTACGCCGAAGTTGTTGACAGCGGAGCCAAAAAAGACCGGGCAAATATTGCCGCTCAGGTAGTCTTCTTTGTCAAATTCAGGATATACGGTTTCCACCATTTCCACCTCTTCCCGCAGCAGGCGTGCCGGACTCTCGCCGATATGTTTTTCCAGGTCGGGATGATCCAGGTTTTCAAACACGATAATCTCTTCGTCTTCCTGCTTCCCGTGCGGGTTAAAGAGCACAAGTTTGCGCTCATAAAGGTTATACACCCCTTTGAAGCGTTGCCCCATGCCAATAGGCCAGGAAAGCGGCCGTACCTTTACATCCAGTTTTTGCTCGATCTCGTCCAGCAGGTCGAAGGCATCCTTGCCCTCGCGGTCCATCTTATTGACGAAGAAAATGATCGGCGTCTCGCGCATGCGGCACACTTTGGTGAGCTTTTCCGTCTGGGTTTCGACGCCTTTGGCCACATCCACCACCACAATAGCCGAGTCCACAGCCGTCAGGGTCCGGTAGGTATCTTCCGCAAAGTCTTCGTGGCCAGGAGTGTCCAGAATATTGATCTGCAGATTTCTGTACTCAAAGCCCATGACCGAGGTGCTTACCGAGATACCGCGCTGCCGCTCGATCTCCATAAAGTCGGATACGGTACTTTTCTTGATCTTGTTGCTCTTGACCGCGCCTGCAGTCTGGATGGCGCCGCCAAAGAGCAGCAGTTTCTCCGTAAGGGTCGTCTTACCGGCATCCGGGTGGGCAATGATAGCGAAAGTACGGCGGCGGCGGAGTTCGGAAAGAAAGGTTGACACGATGGGTGGTTGGGAAATTAGTAAATGGAGAAATTTTCGGGGTTGGGCCAAAACGGGCGCAAAGGTAGGGTTTAAAATAAACTTTAGGAAAATTTCCGGAAAGGAGTCGGCGCTATGACTACCTTCGCACAGTACAAAAATTTGTAATCCATTGCAGACTGCTATCCCTCCTACCCGCGTCTTTCTGTTCTCAATGCCGGTATTGGCCCTGGCCCTCTGGCTGGGTTTGCGCAACCGGCCGGATCCGGTATGGACCGAAGCCGGCGAAATCGCCCGGCAACGCTTTGCCCTCCTGCAGGATGTCCCCGACTCGCTGCAGCAATTGTATTGCAGCTGGCATAAGCTTCCCTATCGCCCGGGCGACACGACTGCCCTGCACCTCGTTTCCACGCCTTCCCTGTCCAATATTGAATGGACAACCTTCCGCGATTTTTTTCAAGCGGTTACCAAGCAACAAAACATAGTGGTCGCCGGTGTGACCGGCGTGGGCGCTACCAAGCAGACCAAACACCTCGTGCGCCTGCTCACCGGCCGGCCCGAAAATGTGCTCCTGATCGAATGCGCACCCCTGTTCGACCTGGATTACCACAAAAAATACATCGGCCACGAGCAGGACGGGGTGTTTGTTCCCGGTGAGTTGCTTGCTTTCTGGGACCATTGCCGGCAATACCCCCGGCAGCACTTCGCCATCCTGATCGACAACTTCGACAAGATCAACCCGGAAACTTTTTTCGGACCGGCACTCTGGGAAGCCATGAGCAGCCCCGGCGAAGCCGCCGAGATCGGTGGAAAACAAATCCTTCCACCGCCCAATTGCCATATCTTGTCCGTAACCCATCTCGGCCCCGGCTCTCTGGTGGAATTCAACGCAGAACACTTCAAACGCCTGGGTAAACAATACATACTGGAGCCCAATGCCCGCGAACTGATCGAGTACCTGCGTCGCAAGTGGGAATCCAACCCCACTGATACCTCCCGAATAGCTGCGCTGGCAGATACCAACCAAATGCAGACCTTTCTGTTCTACTTCCTCAAGACCAACGCGCTGCTCCACGAACGCTACGGCGACGGTTACCAACTGGGCCAGGGCAGCAGTGTCCGCGATTTTTTCCGGCATCGGGACATTCCCGATCTGAAGGAAGTATTCCTGGACCACCTGAGCGCCCTGCGGCGCACCCGGCCGCTGTCGGACCGGGACTTCCACGCCCTGGACTTTACCGTCCGCACCGGCGGTATGGAACCCAATTCGAGCTTCCTGGCCCAACAAGTGCAGTTTTTGAAAGATACCGGCTATTTCGTAGAGATCACTATGGTGGCCACCACGGCCCTGCTCACTTTTCTGGCCGGCTGGTGGGTGTTCCGCCGGCGCGAGCAACTCATCCGGCACTACGGCGAGCGCGCACAACAAGTTTATATCGGCTTTGAAAAACAATCGATCAGCGCCGACGTCGCCGCCCGCCGGCTCGAAGAGATCAAAAACGAAGTGGACGGTCTGGTAATGCGCCGCCGGCTCAACTATACCGAGGGCTTGTACTTTCTCGCTTTTGTCGAAGACAAAGTCAAACGCATCGAATTTGCCCGGAATGTGAGCCAGAATTTCCTCGAATTGTTCAATACCTTCATGGAAGACGACGTGCTCACCGAAAGTGAATACACCAAACTCCGGCAGTTTCTCCAATCCATCCGCCACAAGATTCCCGAGGAAATCTACGAGCGGTTCCGGGAAAAAGTGGAACAGGCCTATGCGGCAAACAGCTGATTTACCGCAAGATCAACATCTTTCCGCTTGCCGATTTCCAGCCATCCGTCAGCTGCAGCAGGTATAGACCCGGCGGTAATGGCAAGCGGTTTTCCGATTCATCATACAGCTGCCGGTAACATAGCCTGCCGGACTGGTTGAATATGCGGACAACGCTTTCCCCGGGCAAAAACCCGGGAGCCGATAGCCGGAAGGTCCCGGCGTTTGGGTTCGGAATGATGTGCAGGGCCGGCGGGCTGCTCACCAGCGGAGGCTCCACAATTCGGGTTGTCGGCCGCACAGCAATGTGCAACTGAACGGTGCCACCGAAATAGGGTTGAGCATTTGAGTCGAAATATACCGAGGCATTATTATGAACATAGGTTTCCGGGGGCGTACCCGGCCGTAAACCTACCCGGAATACTACAAATCCGACTGCTTCCGGATTCGTAGCCGTATCCGGAAGCGCGATGTCGTCAAAGAAAAATTCCGTGTATCCGTCGCCTTGCATGGAAACCCGCAGCGGATGGCTTGATGCCAGGACTTGCAAGGTAGCCGGGTCATGGTCGATCTCCAGGTAATCCACAATCCGCACGTGCCGGACAGTGTCTGGAAAGGGATTTTTAAACGAGATTGTGTAAACCGGTTGCTCGCCCGCCTGGAATTCGTCCCAGTAAATTTCCTCGCGGTGATTGCTTTTCCAAACAAAACGGTCAATCGGATACGTCCGGTTGCTTAAGAATGCGCTGTTGTTTACCGTATTCAGCTCGCCGGGCAAGAGGTCGAGCTGTGCCTGAAAATCGTACTGCAAACCGTATTGGGCAGCGGCGGGAATAAACCCTGTGATCCGGACCGTGAACGTTTTGCCGGGGGCCAGTACCGGTATATCCCAAAACAAGGGTTCGCCGGGATTGGAGGAAGGCGCCGGTTCCGGCTGATAATTATCGACTTTGGGGTCTGGGTTAACATGTACCCGGCCCCCTGCGGGCAACCCGCCTTCATTGCGTACGGTGAGCAGGATTTGAAAATCCTTGCCCTGGCGAATGGGCGTCAACAGGGCGGCGTACACCCCCAGGTCGGTCCCGAAGGGCAGGGCTTGTACGGCGAAATCTGCCTTCAAAGCGCTGTTTGTCACAGTGGCTTTGACCGGGAAAACGCCATTGTAAGGCGCTGGTGCATGGGCGGTAAGTTCCTGGCTGTCGCCACCCGGCAGGTGGAGGGGCATGGAGTACAGCCCCTGTTCATCCGTCACGGCATACACACCGGCGGGCTGTGCAGCAATGATGATTCCGGGCGCCGGAGTTTCGCCGGGATCGCGTTTGTTATTCAAATTGGCATCGAAGTAGGCTTCGCCCAATACCGTCCGGACATCCAGCCCGGCCAGGGGTAAGCGCCACAACCCGCGATCGGCAACTGCGGCGTAGATATACGCGCTGTCGGCACCCATAATGCTTACCGGAAAGCCAGGCAGGTTGCCGCTGAACGGAAGCCAGGTGTTGCCGCCATCCGTGGAAAGGGTGGGCCGGTGGGAGGATCCAACGACGACATCCCCATTTCCGTTGAGCGAAAACAGCTGGTAGCTCCCGCCGTTAAAAACAGGCTGTGCAGCGTGCCAATTTTTACCATCGTCTTCTGAAAGGTACAGCAGGTCGATGGCGCCCGGCCCTTTTACGTTGGCGAAGATCCGCTGGCCTGCGAGGAAAAAGTCGGTGATCTTGCCTTGGCCGTCTATCCCAAGCGTGTCCAGCAGTTGCCAGCTCGTGCCGTTGTCATCCGAGCGGCGGAGCAATTTACCACTTGCGGTGGAAAACAAGCTGGTATCCCGCACCAGCACTTTACCGAAAGAGCCGGGCAAGCGAGTCCAGGATTCACCCTGATCCGTACTGCGCCACAGCGCATTATCCGGTATCGTATTGGCAATAAACAGCGCTTTGGGCGTAACGAGCAGTTGGTCTATACCGGTCAGGTCCGATGGGAAATTGGTTTCGGGAGTGATATTGAGCCAGGTCTGCCCGCCGTTGCCGGAACGGAACACCAGGGAGTCGGGATCTCCGTACCGCACACCTGCGTAAATCCGCTGGCCGTCGGTAGCCGTTGCAGCGATATCGTACAACTTCGGAAAAACAGATTCGTCAGACCAGGTTTCGGTCAGTTTATCATACCGGTGGAGGCCATTGGAGCCACAGGCGATCAGAATCTGTTGCTCGTCCTGGGCAAATGCGTCGATCTCGCCTCCCGCCATGCCTTTTCCAATACGCGTAAACACGGCTCCCTGGTCGGAGATCCGGTAAGAGCCGCCGAGGTAATAGTTGCCGAAGAGCAGACCGTTTGCGGCTGCCAGGCCGTCGAGCGGAGGAAGATTGCCGGCCGGAGCCTGCCAGGTCTCGCCGGCATCGGTGGAGCGCCGCAGGTAACGGTAGCTCCACAAGGCATAAAAAGCGTCGCCGGCATGAACTACATTGAAAAGATCAGACGCATCAAAACGCATGCGCTTCCAACTGGCGCCTCCGTCGCGGGTGCGGTAACAGTGGTAGTCGTAATCTTCCACAAAAATAGTGTCGCCCAGGGCTTGCACGTTGGTGACGACATGCGTAAGCGCGGGTATCGGTATTGTGGTCCATTCCTGACCGTTCAGATCCGGGCAGACCGCAATCTGTTTGTACCCCAGGGCAAACAACCGGTCCTCCTGCACCACAAGCCGGTACCAGGCATCTGGATCGGCATCGAGCGCGTTCAGCGCCCAGTCGCCGCCGTTGATATCCTTTTCCCAGATGTGGTTGCCATCCGAGGCGAAAAGGCGGTCGGGTGTCAGGGTGATGCCGTAGTAAAAAACCGGGTCGTAAAACGGGAGCGGCACCTCGGTCCAGGTATCGCCTTCGTCGCGGCTCAAAAAGGCGGCTACATTTTGGGCGCCGTACAGCCAGGAGCGCCGGCCAGTGGCCAGCACATCCAACCCGGAAGCCTGAACGCCAAAAAATTGTACATCCCTGGAAAGCCCCGATCCTGCGTTTTCCCAGCTCAGCCCTGCGTCGATGGAGCGATAAATACTGCCGATATTGGCGGCGTATAAGTAGGTGTCGTTTCCGGCAAAGGAAAGGGCGCCGCCCGCAAAGGGGCCGTTCATATTTTGCCATTGGGCAATGGCGGAAATTGCGGAAGTTGCAAGGAGCAGCGTAATCAGGTAACGCATGGGTTATATTTTGTTGGTTCGTTGATGCGTTGATTTGATCTGGTGCCCGGGGTGAATGCAGGGCTACCCTTGTATTCGTAAACGCGGTATTCGCAGCGCGAAAGGCAGCATGACCACCGTAAACAACACCAATGCCAGCAATTCGCCGCCCAGGATGTACCAGGGCCATTCGCCAAACAGGTCGAGCAGGGTCGGCGTGGGTGGTTTGTGCCGGAGGTACATAAAATTCGTATCCAGCAGGTAATTAATGCCGGAGATAAACACAAAATAGATATTCGACCATAAAAACGACTTGCCGAAGCTATGCCACGTAGGCCGGAAACCATACACGAATATGGCAAATAATATGCTCTGGACCAGGCCGATATGCACAAAAAAGTAGCGGATGTTCAGCGTATCCGGAAAAGATTGTGGAATGTCCGGCGTCAGCAAGGCCTGGATGCAGCCTGCCATTACCATGAAATAGGAAATCTCAAATAAAAAATAGGATTTCCGCCACAGCATGACCGGCATGAGCAGGTTGAGGAAATAGCACACATGGAAAGGCAGAATGAGGTCCAGCCGCAGCGGGCCCGGATCCCGGGCAATCTGCACCCCGGCCAGTGTCCAGAGGACCACCGGGATCAGGGCCATGACCAGTGCCAGGCGCTTCTGTAGGGTTTCTGAAGCAATTTGCCGGCCCAGGTAGATCCAGCACAAAATACTTGCAGCGCCGGTCACCAGCCACCAGCGATGTTCAGCACCCCAGTTGATAAATGTCGCTTGAAATAACGGCAGTACAAACACAGATAGAGCAATTTCGTTTTGTCTCCTGCGAATGTAGGAATATTTGGAAATTAGGTGCTGCTTTTAGTACCGCGGGACGCAGCGTTGCCGTGCAACACCTGGCGTCCCGCGGTGAACTCTTGGTCAGTATGCTACCGGCACTTTCATTTCATACAGCATAAACGACAGCATATCGGCGGCTTCATCCAGCAGTTTGCCGGTAGGCTTGCCGGCGCCGTGGCCTGCGCTGGTCTCGATGCGGATCAGGATGGGCCGTTCGCCTTGTTGATGTGCCTGCAGAGCTGCGGCAAACTTGAAAGAGTGTGCCGGTACCACGCGGTCGTCGTGATCGGCTGTGGTGATCATGGTGGCGGGGTAGGCCGTTTGTTTGACGTTGTGCAGCGGCGAGTATTTGATCAGACAGGGAAACTCCTCCGCATTGTCGCTCCGGCCATAGTCCACGGCCCAGGCATAGCCGATGGTGAACTTGTGGTAGCGCAGCATGTCAAGTACGCCCACCCGGGGAAAGCAGACGCCGAACAGGTCGGGGCGCTGGGTCATGCAGGCGCCAACCAGCAGGCCGCCGTTGGAGCCGCCCTCGATAGCCAGCCGGGCAGGAGAAGTGTATTTCTTTTCCACGAGGTATTCTGCTGCGGCAATAAAATCATCAAATACGTTCTGTTTGTCGCATTTGGTGCCGGCTTTGTGCCATTTTTCCCCGAACTCGCCGCCGCCACGGATATTCGCCACCGCGAAGATCCCGTTGTTTTCCAGCAGGGCAGCCTTGGAAGCCGAAAAGGCGGGTGTGACGGGTATGTTGAATCCGCCGTAGCCGTAGAGCAGGGTAGGGTTCTGGCCGTCGTAGGCGATCTTCTTTTTGCGGGTGATGAACATCGGCACTTTCGTACCATCCTTGCTGGTGTACCACACCTGTTCGGTAGTGAAAGCGTCGGAATTGAAGTCCAGTTTGGGCGCCTTGAACACCTTGGTTTGCAGAGTGCCCATGTCCAGCGAATAAATGGTTGTCGGCCGCAGGAATGACTGGAACGCAAAAAACGCCAGCGAGTCTTCCGGTTTGCCGCGCACGGCTGCCACGGTGCCGATCTCCGGCAGGGCAACCTCTTTGAGCATCAGCCCTTCCAGACTGTACACCCGCAGGGCGCTGGAGGCATTGTGCAGGTAAGAGCAGACGATTTTTCCGCCGCAAAGAGCAGCGTCCTGCAACACATCGTCGGGGTGTTCGGGTACTATGGTTTGCCAGTTGTGTTCCGTTGCATCCGCAGTGTTGACCAGGATCAGCCGCTGGTTGGGCGCCTGGTAGTTGGTGCGGATGAGGAGTTTGTTGCCGATGTTTTCCACAACTACAAAATCAGCCTCGAACTTGGTATATACCGGAACGAAAGCCGCGTCTTTTTTCTGCAAGTCCTTGACGTACAGCATGTTTCCGCTAGTACTCTCGGCGCCGGACAGACACAGAAAGTGTTCGTCTTCGGTGGTGGAAGCGCTAAAATAGTAGTTGGGGTGCTTTTTGTCGCTGTAGGTCAGCTGGTCTTCGCCTTGGGCAGTGCCGAGTTTATGAAAATAAATGGCGCTGCTCTGGTTGGCGCCTTTCAGGGCGTCGCCTTCCTTGGGTTCGGGGTAGCGGGTATAGTAAAACCCGTCGCCGGCCCAACCCAGGTCGGTGAATTTGGCCCATTTGATCTGGTCCGGGAGATTGTTGCCGCTTTCCAGGTCGAGCACCCGGATGTTTCGCCAGTCGGAGCCGCCCTCGGAGATAGCATAGGCCAGGTAGCGGCCATCTTTGGAAAAACTGTATTCCTGCAGGGATGCGGTGCCGTCGGCACTGAACGTATTGGGATCGAGCACCAGTTTGGGCTCGCCATCGAGTGTAGCCTGGCGGTACAGCACGCTTTGGTTTTGCAGGCCATCGTTTTTGAAAAAATAGTAGAAGCCGGCTTTCTTGAATGGCGTTCCGAATTTTTCAAAATTCCAGATCTGTTCCAGCCGGGCTTTGATCTTTCCCCGGTAGGGCACCTGTTCCAGATAGCCGAAACTGACGGCATTTTGCTGTTGTACCCAGGCCTTGGTTTCCGCGCTCTGGTCATCTTCCAGCCAGCGGTAGGGGTCTTTTACCGTTTGGCCGAAATAGGTGTCGGCCACGGTACTATCCTGTCGTGTCACCGGATACGTTACTGCAATTTTTTTAAACTCCATGGTTTGTGTTTTGGTATCAGCGCTGCCGGAAGGGCCGCAGGAAGCGACACTGAGCAGGGGCAGCGTAAACCAACAAATTTTTAAAAAAGACGTTCGCATAATTAGATCCTTAATGAAAAGTACTTTTGCCGGCGCAAATTAGCGCCTCCGGTTAAAACGTTCGCTCTATTTCGCCCAATGGCGGCTTTATCGTATGAAAAGTAACGGCTTTATCTTTAAAACACTTGGAATTGCAGCGCTGGTGCTTTGCGTCCAAACCGCGCTTTCTGCCCAAAATCCCGATTTCCCTGCGCTGGATACGCTGCCGGTGCTGGATTCACTGCCGGAATATCAGGTCCGGGATCTGGCCTTGCGCTTGTCTTCGCAGGCTGCCGGCATTCGCGAAGTCCTGGTTAGCCAGGCCGATCGGGCAGCACTGGAGCGCGAGGTTGCCACGGATCAGCTCGCGGCCTGCAAAGCGGATACCCTGGCTGACAAGGAAGAACAGAAAACCTTGGGGAAAATCCTTAAAACGGCAAAGAATACCGAAAAAAATGCCCTGAAACAGGTGAAAAAAGCCGACCAGGCTTTAGCGCTGGCCACCAAGGTAGCGGATATGGATTCTGCAGCATTGTATAAAAACCTGCCCAAAGCCTACAAAAGCGTTGCCGCCCTGATCCCGCCGCCGGAAGTGCCGAAGGAAACGCCGATAGCCGAGGTCATCGGCACGGTGGGTGTGACCGATCCCGTGGATCTGGCGGACATCGCTGTGCAAGCCGACACCGTGGCGATCGACACCGTGGCGGTCGATTCCGCGGCCACGACAACGGAATCGCAACCCGCGAAAAAAGAAAAGAAACAGGCGCCTGCGCGGCCTGAATTCAAAACCTACAAGGCCTCGGAAGATGTGCTCCTCAACCCGCCTCCCCGCCCCTGTGTGCTGACGGCTGATTCCAGAGATGAATTTTCCGGGGAGCGCCGGCGGGAAACCCAAAAGGAGGAATTGTTCCGCTACACGAACCCTTCGCTGAAATCGTATTTTCCCGACAGGGAGCATATTATTTGTCAGGCCTCGATGGCGATGAACGGCGGTACCTATGTGCTTTCACTTAGTTTTACCATCAATGATGTGAACGCCCGCCGGGCATTCGGCAGCCTGCCCCGCAATGGGGTTGCTGTGCTGAAATTACTCAACGGAGAAACCTTTACCCTGTATAACCTGCGCCTGGACGAGGGGAAAGCCAGCGACGATAACCAGAGTTTTGTGTTTAATGGACAATACGTTGTAGATGGTGGAATGCTGAAAAAGATGCAAAAAAACCTGTTCGATAAGATCAGGATCGCCTGGAGTACCGGATACGAAGATTACGAGGTGCAAAATGTGGATTTCCTCGCACGGCAGTTGAATTGCCTGCTGAAAAACTGATTGTTTGCCACCGCGCACCGTAAACCATGCCATGAATATTCGCAAAAACGCTTCTCTTTTACCCTACAATACCTTTGGCCTGCCGGCAAAAACTGCCTGGTGGACGGAGGTCCGGTCTGTTGAAGAACTTCGCCAGGCGCTCCGCCAGGGAATTACGCCAGTACTTATCCTGGGCGGGGGCAGCAATATTTTGTTTACGCAGGACTGGCCGGGGCTGGTGATCCGGAACGGTATTACCGGTATTGAAGTTATCCGGCGATTTCCCCGGCGGGTATGGGTGCGCATTGGCGGGGGCGAAGAATGGCACGCGTTTGTGCAATGGGCCATTTCGCAGGATTTTGGCGGCGTTGAGAACCTTAGCCTGATCCCGGGTTCGGTGGGCGCGGCGCCGGTACAAAATATTGGCGCCTACGGCGTCGAACTAAAGGACGTTTTTGTCGGCCTGCATGCGGTTGAACTGGCTACCGGAAAAGAGCGTTACTTCAGCCGGAAGGCTTGCCGGTTCGGCTATCGCGACAGCATTTTTAAGCGGGAAGCCAAAGGCCGGTTTTGTATCAGCTCCGTTACGCTGTCGCTCAGTACTTCCCGGCACCGGGTTAACACCGCCTATGGCGACATTCAGAAGACCCTGGATGCCATGGGCGTCGCGCAGCCGACCATTGCGGACGTAAGCGAGGCCGTGATCCGGATCCGCTCGTCCAAATTGCCCGACCCGGCCCGTATCGGCAACTGCGGCAGTTTTTTTAAAAACCCGGAAACGGAGCGCCCGGTTCTGGAGCGCATCCGGCAGACGCATCCGGCAGTACCCTCCTATGATCTTCCCAATGGGCGCGTCAAGATCCCGGCCGGGTGGCTGATCGAGCAATGCGGCTGGAAGGGCAAGCGGGTAGGCAACACAGGTTGCTATGAAAAGCAGGCTTTGGTGCTGGTCAACCACGGCGGCGCCAGCGGGTCCGAAGTAGCCTCCCTTGCTTTTGCCATTATTGAATCGGTGGAGCAGCGGTTTGGCGTTCGTCTGGAACCGGAGGTCAATATGCTGTAGGCGGGAAATAAAAAAGCCATCCCGTCTTTTCGACCGAATGGCACAACATAACCATGAAAACAATTAACCAATCAAATGCTAAGCCCTTTCTGGTTTTTGTTTTCAAAAAATCGTGCCAAAAAAGCAAAAGAATGGACCAGACCGCAATGAACCTGGAATTTTTCCGGTTCCGGGTTCATTCATACGGCAAGCGCAGGGCCCGGCCAATGGTATCGTCATCTGGCCGCAGCGGCACATCCACCGGCGCCTGCACCGGATTTTCCCGGATATATTGATACGGCGTGGGCTGGTAAGGCAGCGACTCTGGCGTGTAGAGATAATACATGCGGGGCGCGCAGCCGCTGAAATACCAGCTGGTGACGAGGTAGAACAGGGCAAACAGCAGCGCCACACTGACCCAACCCGGTATTGGTTTCAATCCGGGTGGGGGAGGAGGGGGGAGTGCGGGCCTGGTGAATTCCTCAACAGGCAACCCGATCCGCCGGTATTCTTCCATCCAGTTGCGCCGCAGGTCTTCCACCACCAGGTTCAACTGGGTAACCAACATAAGATACCCGTTTTCTTCCGGTTTTAATTCTGCCAGGGTCCGCGGTCCGCCGAGGGGTTTGAACCCGGCGAGCCCGGAATGCTGTTTCCAGTGGGAAGGCGATAGCAGGACCGGAAATATCCGTACGTATTTTTCCCCCAGGTCAATATGTCGCGCTACCGCCCGCGGCACTTCTTCCTGTTGAATATACGACATGCTCAGGGAATGGTACGAGATCAGGAAAAGATAGATATGCGCTTCTGCCAGCTGATCCAGCATGGCATCCCATTGATACGGGAATTTTGATCCGGGCCTTGGCAGGGGATTATGCCAGATCCGCAAATTGTATTTCTCGCTCAAAGGTTTGAGCCATTTGAGCAAAGTATTCAGGTAGGCTTTGTCAGCCGGGGCATAAGAGATGTATATGCGCAGCATGCGAGGGGTGTTTCAGGGCGATTGTAGTGTTTTCTGCCTACAAATAACGCGGAAAATACCGGAAAACGAAAACATTGAAATCGGATACTTGATAAACATCACCATACCCCCTGATAAATGTCATCTGTCACGATGATGAGCTCCACGACCTTGCAGCCGGTTTTCAACAAACATAAAATGGAAATAATCTTTCTCCTTATCCTCATCAGCCTGATCGTGGCAGCCGGCTTCCTGCTTGCCTATCTGTGGGCAACCAAATCCGGTCAGTTTGACGACGACTATACCCCATCGGTGCGTATGTTGTTTGATGACGAACTGCTGGAAAACCAGACAGGGTCGGGAGAGGGCGAACAACATCAGTAAAACGAAACCTGCAACTCAGTACGAACAAACTTATGAGCCGTATCGAACAATTTCAGTACGACAACCGCATTGTGCGGGCGTTTGGGATGGCCGCCTTCATTTGGGGGCTTGTTGGGATGCTGGTCGGCCTGATCCTGGCCTTCCAGTTGATTTTCCCTTCGCTTAATCTCAGTCAGATTGGCATCCCTTACACGACATTTGGCCGCTTGCGCCCCTTGCACACCAACGCAGTGATCTTCGCGTTTGTGGGCAATGGTATTTTCATGGGTGTGTATTATTCCCTTCAGCGGCTGCTGAAGGCCCGCATGCTTAGCGACACCCTGTCCTGGGTCCATTTCTGGAGCTGGCAGGTTGTCATTCTTTGCGCTGCCCTTACCCTGCCGATGGGTATCACGACCAGCAGCGAATATGCGGAGCTGGCATGGCCTATTGACCTGCTGATCACACTGGTTTGGGTGATTTTCGGGATCAACATGTTTGGCACGATTATCAAGCGCCGGGAGAGCCACCTGTATGTGGCAATCTGGTTTTACATCGCTACCTGGATCACGGTAGCCGTGCTGCATATCGTGCGGAGTTTTGAACTGCCTTATTCCCTTATGGGCAGTTATCCGGTCTTTGCCGGGGTACAGGATGCGCTGGTGCAATGGTGGTATGGCCACAACGCCGTGGCCTTCTTCCTTACCACGCCGTACCTGGGCATCATGTATTACTACCTGCCCAAGGCCGCCAATCGCCCGGTTTACTCCTACAAATTGTCGATCATCCACTTCTGGGCGCTGATCTTCATTTATATCTGGGCAGGTCCGCACCACCTGTTGTATTCTTCGCTCCCCGACTGGGTGCAGTCCTTGGGTACAGTGTTCTCCATCATGCTGATCGCTCCGTCCTGGGGCGGTATGCTCAATGGCCTGCTCACCCTCCGCGGCGCCTGGGACCGCGTGCGGCAGGATCCGGTTTTGAAATTCATGGTGGTGGCTGTCACCGCCTACGGTATGGCGACCTTCGAAGGCCCCATGCTTTCGATAAAAAGCATTAACGCGATAAGTCACTTTACCGACTGGACCATTGCCCACGTGCACGTAGGCGCTTTGGGCTGGAACGGTTTCCTGACTTTCGGCGTATTATACTGGCTGTGGCCGCGTATGTATCGCACGCAACTCTATTCCACTAAATTGGCGAACATCCACTTCTGGATCGGTACGCTGGGTATCATCTTCTATGCCGTCCCGATGTACTGGGCCGGCTGGACCCAGAGCTTGATGTGGAAAGAATTTACCCCGGAAGGCACGCTGGCATGGGGTAACTTCCTGGATACGGTAACGCAAATTATACCGATGTACGCAGTACGCGCCCTGGGTGGCACTCTGTTCTTTACAGGTGCATGCATAGGTGTGTATAACCTGGCGAAAACCGCAGGACAGGGTTCCTTCCTGGCCAACGAGGCTGCCGAAGCCCAGGCTCGCGAGCGGCGTCCCGAATCCGTCGCAGGCCAGTACTGGCACAAATGGATCGAGCAGCGCCCGATCCAGATGTTGCTCCTGAGCGCTATCCTGATTTCCATCGGCGGTATCGTGCAGATCATTCCCATGGTATTTGTGGAAAGCCAGATACCCAAGATCGAAAGCGTACATCCCTACACGCCGCTCGAACTTGCGGGCCGCGACCTCTATATCCGCGAAGGCTGCGTGGGTTGCCACTCCCAGTTGGTCCGTCCTTTCCGCAGCGAAACCGCACGGTATGGCGAATACTCCAAGTCGGGTGAATATGTATTTGACCGGCCGTTCCTGTGGGGAAGTAAACGCACCGGGCCGGACCTGCACCGCGAAGGCGGAAAATATCCGGACAGCTGGCATTACAACCACCTGATCGATCCGCGTACCATGTCGCCGGGCTCTATCATGCCGCAATATCCTCATCTGGCGGACAACGAACTCGATCTGAGTTTGCTCCCGGCCAAGATCAGTACGCTGCGGAAACTGGGCACCGACTATCCGAAAGGAATGGAAGAACGCGCCATTGCCGATGCAGAGGCGCAAGCCAAACAAGTGGCCAAAACGCTGAAAGAACAAGGTATCGCTGATGAAGGCATGGAGACCAAGGAAATGATGGCCATCATTGCCTATCTGCAGCGTCTGGGAACAGATATCAAAGTACAAAAAAAGCAGTAAACAGCAGTCGATAGACAGTTGACGGTGGACATGTTCCACCGTCAACTGTCCACTGTCACCATCCACCGACAATCGTAAAACATGTACAAATACCTCCTCCAATCCGTAGAAGGCATACAGTGGTTCGGCATAACAGCCCTGCTGATTTTTTTCGGCACGTTTTGCTTTGCCCTGGTCCGGATATTTTTCAGTAAAAACAGCGATCTGGAAGAAATGGCCCGGTTGCCGCTGGAAGACTGAGCAAAACCTGGAACTCTAAATCTTATTTGAGCAATGAAATTCGTCAAATATCTTTTCACATTCCTCCTTTTGGGCTTTGCGGCTACCCTCTGGAGCCAGGCGGCAACCGCTCCAGCCGCCAATACTGCCGATACGTTTCCGCAGCTGATGACCTATATTCTGGCTATTGCGGGCGCCCTTCTGTTCATCGTGGCGATGATCTATGTCGTAAAAGTGAATCAATTCCTGTACAAGAAAGTGCTTGAACTGGAAGCCTCCAAATCCGGCGTTTCACTTAGTGAACCGGCTGCCGCCGCTCAGCCTGCTGCAGAAAGTTTTTGGGACAAACTCCGCAAGCAATACTGGGAGGACGCCGTGCCAATCGAGCGCGAACATGAAATTTTGTCGCACCACGATTTTGACGGCATCCGCGAGCTGGACAATCGTCTGCCACCCTGGTGGGTCAATTTGTTCATTCTCACGATCATCTGGGCCGTCATTTATATGTTCTACTACCACTGGGGCGGCAACGGCCCCTCCTCGGCCGAAGAGTACCAGATGGAAGTGGAACAGGCCAAAAAATCCGAGGCAATTGCATTGGCCGGCAAAGCGAATGCTGTGGATGAGTCCAACGTCGTTGCGCTTACGGAAAGCGGCCCTCTGGGAGAAGGCGAACTTATTTTCAAAAACGTTTGCGCAGCCTGCCACGGCCAGTTGGGCGAAGGCTTGGTTGGACCCAATATGACCGATGAGTATTGGATACACGGGGGCGGGATAAAGAATATCTTCAAAACGATCAAGTATGGCGTTCCGGACAAGGGGATGATCTCCTGGCAAAGCCAACTCACTCCCTCGGACATGCAAAAAGTGGCTTCGTATATTCTCACCCTGCAGGGGACCAATCCTCCCAATCAAAAGGCTCCGCAAGGCGATATCTGGAAAGAAACCGAAGCTACGGCTGCTGATTCTACCGCAACATCCGGAACTGCAACCGGCGGATAGCGACAAAACAGAACAGATTTTGCGATCTCAGGGCACTCCCTGTTCGCTTGGTCTGCTAAATTGATGAACATCAGGCAGGCGCGTGACAGTAGTCATACGCCTGCCTGTTTCATCCTGCCAACTTGCACCCGATTTTGACACAAGAACCGCTTGTTGATTTAACATGGCTGCTGAAGAAAAAAACTGGGACTCCATCATTGAAGATACTGAGGAGTTTCGCGATCAGATCGCAACCGTTGACCGGGAGGGTAAACGCGTATGGATTTATCCCAAAAAACCACAAGGCCGCTTTTATAACGCACGTACCTGGGTAAGTATCGCGTTTCTGGTCGTTTTCCTCGTCATGCCTTTTATCAAGGTCAATGGGGAGCAATTTTTACTTTTTAATGTTCTGGAACGCAAATTCGTGTTGTTCGGGCTGCTGTTTACGCCGCAGGATTTTCACCTTTTCGTGCTGGCGATGCTGACGTTTATCGTCTTCATCATCCTGTTTACGGTAGTCTATGGCCGGCTGTTCTGCGGCTGGGTATGCCCGCAAACCGTATTCATGGAAATGTTTTTCCGGAAAATAGAATACTGGATTGAGGGCAACGCCAATGACCAGCGCAAATTGGACCAAGCTCCCTGGACTCCGGAAAAACTGCGCAAAAAAACCCTGAAACATGCGATCTTCTTCGCAATTTCAGTGGTCGTCGCTAACTACTTTCTGGCCTATCTGATCGGAATGGACCAGGTGATCCGGATTATCCGCGAACCACTGTCTGAGCATGTTGGCGGTTTCGCCAGTATGCTGGTGTTTTCCGCGGCCTTTTATCTGGTGTTTGCACGGCTGCGCGAGCAGGTCTGCACAACTATTTGCCCTTACGGGCGCTTGCAGGGCGTACTACTGGTAAAAGAATCTATTGTAGTGTTGTATGATCACGTCCGCGGGGAACCGCGCGGTAAACTGCGCAAGCAAAAAACAGGTCTTGTCGCCGCCGATGCCACACCAACGGCCGGCGATATGGCTGATCCGGTGGAACAAATCCAAATGGCGGTAGGTCAGGCATCCACGACGGTCAAATCCGGCGGGCCGGCATCCCAACCGGGCGATTGCATCGATTGCAAACTCTGCATCGCCGTTTGCCCCACCGGAATTGATATTCGCGACGGTACCCAGCTCGAATGTACCAACTGTACGGCCTGCATGGATGCCTGTGATGCTGTGATGGATAAGGTGGACCGCCCCCGCGGGTTGATACGGTATGACTCTATGCTCGGCATCGAGTCCGGAAACCGCAAGGTCTTTACGGCAAGGGTGTGGGGCTATACAGCCGTGCTGCTGGTCTTGCTGATCATGGATGTACTGCTGCTGGTCAACCGAGGTATGGTAGAAACGATCATTTTGCGATCGCCCGGGCAGATGTACCAACAGAAGGATGAAACACACCTCACCAACCTCTATACGTACACCATTATAAACAAGTCGGTACAGGAGCTCCCGGTCGAATTGCATCTGGTTTCGCCAAAAGGAGAAATTTTTGTGGTGGGACAGGCTCCGGGAACCATTCAAAAAGGAGAGAAAAAACAAGGCGCTTTCTTCGTGGAACTTGCTTCCGATCAACTTAAGGGCCGTAAAACGCCGATTGTGATCGAGGTGTTGTCCGAAGGCAAGCCGATTGACGAAGTTGAAACAAATTTTATGGGCCCCGGGAGAAGGTAGGTCAGTGACAGAGCATTGGCAGAAATTTATCCATAAATCAAACACTTATACAGACAATGAAATTCAACTGGGGAACTGGAATCGCGCTGGTGTATGGGGTGTTCGCCCTCACCATGGTCGCCGTGGTATTGCGCTCGCGTTATTATGATCCGGGCCTGGTCCGGCAGGATTATTACAAGCTGGATCTGAACTATCAGGAGCACATGGAGAAAAAGCAAAACGCTGCCAATCTGGAGGTTGGTCTGAAAGTCGAATACATTGCCGACAAACAGGTGATCCGGCTAACGTTTCCGTCGCTGAGCGGCAAACCGATGGGATCGATCAAATGCTTCCGGCCGGCTACCGTGCATGATGATTTCAACCTGCAAATCCAGGCCGGATCCGACGGTCAGATGGAGATCCCTACCGGGCAACTTGCTACCGGACTCTGGCATCTGGAGGTGGATTGGCAGGCCAATGGCACAAAATATTTCAATGAAGCGCTTGTGACGGTCACACGCGCCTGACGAACGGATATATGTTCTGGACTGCGTTTTTACTGGGACTGGCCGGAAGCCTGCACTGTGTAGCCATGTGCGGCCCGCTTATGCTGGCATTGCCGCTTGGCGCTGCTGCGCGCTGGCAAGTCCTGGGGCAAACGCTCGTCTATCAATTCGGACGCATATCCACTTATATTGTCCTCGGCATATTGTTCGGGTTATTGGGAAAAGGCATCGCGCTGGCAGGGTTCCAGCAGGCCCTCTCCATATTTGCCGGCTTGCTTTTGCTTACAGCGGCGTTTTTTGCCGTCGAGTGGGAGCGTGCAACCCTTGCGGTACCCGGCATCCGGCAACTCACCCGCTGGGTGCAGCAACAAATCGGCCGGCTCATGCGCAGGTACCCGCGCGGTGCTGCCCTCGGCGTAGGGATGCTCAACGGATTGCTTCCCTGCGGATTGGTTTACGCTGCCATTGCTGGCGCAATCAGTACCACCAGCAGCTGGATGGGCGGTGTGTTTATGGCCGTATTTGGCCTCGGTACGTTGCCGCTGCTGCTTGTGCTCATGACCACCGGTCAGCGCTTCAGTCCCGGCTGGCGCAAAAAACTGCGTTTTGTGCAACCGGCTCTGCTCATTCTCGCCGGAGCGCTCTTGCTTTCCCGGGGGCTGCATCTCGACCTGTCCCTGTTCGAGTCGGCAGTACCCAAGGCTGTGCCGGAGTGCCATTAGGTGCGTATAAACGGGTTGATTTAAAAGAATTAAGGGGTTTTTGTTTTTGCGCCTGCACTTGTCGTTGGATTAACGGGGTGCAGGCATTTTCTTTTTTTCTGAAATTTGCAGCGTTTGGTCGCTTTTTTTAGACGGTCTTAGCACAATGCCTGTTCTTCGCACACGGAACGCTGAATAGAGGGTGTATCATAAGTCGCTTTAGTACGACAAGGAACTACCTCAATTTTGGCAAAAAAAAACGCGAGGATCAGATTTCGGAAATTTGCAAAATTCCCGAAATCTGCGCCCCTTAACTCAAAACTCAAAACTCAAAACTCAAAACTCAAAACTCAAAACTCAAAACTC
>CAYVDV010000029.1:0-17266 GCA_964450465.1 uncultured Saprospiraceae bacterium
AATCCGGCTCACCATGCCCGAACCCCGGCAGGTGCTGCAGGTATCAACCGAGCTGCTGTCGCGGGCGCCGCTGCCGTTGCAGGTGCTACATTGCACCTGTTTTCGCACTTTGATTTTTTTACTGACCCCCGTGGCGATCTCTTCCAGGGTCATTTTTACCTTGATCCGGAGGTTGGAACCGCGTTCACCGCGTGCGCGCGTGCCGCGGAAACCGCCGCCGCCGCGTCGTCCGCCGCCAAAAAATTCAGAGAAGATATCATCGGAGTCGAAGCCAAAACGCCGCAGGATATCATCCATGGTCATGCCTTCGAAGCTGGGGCCTCCGCCGCCCATATTGTCCACGCCGGCGTGCCCGTAACGGTCGTACCGTGCCCGCTTGTCTGCATCGCTGAGCACTTCATAGGCCTCCGCTGCTTCCTTGAATTTTTCCTCGGCAGTCTTGTCCCCCGGGTTTTTATCCGGGTGAAATTCGATCGCCTTCTTGCGGTAGGCTTTTTTTATGTCGTCGGCGCCGGCGTTTTTTTGAACGCCGAGTACCTCATAGTAATCTCTTTTTGCCATTGCTGTCCTTGATCATTAAATGCATTGCTTCCCGGGCGCCGGGTGTTTACCGCCCCACCACCACTTTGGAATAGCGGATGATCCGCTCGCCGAGTTGGTAGCCCTTTTCCACGATATCCACGATTTTTCCCTTCAGTTCTTCCGTTGCGGCGGGTATTTCTGCCACGGCTTCCTGGGTATCCGGGTTGAAGGCATCGCCTGGCTTGCAGTCCAGCAAAACGAGGCCTTTGCCTTGCAGGGTTTGGAGGAGTTTGTGGTGGATCAGGGCAATACCTTCATCCAGACCTGTGTTTTTAGCTGCCCTGTCAAAATCGTCCAAAACTGACAACAGCGCTGTCACGATGTCACGTCCGGCGGTTTGTTGTAATTCCAGGCGTTCTTTGGCGACATTTCGTTTGTAGTTCTCAAAATCGGACAACAGGTACAGGTATTTGGTGCGCATCTCTTCCAGTTGTTGATTGATCGCTTCCTGCCCGTTGCCGGAATCCGGCTTATCCTCCCCCTTTTCGCGGTGTTTTTCGGTGCTTTCGGGTTGGTCAGCAGCATTTTCCTGTTCTTCTTCCTGCTTTTTATCCATGCGCTTTTTCTTCATAATAGGGCCGATTTACAGCTTTGGGTTGAGCAAAAATGGTTAATCATCAGGCTTTTGTGCAATAATTATGCCCTCCGCCGAACTGTGCCAATTTGGCAGAATCGATAAATTGTTGTTATGAAAGTCCGGATACACGCGTTCAGCGACCGGCCAGGCTGTTTTGCAGCATCTTATCCATCTGCCTTGGATCGAGGTTGACGCCCATGATCACCCCTTCCGGATTGATTAGAAAGGTGCTGGGGATGGAATGGATATTAAACAGGCGGGCCAAAGGGCCGTCAAACTTGCCGGATTCCATGGTATGATAGGGCCATATCATACCGTCGGAGGTCATCGTTATCTGCCAGGCGCGCGGGTTCTGCTCGATGCCGACACTGAAGATCTCCAGGCCCTGGTCGTGGTATTTTTGGTATAAGCGCACCAATTGCGGGTTTTCAGCCCGGCAGGGGCCGCACCAGCTGCCCCAAAACTGCAGCAGTACATATTTGCCCGAGAGATCGGAAAACCGGATAGTCTCGCCGTTGGCCAGCGTTGTGGTAAATTCGGGCGCTTTTTCCCCGGCGATAAAACGCGGCTGGCGGTACCGGTAAAAAAGATATGCCAGCACTGCCACCAGAAGGACCAGTCCGATTTTTCCAAATACAGATTTCATATTTCGCTGTTGTTTTTTGAAAAAGGAGTGCAAATATCCGGGGCAGATGCCGTTCTTTGGGCAATTATTACCCACATAAATAATTAGACTACTGTGTTAACCATCGATCCGGCTCAAATACCGACCAAAGACCTGCACCAGTATATTTTGGGCGCCGTGGCGCCCCGGCCTATTGCCTTTGCCAGCACGATCAGTACGGAAGGCGTGCCGAATCTGGCGCCGTACAGTTTTTTCAACGCGTTCAGCAGCAACCCGCCCATCCTGATCTTTTCGTCCAACCGGCGCGTTGCCAATAACACAACAAAGGATACCCTCAAAAACGTGGAAGATACCGGTGAGGTAGTAATTAACGTTGTGCCCCATGCGATTGTTCGCCAGATGGCTCTGTGCAGCGTCGAATACGGGCCGGAGGTGAACGAATTTGAAAAAGCAGGCTTTACACCCCTGCCGTCCACCCGGGTGAAACCGTTCCGGGTGGCGGAAAGCCCGGTGCACATGGAGTGCGTGGTGGAGAATATCCTGCCCCTTGGGGAGAAAGGCGGCGCCGGCAACCTGATCATCTGTCGCATTGTGCTGATGCATATCGACGAGCGGGTACTGAGCGAATCCGGCCGCATCGACCCGCACAAGATCGACCTGATGGGCCGCATGGGCCGTTTTTACTATGCCCGCGCCAGCGGGGACGCCGTCATGGAAGTGGTGCAAAAAGTTACGGATATCGGCGTCGGGTTCGACGCGCTCCCGCAGGGACTTCGGCATAGCCCGGTATTGACCGGCAATGATCTGGCCCGTATCGCTGCGCTGACTGCCTTGCCCCCGCGCGAAGAGGTGATGGCGGTAATGGCCGACCCCCGCGTGCCGGCCATACTGGCTTCCGGCGGGGCATCGCGCGAGGCGCTGCACCGACTGGCCAAGGAAGCACTCGCAGAAGACGATGTCGATCTGGCCAGCAAACTGGCGCTCCTGGGAGAATACGTATAGGGCTTTTACTCGTTTGTTTCAGATGCCAACCGCGCCACCATGATCCCGGATTGGCCCTTTTGCGAGCGGACATACTCGGCGAGCGGCTGTGTCGAAAGCACTACCCGTTTGCCGAGGGAAGAGGCATGCAGCAGGTGCACCCGGCCGTTTTGCCATACGGCGAAGCCCTGGTGGGCAATATCAAGGTCTTTTTTCCAGGAGGTCAGGGCAATGAGGTCGCCGTCGCGGAGTTGCGATTCTATCCGGGCGATCCGGTTTTCGGGAATATAGTACCAGGCGTGGCGGTTCAGGCGCGCTTCCACCTGTTGGAGTTGCCGGAACGTTTTTGGGTCTTGCAGGGCGGGGTATTTTTGCGGATGAGCAGTCATGTATCCGATATTCGCCGGATAGGGAAGCCCCCCGAGTTCTTTGGACAGGTCGCGCAGGTAACCGATTTTCCCGGCCTGCAGCAACCAACCGGAGAAATAGTGGATCCGCGAGGCATAGCCATCGACGGTGCCGCCCCAGTAGCGCAGTTGTTGGACCAGCGCCAGAAGGGTGTCGAAGCCCGGTTCGGCGGCACGGCTGCTCAGGGCAATGGCCAGGCTGTTTTCCACGAAGGTCCAGCAATCCAGCTCGTGCAGATTAACAACCACTTTTTCCTCGCCTTCCGTTTCCAGGGTGCCGTGCGCATAGGGTGTGCCAAGGAACGAGCGTGCCACGGCCAGGGTTTGGGCCGCCAGCGTTTTTTCCTGGCGGGCAATTTGAATTTTTTGCTCAAAAATGGAAAGGTCCTGCGGATCGGGTCTGGTGGCAGTTATTGCTACTGCCATATCCGGTATCCGCCCCGATGCTTCAGCCGGCGACACAATCCATCCCGGCATCCAGAATGAGGCCAGGGTTGTCATAATAGTGAGCAGTAACCGCATAATACTTCCGTATCAGCCGCTAAAATAAAGCACAAGCTATAAATTCCCTAATTTCGCCCTGTATTGCAAAAATTTCAACTTCCCCCTATGCTTCGAATGCTTGTTGCCCTTCCAATTGCCTTGTTTGGCCTGATGGCATTTTCACTTTCCGCCCAGAATTTCCGCGTACAGGTGGCTGCCTTTGCCGATTCGGTACCGGCGTCTTATTTCAGCGACCGCGGCCTTAACGGCGTTGCGGTGAGTGTGGACGATGCGGGCATGTATCGCTATCTGTTTGGTTCCTACCCCACCTATATAGAGGCGGAGGACGTACAAAAGCAACTGCTCCTCAAAGGTTTTGAATATGCGACGGTTATCGATCTGGAACGGCAGCGGGTGCTGACCGACCGCAGCAGTTGCGCCTATTTCAAAGGCGGCCCGGTCGAAGTTGCAGAAAGTGATAGCGTGCGGTTTATCTATTTTGACCTGGGTCAATCCAGGTTGCCGGAGAAGGAACTGCCCGATCTGGATTATATGCTCGGCAAGTTAAAGGATGCGCCGGGATCCCAGCTGCGTATCCTGGGCTATACCGACGCTGTCGGTACGGGGGTCGCAAACCTCGAACTGGCGACTACCCGCGCCCGAACCGTGCGCAACTATATGATCGACAGGGGTGTGGATCCGGGACGTATGCTGCTGCGCGTTTTTGGTGAATCCGTAGCCGGCGGTATTGAAGAAGAGGAGTACACCCGCGAGAGCGAACTGGAGGAACTGCGCAAGCTGTATCGCTGCGTGGTCATCTATTGGAAAAAAGATGCCCAGTAAGCGGAGAAAGGAGGGCTGGGCAACAAACCTCACCACCTCCGCCGCCCCAGGGAGAGCACCGTGGCGGCAATGAATACCGCAGTCAGCGAAATGAAATACACCACATCGCGGCTGTCCAGCACCCCGCGGCTCATCGAATTGTAGTGGTATTGTATCCCGATGGCCTGGACCAAGTCGTCTGTTTTGCCGAAAAAGACCGGCAGGCGGCTCAGAAAATCAAAGGCCAGAAAGATAAAAAAGCAAAGAAAGGCGGCCAGCAGAAACGCAACGATCTGGTTGTTGGTCAGGGAAGAGGCAAAAATGCCGATAGCCACAAATGCAGACGCCAGGAAAAGCAGACCGATATAAGACCCTATAATGCCGCCGGAATCGAGGTTGCCGGGAGGCGCCCCCAGGGAATATACGGTAAGGTAATACAGGACGGTGGGCAGGAGCGCAAACGCCACCAGGCTCAGGCAGGCCAGGTATTTGCCTCCCACGATCTGCCAGTCCGACACCGGGCGGGTGACCAGCAGTTCGATGGTGCCGCTTTGGGTCTCTTCGGCAAAAGTCCGCATCGTAACGGCCGGGATCAGGAACAGAAAGATCAGGGGCGCCATGCTGAACAGGGTGTCGAGGGTGGCGTAGTTGCCGTCCAGCACGCTGTAATCCGGGAAAACCCACATGACCAGGCCCATCAATACCAGGAAGATCCCGATGACGATATACCCGATCAGCGAAGAAAAAAAGGCATTGATCTCTTTGTAGAATATGGCGAACATAGCGGGCCGGGGAGCGGTATTGATTGGTTAATGATTGATTTGGTCGGAGGGGTGCTTATTGTTCTGCCGGTGCTTTAGTAAGTTGCTGGAATACTTCTTCCACGCTGAACACTTCTTTGTGCAGTTCCAGCAGAGTCAGGTTGTGTTGGCTGGCAAAGGCCGAAACGGTTGGCCGGAGGTCGCAGTCGGTGGCGGCGCTGAGTTGCCAGCGGTTGAAGCCCAGCGACTTGACCTGTTGCACGCCCTGCAGGGTTTCCAGTTGCTCCTGTTTGACCGCCTGGCCAAACTCCACAGTGACGATGCTTTGTCCGCTGAACTGCTGCTTGAGCGCGCTGATGGAGGCGTCCGCTACAATTTTGCCTTTATTGATAATGACTGCCCGGTTGCACACGGCTTCTACTTCGCCCAGAATATGCGTGGAGAGGATCACTGTTTTTTCCTTGCCCAGATCTTTGATCAACTGGCGGATCTCGACAATCTGGTTGGGATCGAGTCCGGAGGTTGGCTCGTCGAGTATGAGCACCCGGGGGTCGTGCAGCATGGCCTGGGCCAGTCCCACGCGCTGCCGGTACCCTTTCGACAATTCGCCGATGTGCTTGTGCCGGTGCGAACTCAGACCGGTGCGTTCCACCATTTCCGCTACGCGGCTGCGTATGTTGGACATCCGGTGTAAGCCGGCCGTAAATTCGAGGTATTCCCGCACGTACATGTCCTTGTACAGCGGATTGTGTTCGGGCAGGTAGCCGATACAGGCACGGGCTTCCATAGCCTGGGCGCTGACATCAAAACCGCATACGGTGACGCTTCCGGCGCTGGGCGGCAGGTAACCGGTGATGATCTTCATGGTCGTGGTCTTCCCGGCGCCATTGGGGCCAAGGAAACCGAGTACTTCGCCCTGGTGCGCTTCGAACGAAATATCGTCTACGGCGCGCTGGACATCGTAAATTTTGGTAAGATGCTGGACTTGAACGGACACGGCTTGGATGCTTGGTTTCAGTTTTCGGCGGGTATTTGCGGCACAAAAGTAGGCAAAAAGCCCAAACACGCTCGTAATTGTTGGGGCGGCAACAATTAGCAGCCCGGGAGTGGTTTTTGTAAACGCAAACAGAAATAGAAACGTTATTCCATTAAATCTGCGTATCTATGGTAGAACTGTTGTTTTCCGGGCGTCTTGCCCTTTTGCTCCTCGGCTTTTTGTTTGCCACTCCGGCAACCCGCCCCGGCAAGCCCGCCGAACTGCACCAAACCTGGGACCAATTGCTCCGGAAGCACGTCAGTGCCGAAGGCAAAGTCGATTATAAAGGCTTTAAAGCGGATCGAAAGAAACTCGGTGCCTACTTGAAAGCCTTGTCGGACAACCTGCCTGCGGATTCCCGGCCCCGAGCGGAACAAATGGCCTACTGGATCAACGCCTACAATGCTTTTACCATTGACCTGATCGCAGACCACTATCCGGTATCCGCGATTTTAAATCTGGATGGGGGCAAAACCTGGGATGTCCAACGCATTGCCCTGGGCGGTAAAAAGTACAGCCTCAACCAGATTGAAAACGAAATCCTGCGCGCGAAATTCGGGGATGCGCGCATTCACTTTGCGATCAATTGCGCCGCCCGTTCCTGCCCACCCCTGTGGAACAAGGCATACACGGCCGAAAACCTGGAGGGTGCGCTGCAACAACGGACCCGCAGTTTTATCAACAACCCGAAATTCAATGTGATCACTGCGGATAAAGCGCAGCTCAGCAAGATTTTCGAATGGTATGCCGCTGACTTCGGCGAGCTCCGGCAATTCCTGAACCAATATTCCAGCGTCCGGCTCAAATCCGGAGCGGAGATCGGGTACCGGGAATACGACTGGGCGCTGAATGAATGACCCTTATTTCAGTTTCTTCAGTTCCCGCTCAAACACCGTTTCCAACTGACCGGCCACGAGGTTTTTGGCGACAATGATCCGGTCTTTGTTCAGCACGTACAGTTCCGGAGTGATATCGACGTAGTATTTGGCATAGATAGCCCGGTTGGTTGGATCGAAGACATTTGTAAACGTAAAGCCGTTCTTTTTGACAAATGTCCGCCACTCTTCGTCGGTGGTATTCACGGCAATGCCGTAGAAATCGACGCCGCGGTCTTTCCAGCGTTCGTAGATCCGTTCGATTTCCGGCGATTGCTCCTGGCAGTGCTCGCAATCGGGGCTGAACATGAACACCACGATAATGGGCGCCGTCATTTCATAAATGCTCTTGTACTGGCCGTTGATATCCTGCGCCCGTACATCGGGTCCTTTGCGGCCCATGAGGCTGGCTTTCATCTCATCCACCTTCTTGCGCAGTTTTTCGATGTTTTCGGGGGTGTCCCAGTAGGCGTTTTCCGGGGTAATGTACTTGTCGATCAGGTACACGTACACCGCTTCGCCGTCCATGACCTTGGTTTTCCCATTTTCATAATTCAGGCCGATCCAGTTGACGAAAAACTGGAAATATTCCTTGTAGGGCAGGACGCGCTCCACAAGCGGGTCGGCCACTGCGATGATGGAATCGGGCTGTTGGGGGGTGAGTTCGGTGATATAGCGGCGCAGTTTGTTGACGATCACGGGAGTGCCGAGCAGCCGTTTGTCGGTAAAATCGACGCCGTCCCAGAAGTGGGCGCGGTAGGCGACGAGGTTGCCGATGGTATCCAGATCGCCGTTGGGCTTGCGTTTTTCCGGCCATTCGGGGTTTTGCCCGGCGATTTTAAATTTGGTAAAAAAGGCATCCGGATATTTCGAAAAGATCGCATCCAGGTGGGCTTTGCGCTCGTCGAGGAGTTGAGTTTGCCGGGCTTTGGCTTTCTGATATTCCGGCGAGGTAGCGGGGTTGCTGCGCAGGATCTGTCCGAGTTGGTTGAGTTCCGGTTCCTGGGCGTTCTGGAAGCGGAAATTTTGGTACAGGAGATCGGTATTGAGCGAGCCGCTGACCTGAATGGTTCCCGTTATATCGCTGGCATTAGCGCGGAGTGTCATCTGCTGGTCCTGGTCGATGAGGATGGAGAAGTTCTTCTGGCCCGGCAGCAGGAAGTAGTAAAAACCGGGCATCAGCGGTTTTTGCCGGCGCAAAGTAAAATGGCCCTTGGCGTCTGCGCTGGTGGAGTCGGCCAGGTAATTCTGGTCGCCGAAGGTGCCGACCAGGCGAACGAGGCCCGGTTGCAACCCATCGATATAGGCGTCGATGAAGGTACTGTCGGTGGTGGCGTCGTTTTGCGCAAAAACCGGAGCCGTGGCAAAAAGGAGTATGGGGAGGAAAAACAGGATGAATAGTCGCATCTTGTATCGTGGTTGGTTAATTGATTTGAACGGTCGCAAAAATAGGACCGTTGCGCTTGGGAGGGAAGGGGATTTGGTTTTTATTGACATTCGGGGGGAAATGCCGGTCAAAAAAGAATTGCCCGTTTTACCTTTGGCCCCGACCAGACACAAAACACACGCGATTTATTTATGAAACAATTCCTGTTCCTGGGGGCGGCGCTCCTGATCCTCGGCTTTTCCGGAAGTTGCAATAAAGATGACCAGGCCGAAACCGACCGCAAAGCCATCGAACAATACCTCGCCGACCATAACCTGACGGCGGAGGTACACGAATCCGGCATTCATTACATTATTGATACGCCCGGTAGCGGGGGCAGTCCGACCCTGGCTTCCACCGTCACGGTTAAATACAAAGGCTATTATCTGGACGGGGTGGTCTTTGATGAAACAAGCGGATCAAATACCGCAAAATTCCCTCTGGCTAATCTGATCGAGGGTTGGCAAATCGGCATTCCGCTGTTGCAAAAGGGTGGAAAAGGGCTCTTCCTGATCCCCTCCGGCTTGGGTTATGGCGCATACCCACCATTCGGGGTGCGCGCCAATGCGGTGCTGGTTTTTGAAATTGAACTTGTCGATTTTTGACGCCGCAAACCTTACCGCACGCTTGCGTGCATGAGTTCCTCGATCTCTTCGGCTTCGATGGGGATTTCTGCAAACAGGTCCACGGGGCCGTCGTCGGTGATGAGGATATCATTTTCAAGGCGGATACCCAGACTTTCGTCCGGGATATAGATCCCCGGCTCGCAGGTGAATACCATGCCGGCCCGGAAAGGCTCGTAGCGCAGTCCGATATCGTGCACATCCAGCCCGAGGTGATGGCTGGTGCCGTGCATGAAATATTTCTTATAGGCCGGCTTTTTCGGGTCCTGGTCCTTCACGTCTTCCCGTTTAAGCAGGCCCAGTCCAATTAGTTCGCTTTCCATTATGCGGCCGACTTCCTTGTGGTACTCGTCAAGCGTATTGCCGGGCACCAAAAGCGCCCGCGCTTCCCGGAGTACCCGCAACACCGCCTGATACACGGCGCGCTGGCGGTCGGTAAAGACGCCGTTTACCGGAATGGATCGGGTGAGGTCGGCAGCGTAGTTGGCAAATTCGCAGCCAAAGTCCATCAACAATACATCTCCGTCCCGGCATTGCTGGTTGTTTTCAACGTAGTGCAGCACGCAGGCGTTTTTTCCGGAGGCTACGATAGGCATATACGCATGTCCGGTGCAGCGCTTTCGGATAAACTCGTGAATGATCTCCGCTTCCACTTCGTATTCCCAAACCCCGGGGCGCACAAATTCAAGCACCCGTTGGAAGGCGCCGCCGGTAATGTCGGCGCAGTGCTGGATCAGCTCCACCTCATAGGGGCTTTTGATCATCTGCAGTTTTTTCAGGATGGGCTGGGCGCGATACAGGGTATGGGCGGGGTAGCGTTGCCGGATGGTATGCGCATACCGCACGTCGCAGGTTTCAACCGGGGAAAGAAAGCGATCGTTTTCGTTGATATTCAGGTAAATACCCTCGGCGAGGAGAATCAGTTCGTGCAAAATCACTTCCGCCTCGTCGAGAAAAAGCACTTTTTCGATGCCGGAAGCGGCCCGGGCTTCTTCCTTGGTGTATTTATGCCCTTCCCAAACAGCGATCCGCTCGTTGGTGCGCCGGATCAGCAGCAACTCCTCGTAACCTTCTTTCGGGCAGTTGGGAAACAACACCAGCATGGTCTCTTCCTGGTCGATCCCGGAGAGATAGAACATGCCGGCATTTTGCCGGAAAGGGTAAAACTGGTCGCCCGAACGCGGCATCAGGTCGTTGGAATTAAAAATAGCCAGGGTGCCGGCTTGCATCTCCCGGGTGAAGCGCTTGCGGTTAAACTGGAAGAGTTCGGCGTGAAGCGAAGGGTATTTCATAACGTGATTAGGTGCTTGTGTTGTAGCGGACGGCCAAAGAAGGAGAGTTTTTTTGAAACCGGCAAAATCTTAACGCATAAAAGGTCAAATTCCGTCAAGTCGGCGTTTTTTGTTCAGGTAGAAAATCCCCAATAATTTAATTTTTATGGCCCTAAAATTTGGAGCCAGACCAAAACCTGTATTTTTGGCGCGGCGAAAAAACAGCTCGCTGCAATTTGCGCTAATTTTAATTCATAAACCATTAATCAGAATTCATACATGAATTTTCCGGACAACTGTAAATACACCAACGATCACGAATGGATCCGCCTGGAAGGCGACAACATTGCTTATGTGGGGATTACCGATTTTGCCCAAAGCGAATTGGGCGACATCGTGTACGTCGAGGTGGAAACCATGGACCAAACGGTCAATGCCGGCGATGTTTTTGGTACGGTGGAGGCTGTAAAAACAACATCCGACCTGCTGATGCCGGTTACGGGAACGGTGCTGGAGTTTAACCCCGGTTTGGATGATTCCAAAGGCGGTGATCCCGCATTGATCAACACAGATCCCTACGGCAATGGCTGGATCGTGAAAGTCAAAGTGAGCAACCCGGCCGACCTGGACAAGTTGATGTCGGTTGACGCTTACCAGGCGCATATCGGCTAAATCGCCTGAAATAAGGTATTTTTGCGGCATGCACCAACTTGTCGATACCCACGCGCATCTCTATTCCCAAAAATTTGAGCACGACCGGCCGGCCATGGTCCGTCGCGCTATTGATGCCGGCGTGACCCGGATGTACCTGCCCAACATCGACTCGGAGTCCATCGAAGCGATGCTGGCCCTGGAGTCGGATTTTCCCCAACATTGTTTTGCCATGATGGGTTTGCACCCAAGCCATGTGCAACCGGATACGTACGAAGCCGAACTTGCCCTGGTGGAAGAATGGCTCGGGCGTCGTGCCTGGGCCGGTGTAGGGGAGACCGGGATTGACCTGTATTGGGACAAGTCAACCCTTGAAATCCAGAAAGTTGCCTTTGCCCGGCAGATCGAATGGGCAAAGGAACTCGACCTGCCCATTATTATCCATTCGCGCGAAAGCAACGAGGAATGCCTGGAACTGGTGAAGGCCGGGCAGGACGGCCGTTTGCGCGGGATCTTCCATTGTTTCAGCGGCACCCTGGAGCAGGCTCAGCGGATGATCGATCTGGGTTTTATGCTCGGCATTGGCGGCACCCTGACCTACCCGAAATCGGATCTGCCGCTCGTCCTGCGCGAGGTGCCGCTCGAGCATATCGTGCTGGAAACAGATGCGCCCTACCTGCCGCCGGTGCCGCACCGCGGCAAACGCAACGAAAGCGCCTATGTACGGCATGTGGCTGAGATGCTTTCCGAGGTAAAGGTGCAGCCCCTGGAAAAGATCGCCCGGGTGACGACGGCCAATGCGCTGCGGATGTTTGGCGTTTCCGGGGCGGCGTCCTGAATAAAACGCTGTGTTAAAAACTGTTAAGCCGTTAAACCCTCGTTAAGGTCCGGAACCGGTGCGAAATGCCCCTTTTCTTTGCTGAAAAATTTCAGCTATGAAAAAAGTAATTTTCCTCGTCCTCTTCCTGGCCCAGAGCCTGTGGGCCGCAGCGCAACTCTACGTCGAAGGCACCCTGCTGAGCTCCGTGAATACCAGCGCCTACCTGGAAGCCACCCCGCTGCGCCGCACCGACGGCAGTTACCATTTTCAGATCGATTACGGTCAAAAAGCCAACCGCGACGTCAAGCCCGGCGAATGCCTGACCGACGACAAAGGCCGGCGCTATGAGTTCCGGAGCACGGTGGACGGGCTTAACTTCCTGTACGAAAATGGTTGGGAGGTATCCGTGGTGTATAATGTGGAGGATATGCGGCGGTTTTTGTTGAAGCGGCGGTAGGGCAAAACAAAAAAGCCCTCACACCGGTGTGCGAAGGCCCTCCTTAACCATAAAAAAACTACCTATTCACTGCTCATTTTTTCTCGAAGACGGCTTTGGAGATTTCTGTCCTTCCCCGGAAGCATTTTTATGCTTGCGATGGTGCCGTTTTGTTTTAGTCGTTCCGGCGGCCGACTTGTTTTTTTCATTGCCGGCTGTTTTCGCAGTTGATTGTTCGGCCGGTTTTTCCGTTGATTTTTGAGCGACCCTGGCAGCGGGCTGCGGGGCGGCTTTACCTGCGGGTTGCTGGGTTGGCTTGTGTGCAACGCCTGCATTGCCTGTCGCCGGCGTTTGAACTGTTTTTGGGGTTGTCATCACGGGGGGGGTGGTCGGCTTTTTCGTAGTGCTAGTGTTTTGTGCAAAGGCGCCGGCTACGACAAAGGCAAAAGCTGCGGAAAACAGGATCTTTTTCATCTTGAAAAAGTAGTTTAAGTGTACAAATGTTTGAGTTCGGTGCGAAAATCGCGTGACCCTGGTGGGAGTTGAACGCCACATCAGCCGGATGTACCGGAGCGCTGCCGTTGCGCTACAAGGCCGGTTTAAAAGGGCCGCCCGCTATACCTTGCGGCCGGCGGGCGGCGAACCAAAAAACCTATTCAAAACAAAACCTTCTAAGAATAAACTAGCATTGAAAACTAAATCGACGGGACAAAACTGCGGATACTGATCCCCTCCTGCAAACCTTAAGGCCCTGAGCCGGGCAACTCTACCCCTAAACCGGGCAGTTTGCCCGATCAAGCATCCGCCCCGTCCTTTTCGGGCTTTCCCCGGGAAATTACTTGCCGTTTTCACTTAAAATGCCTGTTCACCGGGCATTTCGCCCGCCTGATCGCTTCGGCTGTCCGGTTCTACCGGCATTCCCTTCCCTTTGGCTTGCAGTCCCGCTTATTTTGCAGTAAAAACGGCCAAAAGGCTGCAAACTCTTTTCAAACAATTAAACTAAATACTATGAAAAAGTATCTTTTGTATGCTGCATTGACCCTCGGAGGCGGTTTGACCGCACTGGGCGGAGCCCGTATGTTAGGTTGGGGTGCCAACACGGTGCATTGGGTGCAACCCCAGGGCACCTCCGCACATTTTGCCAATTACACCCCGGGAGCAGGAAGTCCCATGGTGGCTGACTTTACCTTTGCCGCCGAAAAAACGCTGCCCGTAGTGGTCAACATCCAAAGCAGCGTCCGCATGAAAAATACCGGACGGATGCAGGGGTTTGATTTTCAGGGCATACCGGAACCCTTCCGGCAGTTTTTTGGCGATCCCGGATTGGGGGGACAACAACGGGGAAATCAGCCGGACGAAGTGGAGAAAGGTACCGGTTCCGGTGTGGTCATCAGCCCCGATGGCTATATCGTCACCAATAACCACGTTGTTCTGGATGCCGACAAACTGACAGTTACCCTTAACGATAAACGCAGCTATACTGCCGAAGTGATCGGTACCGACCCGTCTTCCGATCTGGCGCTCGTAAAGATCGATGCGAGTAAACTCCCCTTCATTGAATTCGGCAATTCCGACAATGCCAGGGTAGGGGAGTGGGTGGTTGCGGTTGGCAATCCGTTTAATCTGGCCAGCACTGTTACTGCCGGTATCGTGAGTGCCAAGGGGCGCGACCTGCACATTGTACAGGACAAGGCGCCGGTAGAAAGTTTTATCCAAACTGACGCTGTGGTGAACCCCGGTAACAGCGGCGGCGCTCTGGTCAATCTGAACGGTGAACTGGTTGGCATCAATACTGCCATTGCCTCGCCCACGGGTGTTTTTGCCGGTTATGCCTTTGCCATTCCGTCCAATCTCGTTGCCAAAGTAGTGGAAGACCTGAAAACGTACGGCGTCGTGCAACGCGGATACCTGGGTGTCACCATCCGGGGTATCGACGCGGACTTTGCCAAAGAAAAGGATCTCCATACAGTTAATGGCGTGTATGTGGACAGCCTGGCTGAAGGCAGTGCCGCCGGGGCAGCCGGGGTGCGCGCCGGCGATGTGATCACCCGGATCGACGGCGAGGCCATCAGCTCGTCGCCGGAACTGCTCGAACGCATCGGCAAACACCGCCCGGGTGACAAAGTGGACGTCACCGTGCTGCGCAACAGTGTGGAACATACCTACGCCGTCACGCTGCGCAACCGCTCCGGCAATACGGATGTGGTGAAAAAAACCAGCCAGGCGGAAATCCTGCGCACACTGGGCGCCGAATTTGAAACGCTGAACAAGGCCGAGGCCAAAAAACTCGGGATCAGCGGCGGTGTGCAGGTGGCCAGCCTGAGCGCCGGCCGTTTGGCCAACCAAACCGATATTCGCGAAGGATTTGTCATCACCAGCGTAAACCGCCAGCCGGTACAAACGGTGGAGCAGTTCTCGAAAATACTGGAGGAAGCCGATGGCGGCGGCGTCATGCTCCAGGGCGTTTACCCCTCAAACCCGGATACGGAGTACTATTACGCCTTCGGGTTGTAAAACAGGCGCTTGCGGCCCCGGATGGGCATCCGGGGCCGCTTCCCCCGTCAATTCGCCTGTTTCCCCCGAAATGCCTTACCCTGTCATGCCGTTTAACCAGTAGATTTGTGTATTAAATTCACATTCCATGAAAATCCTCCTTCTCGAAGACGAGCAGCGCACAGCCCTTGATTTACAGGCAATTTTGCTGGACCTGGATCCTGCCCTTGAGATATTGGGGATTGTGGACAGTGTGGAAGCCGCTGTGCATTATTTGAACACACATCCGCAACCGGATCTGATCTTCATGGATATTCAACTGGCCGACGGCCAGAGCTTTGAAATTTTTCAGGAGATACACATTGCCTGCCCCGTTGTGTTTTGCACGGCTTTTGATGAGTACGCGCTGGAGGCATTTCAGGTAAATGGCGTGGACTATGTCCTCAAACCGTTCGACCGGGAGAGTATAAGCCGGGCACTGAACAAGGTCAAAAACCTGCAGAATTTTTTCCAGCAAAGCGCGTCCGGACTGGAAAAACTGGCCGAGATGTTGCAGCAGATGAAACCCGCCTACAAGACCAGTTTTCTGGTCGGGCACCGCGACAAGTTGTTTCCGGTAGCTGTTTCTGACGTTGCCTATTTCTATATTGAGCACGAGATCACGTTTTTACATACGTTTGAGGGGAAACGCTATGTCGTAAATCATACGCTCGATGAATTGGAGCACTCGCTTGATCCGCGGCAATTCTACCGGGCAAACCGGCAATTTCTGGTCAACTTCGGGGCCGTCTCGGAAGTGGAGCATTATTTCGCCCGCAAACTGCTCCTCAAACTCCGCGCCGTGACCAAGGAGCCGGTGGTGGTCAGCAAGGCAAAAGCCACCGAATTTTTAACCTGGATGGATCAGCGTTAAGCACCCCATGTTATGTATTCGCAAAAAGAGGATTGGTTGGAATCGCCGTTCCGGGCATCCGGCGTGTTCCGGCATTGGCTGGACTTGCGCGTACTGCTCCTGCTCGCATTGGCCGTACTTTTTCTGACGATTTTCTGGCAGAGTTTTGAACAGCTGGAAGGCGAACTCTACGACCCGGAAGCCCGGGTTGTCGTACCGGCAGCCAAGGTGATCCTGGCCAATTTCCTCGGGGAGCCAATTGACAGCGCCCTGACGGACACCACCGGCCGGTTCTACTTTTCCGTAAAACAACGGCAGATCTAGTCCCTTCGAATCAGTAAGGACGGCTATGCCCCGCGCACTGTCATCGACACTGAATACAGGCAGGAACCCGGGGCCGTGCTCTTGCGCATTGAGGTCCGGCGGCTACCCTCGGGGCATTGATCCGGTTTAGTAGATCAGCGGTAGCCGTACCGTGAAATGCTTGTCGGTTTTCTCAATCTGAATATCTTTCCCGGAGAGGATCTGGTAGCGCCGGCTGATGTTTTCCAGGCCGATATGGCTGCCGGCCTCCACGCTGCGTTTGGGTTGCAGATTGTTGCGCACCACCAGCCAGTTGTTTTCCGGAAAAAGTTCCACCAGCAGGGGCTTTTCTGTACTCACGATGTTGTGCTTTATGGCGTTTTCCAGCAGCATTTGCAGGGTAAGCGGCGGTATCTGGCTCTGTTTTATGGCATCCGGAATATTGGGCCGGCAGCGAAACTTGCCTTCAAATCGAATATCCAGCAGATAAAGATAGTTCTCCAGGGTCGCCAGTTCGTCGGCCAGGGAGATCTTGGCATTTTTGTTATACAGCAGCAAACTGCGGTAAAATTCCGATAGCCGGATCAGATAGGTTTCGGCATGCACATCCTTGTTGGCGATCAGGGTTTTGAGAATATTCAACGAATTGAACAGGAAATGCGGGTTGATCTGCTGTTTTAAGGTCTCAAACTGCGCAACCGAATTTTCCAGTTTGAGCCGTTCGTTCTCAAATTGGGCCCGGTAAAACTTGTCCGTTGTTTCCAGCAGCGCGATCATCAGCAGCAACATGCCCACCATCGTGATGGCCTTTACTTCATCGGCCAGTTCCGGCTGCCGGAAGCCCACCCATTCCCGCCGAAACAGGCCGGCCTGGTCTGCAATCTCTACGAGCAGGACAGTGATCAACAGGGTGAGCAAAACCCGGGGGAACCACCGTTCGCGCCAGCGGCGTACCAGCAGCAGGCGACGCTCCAAACCCGGGTAGAACACGAGGTTGAACCACCAGACAAATAACGATAGCCCAAACCCGAATCCAAAGTCGATCAGGATCACCGGCCAGATCCAGCCCAACCGGAAGATATTGCTCAGGGCATAAACGGCGCCGACAACCAACGAGGAGGTCAGCGCAAGCGAGGTGTATTGCCGGGAAGATGCGGTCATGGCGGTGACAAATGTAAACGGAAATAAAATCCGGTAAAAAC
>CAYVDV010000029.1:17366-20868 GCA_964450465.1 uncultured Saprospiraceae bacterium
TGCAACTTTGTGGCGCACTTCCTGCGTCTAACGTCTTATTTCACAAAAATTATAGTCAACAAGATGAAAACAATTGCATTGGCCTTTATGGCCGGCCTGGCAGCTGTTTGCCTGTACAATTGCACCTGGACCAACGCCCAACCCGAAGCAGGAAACACCATGCCCACTACTGTCAGTTCCACGGAAGATCCGGTCAAACGCGGGGAATATCTCGTGACGATTATGGGCTGCAACGATTGTCACTCGCCGAAGATCATGACCGCCCAGGGCCCCGCACCCGACCCCCAACGCCTGATGTCCGGCCATCCCGCCGATGTCCCGCTTGCACCTATTGCCGATAAAAAAGCCGTGCGCGAAGGCCAGTGGGTCATGATGCACCCCATGGTTTCGGCGTATGCAGGCCCCTGGGGAACCTCGTACGCCGCCAACCTGACGCCCGATGCTACGGGAATCGGCAGCTGGTCCTACGAACAGTTTAAAAAAGCTGTGACGGAAGGGAAGTTCAAAGGCCTGGATGGAGGCCGTATGTTGCTCCCGCCAATGCCCTGGCAAAATCTGGTAAATATCAAGGATGAGGACCTTCGCGCCATTTTTGCCTACCTGAAATCGCTGCCCCCGGTGAAAAACGTCGTGCCGGCGCCGGCTCCGCCAACAGCCCTGTAGCGTCAATACGTAAAAAATGCAATTTATCACCTGAATAAGCCAGTGTTATTGAAGCGGGGTGTCTCCATCTTTGCAGCATGAATAGTCAATGGAATTTTATGCGGCTGCTTCGCGCCGGACTTGCTGCCTGGGCTTTCTGGGAAGTATTTAATACCGGTGAGTGGCTGCTGCTGCTTCCTGGCGGCATTTTTGCCTTGCAAGCGGTGTTTAACGTAGGATGTTGTGGCCCGGCGGGCTGTGCTACCTCCCCGCAGCAAGAGCAGGCAACGGGATCGGAGCAAGTGGTGTATGAAGAAGTCCGCTAAGGACCGGAACACCAAAAGCAAGAAAATAGGATAGTAAGGACAAGACGTTTTTCTACAACAGGTTTTAGGTGAACAAAGCGGCGCGCCGGAAAGGCGCGCCGCTTTATCGTTATATATCGTTATAACGCAGCGTAATACCGCGCGCCAAGGGTCACGCCTTCCGTGCCGACCCGCTCCAGCCCCCAACGGCCCGACTCCAGGTACAAGGCTTCTTGCCGGGCGCCGGTATGCAGTGCCTCGTACTGGGCGTAATCAATAGCCTGGCGGCGTTCCAGCTTGGCAAATACCCGGAAATGCCGGACCACCTCGGCCCACTTCGGCTGCACGACGGCCTCGAAGACTTTTGCCTTGGAGCCGCTGCCGTAAGCCACAAACCCCAGGCGTTTGCCTTCCAGCCGGCTGCCGTCATTCAGGTCGCTTTCCAGGGTGCTCATGAGTGCGAGAAAAATAGATGCCGTGTACAGGTTGCCGGTTTCACTGCTGGCGCGCTGGGCTTTTTCCAGTTTTTCCGAGACAAAGCGGCGGTATATCGGTGACTCGCTGACCGACTTCAGAAAGGCGGCATAGGCTTTTCCAAATGTTTTTTCATCCGCAAACTGCGCTTGCGCCGGCTCACAAAAGCCGTATCGACCGGCATCCTGCGGCCAGACGCCTTTGTTTTTGCGCTCCTGAATGAAGGCTTCCACGTACATGCGCTTGGCGTGAAACGCATAGGGCAGGTGAAAGATCATCCGTGCCCAGCGTTCGCTGAGGGCGCGGTACTGGTCGTTGCGGAACAATCCGGACGCTACAGCCCGGCGGCGAAAATCAGACAGGGCCTCCATCATGCGGTTTTGGTAGCATTGGTTAGAGTATTGCCCGTCGAATACCGGCGTGTCGCTGTAGCGCTCGCGGCGGGGTTTGTAAAAATCATGCACGTTCTCCATCGCCACTCCGATAGTACGGCGGATGGTGAGCAGGCGCGGGTGCCATTTGACCAGCATGGCCACGGCGCCGGCGCCCTGGGTGTATTCACCGGTGGACTCGAGTTCGTATTTGGCAATGTCGGAGGCGACCACAATGGCGATATTGTCCGGGTCGGTAGCTACCCAGTCGAGCGTGTTGTGCAGGGCATCGGTGGCACCAATGCAGGCGAAGGTCATATCCAGTACATCGCAATGCCGCAGGCAGCGGGGGCCATAGCGGCCGGCAAGCCGGTCTTCCACCATACCGACGGCATAGGTGGCGGTAGGCTTGGCCATGTCGAGGGCGCTTTCAGTGCCGAGGTAAATGCGGCCGATGCGCCGGGGGTCGAGTTTGTTGCGCTCGATGAGTTCCGCGATGGTTTCGGCGGCCATGGTGGCGGCGTCTTCATGCACGTCGGGCAGGGCCATTTTGTACAGACCCAGGCCTTGTTCGAGTTTTTCGGCGGGAATGTTTCGTTTCTCCGCCAGGGTGCGAATGTCGAGGTAGAGTTTGGGCGCGTAGAACGCCATGTCGTCGATACCGACCGGCTGCAATCGTTTTGCCATGAAATAATTTTTTGACCACCGGCTGTGGCGAGCCGGCTGGCATGTGGTGAAAACAAATAAGTGATTAGGAAACGATGATCGCTCTTGGTGTCAGCGGTGGTGTTATCCGGTGGGCTGGCAGCACCTTGCGGCGCTAAAATTTGAAGGGGCGAATGTACGACAATGCTGCCTGTTTATTCAGCGCATTAACGCAACAGGAAGACAAAACGCTGTTTGGGGTAAAAGGTTTAGTGCATCCCTGAGATTTTCTGCCAGCAGTAAAAACGAAGTTTTTTTCTCGGGATACTGCCGGCCTGTCCTACATTTGTCCGCACAAGAGGTGCACATGAAAATTATTTACCATCCTTCCGTTCTCGAACACGTAACCGGTGACACCCACCCGGAAAACCGCCGCCGTATCCAGGCTTTTACCGGCCTGCGGCCCGAGCCGCTTATTCTCGACGGTGAACACTATCTCGAACTGGTGCATCCCAAAACATACATCGAGACCGTGCGGCTGCACAGCGCTCAAAGCGAACCGCTTGACGGCGATACCGAAACCTGCCCCGGCAGTTTTAAGGCCGCCACGGCTGCCGTTGGCGCTGCCATCATGGCCATGGAACGCGGCGACTTTGCCCTGGTGCGCCCGCCCGGCCACCACGCCTACCGCGACGAGGCGCATGGCTTTTGCTTGTTCAACAATGTGGCCGTAGCCGCCCAAAAGGCCGTCAGCGAAGGCAAGCGCGTGCTGATTCTCGACTTCGACGGCCACCTCGGCGACGGCACCATGGATATTTTTTACAAAACCGATCAGGTCTTGTACTGGTCCCTGCACCAGTACCCGGCTTACCCCGGCAACGGCTCTCCCGTCGAGATCGGCGAAGGAAAGGGTAGGGGATTTACCATCAACTGTCCCCTGCCCGGCGGCAGCGGCGACGATATTTTCCGCCACGCCATAGAGTACATGCTGCCGGCAGCCATCCAGTTCCAACCCGATGTGGTGGCTGTGTCTGCCGGCTTCGACGCACATCAGTTCGACCCCCT
>CAYVDV010000030.1:0-20377 GCA_964450465.1 uncultured Saprospiraceae bacterium
ATCAATCCGTTAAATAAAACAGGAGTCACCCCAAAATTCGGGATGACTCCTGTTTAAGAGCAAAAAACCAGGCGCTTATTCCTTAACCGGTGCAGCCGGTTGCGGTTGCGGCATATCCTGCTGCGACAAGCGGATTTCCTGTTTTTCCGGTTGCTGCATCGAATGCGATTCGGCTTCGTTGGTGTGGCCGCCCAAGATCGGGGCAATAGCCAGGCCGACGAGGCAGGAAAGTTTGATCAGGATATTCATCGAGGGGCCCGAAGTATCCTTGAACGGATCGCCAACGGTATCGCCCGTCACAGCTGCTTTGTGCGGGTCGGAGCCCTTGAAATAGACCTTGCCTTCGATTTCAACACCTTTCTCAAACGACTTCTTGGCATTGTCCCAGGCGCCGCCGGCATTCGACTGGAAGATAGCCCACATGACACCGCTCACGGTAACGCCGGCCATATAGCCGCCCAGCATTTCAGCGCCGGTACGCATATCGCCGGTCAGGAGACCAGGCAGGAGACCGACTACGATCGGGGTGCCGATAGCGATCAGGCCCGGGGGCATCATCTCGCGCAGGGCAGCACGGGTAGAGATTTCCACGCACTTGCCGTACTCCGCCTTGCCGGTGCCTTCCAGCAGACCGGGAATCTCGCGGAACTGACGGCGCACTTCGTTTACCATATCCATGGCAGCCCGGCCCACGCTTTGCATGGCGAATGCAGAGAAAACAACCGGGATCATACCGCCCAGGAACAGGGCCGCCAGCACCGGCGCTTTGAAGATATTGATACCGTCGATACCGGTAAAGTCAACATAAGCGGCAAACAAGCCAAGAGCAGTCAGTGCTGCCGAAGCAATGGCAAAGCCCTTGCCGATAGCGGCTGTGGTGTTGCCTACGGAGTCGAGCACGTCTGTTTTTTCGCGCACTTCTTTGGGCAACTCGCTCATTTCAGCAATACCGCCGGCATTGTCGGCGATCGGGCCGAATGCATCGATAGCCAGCTGCATGGCGGTAGTAGCCATCATGGCGGAAGCGGCAATGGCTACGCCGTAGAAGCCTGCCAGAGCGTAAGCGCCCCAGATCGCGCCGGCAAACAGCACGATCGGCATCCAGGTTGACATCATGCCCGTGGCCAGGCCGGCGATCACGTTCGTGGCGTGGCCGGTAGCCGATTGCCGTACGATATTCATGACGGGTTTTTTACCCAGACCCGTGTAGTATTCTGTAATGGAGGAGATCAAAGCGCCAACAACCAAGCCTAATACCACGGCATAAAATACATGGGTGTTGGGGATGATCTTGGAGCCGGCGCCGAAGAAGTTCATCGTCATCGTTTCCGGAAGCATCCACTGGATAATCGGGTAGCAAGCGATACCCGTAATAATTATACTGACCCAGTTGCCGCGGTTCAGGGCGCCCTGTACGGTATCTGCGGTGGCCTCCGCCTTCTCGCTTACCCGAACCAGGTTCATACCGATAATAGAGAAGATCACGCCCAGACCGGCGATCAGGATGGGCAGCAGGATAGGCCCGATGCCGCCAAAGGCATCCTGAATGCCGCCGCTGTCTTTGATCACCGAGTTGCCCAGCACCATGGCCGCCAGCATGGTAGCCACGTACGAACCAAAGAGGTCGGCGCCCATACCGGCCACGTCGCCCACGTTATCGCCTACGTTATCGGCGATCGTTGCAGGGTTGCGGGGGTCATCTTCCGGAATGCCGGCCTCAACCTTACCCACCAGGTCGGCGCCCACGTCGGCTGCCTTGGTGTAAATGCCGCCGCCAACACGGGCAAACAGCGCAATGGACTCCGCGCCAAGCGAAAAGCCCGCCAGCACTTCCAGCACACGGCTCATGGCTGAATAGCCGTTTTCACCGTAAACACCGCCCATGAAGTAATTGAAGAACATGGCGAAGAGCGCGCTCAGGCCAAGCACAGCCAGGCCTGCCACGCCAAGTCCCATCACGGAGCCGCCGTTGAACGACACCTTCAGGGCCTTAGCCAGACTGGTGCGGGCGGCCTGGGTGGTGCGCACATTGGCCTTGGTGGCAATGCGCATACCGAAAAGACCGGCCAGCACGGAAAATGCGGCACCAATAACAAAGGCCACCACGATCAGCGGGTGACTGGTAGAAACCTGTGTGCTCAGCCAGCCCAACAAGGCACCGGCGACCACCACATAAACCGCCAGCACGCGGTATTCAGCCTTTAAAAAAGCCATGGCGCCATCGGCGATATGGCTGGCGATCGAACGCATTTTGTCATCGCCATCATCTTGCCGGGTAACCCAGGCTTGCAGCACCAACATATAAAGCAGGCCTGCAACACCAAATAACGGAAGTAAGTAAACCAAAGAGTCCATCTTGTTTTGACGTATTTGTAAAGTTTTTTATGGCTACTGCCAAAAGAGCCGCAAAAGTAGTGAAAATTAAATTTTCGACGACAAAAGCGTTCCTTTTCAAACCGTTATGTTTTTTGGCCTGTATATTGACCCTGCAACCATCTTCGCGCAATTCTTGTTATGCCCCTGACACAAATCGCATACCTTTACACCACAAACAGCAGCGAAGATGACGCCTGAGCAGGACCCTACGGCCGTTTCCCGAAAAAAAGACCACATCGAACTGGCTTTCCAAAGTCAGGTGGAAGCCTTCGAACTCGACAAGCGTTTCTACTATGAACCGGCCCTGGCAGCACACCCCCAGCCCGGTAGCTTGCCGCCGCAGACTTTTCTGAATAAGACGCTCCGTACGCCTATTTGGGTCTCGTCCATGACCGGCGGCACCGAACTGGCGCGCACCATCAACCGAAACCTGGCCCGCGCCTGCGCCGAATTCGGCATGGGTATGGGCCTCGGATCCTGCCGCCAACTGCTGTACAGCGACGAGTACCTGGCCGATTTCGATGTCCGGGACCTGATCGGGCCCGATCAACCGCTGTACGCCAACCTGGGCATCGCTCAGGTGGAAAATTTACTGGAGCGCGACGAAATGGCGTTAATCAACCAGTTGCTCGACCGCCTGCGCGCCGACGGCCTCATCGTTCACCTAAATCCCCTGCAGGAAGCTATGCAGCCCGAGGGTGACCAGTTCCGGCGCCCCCCGCTCGAAACGATCGCCGCCCTGCTGGACAAAGCCGGTTTCTCGGTGATCGTGAAAGAAGTAGGACAGGGCATGGGGCCCGCCAGCCTCCGCGCACTGCTCCAATTGCCGCTGGCCGCCCTCGAATTTGCCGCCGCCGGCGGCACCAATTTTGCCAAACTGGAATTACTGCGCAGCGACCCGGAAAAACAACGCATCTTTGAGCGCTTTGCCCACGTAGGCCATACCGCCGCTGAAATGGTCACACATACCAATCACCTGAAAAACACCCTGGGATATAATCTTCGCGTACACAACCTGATCATTTCCGGCGGCGTACGCGATTTTATGGACGGGTACTATCTCATCCAAAAATCCGGAATTCCAGCGGTGTACGGTCAGGCGTCCGGGTTTTTGAAACATGCCCGGGGTGACTACGCCGAATTGCAGCGGTACGTCGCCTGGCAAGTGCGCGGACTGGAACTGGCCCATGCGTTTTTACGGGTAAAAGAGCACGACAATACATGAACTTCCTGACACTGGAAAACGTCACCAAGTCCTACGGGGAAAAGGTGCTGTTTCAAAACATCAACCTGTACATCGACAAGGGACAGAAGATCGGACTGATCGCCAAGAACGGTACCGGTAAAACCACCCTCATGCGGGTGATCGCCGGCCGCGAAGGCTCGGAAGGCGAAAACGCTAAAATTTTGCTTCGTAAGGACGTCCGTATCGGGTGGCTGGACCAGGAGCCCCAGTTCCACCCCGCCATCGATGTGCTGGGCGCGGTGCTCGACGACAAGAGCCCGCTGGTGCGCCTCGTGCGCCGCTACGAACACGCGCTTGCCCACCCCGAGAACGCTACCGAACTCCAGGAGGCGATCACCGCCATGGAGGAGCAACAAGCCTGGTCCTTCGAATCGAAAGTCAAGGAATTGCTTTTCCGGTTCGGGATGTATAATCTGGAGCAGAAAGTCAGCTCGCTCTCCGGCGGCCAGCAAAAACGCCTGGCCCTGGTGAAAGTCCTGCTCGAAGAGCCGGATTTTCTCATCCTTGACGAGCCCACCAACCACCTCGACGTCGATATGATCGAGTGGCTCGAAGAATACCTGCAGCAGCCCGGCATTACCCTGTTCATGGTGACGCACGACCGCTATTTTCTCGAAAACGTGTGCGACAGTATCATCGAACTTGAGGGCGGCCAACTCTACCGCTATAAAGGCAGCTACGCCGATTATCTGGAGAAAAAAGCAATGCGGGAAGAGGTGGAAAGCACGACCTACGAACGCCAGAAGAAACTCCTGAAACGCGAACTCGACTGGGTGCGGCGCAGCCCTGCCGCCCGCACCACCAAGGCGAAAGCCCGCGTGGACGCCTATTACGACCGCAAGGACACGAATGAGACCCTGAAGCCGAAAAAAGACGAGATGTCGATCCAGATCAAGGAAAACTGGATGGGCAGCAAAATCGTGGAATGCCACAACATCAGCAAGCGCTTCGGTGAACGGGTGCTGATGGAAAATTTTTCCTACAAATTCAAACGGAAAGAACGCGTAGGCGTCGTCGGACCAAATGGCGCCGGCAAGTCAACCTTCCTGCAACTCATCACCCAGGGTCTCGCGCCCGACACCGGCAAGGTCATTGTCGGCGACACGATCATTTTCGGGTTTTACCGTCAGGAAGGCATCCAGCTCAACGAAGACAAGCGCGTGATCGATGCCGTGCGCGACATCGCCGATGTGATCCCGCTCGAAAAAGGCAAAGAGCTCACCGCAGCACAGCTGCTCGAACGCTTCCTGTTCAGCCGGTCCCAACAGCAGGTGTACGTCAGCCAGCTCTCGGGGGGCGAGCGCCGCCGCCTGTACCTGCTCACGGTGCTCATGCGCAACCCCAATTTCCTTATCCTCGACGAGCCCACCAATGACCTCGACGTGCTCACCCTGCAGGTGCTGGAAGATTTCCTGGAAGACTTCCCCGGCTGTGTGGTCATCGTGACCCACGACCGTTATTTCATGGATCGCCTGGTGGATCACCTCTTCATATTCGAGGGCAACGGAACCGTCAAGGACTTCAACGGAACCTACGCCGAATACCGGGCCCTGAAACGCGTGGAGGACCAGCAGCGCCGGACGGTCCCAAGTCCTGCCGCAAGTAGCGCAAGTACGAACGGCAGCAGCCCCGCTACAGGCCTGAGCAATACCGAAAAAAACGAAATGAAGCGCCTGGAAAAAGACATCGCCAAGCTCGAAAGCCGCAAGGCCGAGATCATGGAACGCTTTAACGCCGCCGACCTCGGCGCCGAGGAAGCTACCCGGCTCTCCTCGGAACTGGGCGAGCTGCAAGGAAGCCTCGACGAAAAGGAAATGCGCTGGCTGGAACTGGCGGAACGGGGGTAAGCGGGACCGGAATAATACACCCGTAATCAGCGTTATCTCAGGATATGGCGTTTGTTATGCCCACAAAACTTCGGCTTTGTTTTTTTTTGTTCCTGGCCGGCCAGCTCCCGGCGCAAACAGATCCTCCTGACCCCGCCCGGCATTTCCCAGCCATCGACGCCCGGGCGCGGCGGCTGGATCTTGCCGACAACGACATCATCCGGCTCAACGACACCCTCACGGCACCGTATGCCAGCGATACCGAAAAGGCCCGCGCGATTTTCACCTGGATCGCCACACACATCGCTTACGATTGCGGCAGTGAAAACCGGCTGGAGGAAGAGCCTGCGGAAGCCATTCATCCGCTGTATTACACCCAACTTCAGTTGCAAAACATCCTGAAAACCCGGCGCACCCGCTGTGATGGCTACGCTTTTTTATTCCGGCTGATGTGCCGCCTCTCCGGGATCTATTGCACTGAAATGGAGGGCTATGCCCGTTTCCGCGATGAAAAAACCGACCCGGCCACCGTCTTGCCCAACCACAGCTGGAATGCCGCCCTGCTTGACGGCGAATGGTTCGAGATCGACCCAACAGCCGGGGCCGGTTATTGCGATGGGCGCCGTTTTCGCGCCCACCTGGACGAGGCCAGTTTTCGGATGTCGGAGCAACTGATCCAACAGCGATACATCCCTATCGAGGACGGCCGGCGCCTGCACAACCAGGGAAAGATTAAATTGAAGAAAAAAAGGGACGACTAAAGGCATTTTGTTGCTAATTTGCCCGCTTTAGGGCATATTGAGGATTTTCTGCCGGAGGCAAAACAAGGCTCCTTTAATCTGTTTTTTCACCATTTCTTTCCCCCCCTGTGTAAGCATCCCGGATATGATTGTAAAAGTTTTGGATAAAAAGGCCCCGGATGCGCTGGTCGTCCCATTGGCGCAACACGAAAACCTGCCCGATCTGCTGGCCGAAATCGCCCAGCGCGCCGGCGTTGACCCCAGCGCCCTGCAAACGGATTTCAAGGCGGAAAACAAGGAGGTGTTCGTGCTGTACGCGGCGAGCATACCCGGCCGGAAATTCTATCTCGTCGGCCTCGGGAAAAAGAGCGGGTTTCAGGACGTCTATCTTTCGCTGCGTGGCTTTTGCGCCCGCTACAAAACCAAACTCCCCCTTCGGACAGGCGTCGATCTCCGGCACTTCCCGGCCGAACAGGTTGCCCGGCTGACCGATGCTGCCGTTAGCGGCATGCTGCTGGGGCTGTACAATCCGGGCATATACCGGGCCCCGGATACCAACAAGCCTGCCCCGGTATTCGGTACCGACAAATCGGAACTGCAGGTCCTGGTGGCATCCGCTGCGTTGAAAGATGCCCGCAGCGCAGCGCAGCGCGGCGAGATTTTTGCCGATGCGCTCCGGCAGATACTGGACCTGGTGAACGCACCGGGTAACCATAAAAATCCGGACCTGTTGACCGAATGGGTGCGCCGCCTGGCCACTGAAAGCGGCGTAAAGGTACAGGTCCTGGATGCCAAAACCCTCAAAAAGGAGGGGCTTGAGGCTTTGCTGGCCGTTGGAAAAGGCAGCCCGCACCTCCCGGCCCTGGTGTGGCTGGAATACGGCGCCCGCACGAGAAAAACACACACGCCGGTTATAGGCCTGGTAGGCAAAGGCGTCACCTTCGATACCGGCGGCATCAGCCTCAAGGCCTCCGCCAGCATGCAATTCATGAAAAGCGACATGGGTGGGGCAGCAGCCGTACTTGGCGCTTTTATGGTGGCAGCAAAGCTGCAATTGCCTGTCCGCCTGGTCGGCGCACTGCCTATTGCAGAAAACATGCCCGACGGCACCGCCGTCAAGCCCGGCGACGTGATCGGCTCCTGTTCCGGCAAAACGATCGAAGTGATCGATACCGACGCGGAAGGCAGGCTCATCCTGGCCGATGGGTTGGCCTATCTGCACAAACGCGAAAAACCCGAGGTACTCATCGATGCCGCCACGCTCACCGGGAGTGTGATCCGGACCCTCGGCTATGCCGCGGGCGGCTTGTTCACGCAAAACGACCAACTCGCCGATCTGCTCAGCCAAACCGGCCAGGCCTGCGGAGAACGCCTGTGGCGCCTGCCCCTTTGGGACGATTATGGCGCCGACCTGAAAAGCGATGTCGCCGACTTGCGCAATTTTACCGGAAAACCCATGGCCGAAGCCATCAGCGCTGCCAAGTTTCTGGAGCATTTCACCATGGCGCACCCCGCATGGGCCCACCTCGACATCGCCGGCGTAGCGTTTGGCGATACCGAATTCGGGCAAACCAAAAATGCCACCGGCTACGGGGTCCGGCTGCTCGTCGAATTTATGGAGCAGTGGATCGCGTTGCATACGGCATAAGTACTCCCTCAATTGCCTTACCTTTGCCGCCCGCCTGAGGAATGTTCCCTTTGGGCTTTATTTGCATACACCACCACATCCATTTACGTCCGAGATGAAATTCGCTACGAAAGTTATTCACGCTGGCATCGAGCCGGATCCCTCTACCGGCGCCATTATGACGCCTATTTTCCAGACCTCCACTTACGTACAGGCGGCGCCGGGCGACCACAAAGGCTACGAATACGCCCGTACCCAAAACCCGACCCGCTCCGCACTCGAAAAAAATCTGGCCGCACTCGAAAACGGCACGGACGCCATTTGCTTCAGCTCCGGCCTGGCAGCACAGGACGCTGCTATTAAACTGCTCCAAACCGGTGATGAAGTCCTGTCCGTCAACGACCTCTATGGCGGCTCCTACCGCCAAATGGTACGCGTGTATGGCCCATGGGGGCTAAAGAGCCGCTATATCGACATGACGGACGCCTCCGGTGTGGAAGCCGCTATCGGGCCCGATACAAAAATGCTCTGGATCGAAACGCCCACCAACCCCATGCTGAGCATCGTGGATATCGAAGCAGTGTGCGCCGTTGCCCGCAAGCGCGGTATCCTGACCCTGGTGGACAACACGTTCGCTTCGCCCTACCTGCAAAATCCGCTCGACCTGGGCGCCGACATCGTACTGCACTCCGCCACCAAATACATCGGCGGACATTCCGATGTGGTGCATGGCTGCCTGATCGTAAAAGACACTGCCCTGGCCGAACGCCTGCATTTTATCCAAAACGCATCCGGAGCCGTGCCCGGGCCACAGGATTGCTTCCTGATCCTGCGCGGGATCAAGACCCTGCACCTGCGGGTGCAACGCGCCTGCGAAAATGCAGCCGTGATCGCACAGCACCTGGCCGCGCATCCCAAGGTGGCCAAGGTGTACTGGCCGGGCTTTGAACAGCACCCCAATCATGCCATCGCCAAAAAGCAAATGCGCATGTTCGGCGCCATGGTCTCCTTCGATTTGAAAAACAATACTCCCGAGGCCGCCCGGAAAGTACTCAGCAACACGCATTTGTTCTCCCTGGCGGAATCGCTCGGCGGGGTCGAATCACTCATCGGCCATCCGGCCAGCATGACCCATGCCAGTATCCCGCGGGAAGAGCGGCTCAAAGTCGGACTCACCGACTCCCTGATCCGCCTGAGCGTAGGGGTGGAAGATGTCTCCGATTTGATCGCCGATCTGGATGCCGGGATCGCTTTGGCCTGATTTCGCTATGCCACGTACCCAGCGCTCCATCGAAGAATATGTCCAGGGTATCCGCGCAGGCAACCGCGTGGTGCTCGGCCAGGCCATTACACTCGTGGAAAGTGCGCGCCCGGAGCATCACACGCTGGCACAGGAACTGATCCGGCGTTTGCTGGAAGCACAACCGCCACTACAGGACACCTTGCGCATTGCGGTCACCGGAGTGCCGGGAGTGGGTAAAAGCGCCTTTATCGAAGCGTTGGGTATGTATTTAGTGGAGCAGGGGAAAAAAGTAGCCGTATTGGCCATTGACCCCTCCAGTTCAGTAAGCGGAGGCAGTATTTTAGGCGACAAGACCCGTATGGAGCGCCTCTCCACTGCCGAGCGGGCTTTTATCCGGCCCTCTCCTGCCGGCGATTCCCTGGGCGGTGTGGCGCGCAAAACCCGGGAAACCATCCTCCTCGTGGAAGCCGCCGGTTATGATACCGTGCTGATTGAAACCGTGGGCGTGGGGCAATCGGAAACCGCCGTGCATCGCATGACCGATGTTTTCCTGCTTCTGCTCCTGCCCGGAGCCGGCGATGAATTGCAGGGCATCAAACGCGGCATTGTCGAAATGGCCGATATCCTTGCCGTGAACAAAGCCGATGGCGACCGCATCAAGCTCGCCAGCATGGCCCGGGCACATTACATGAACGCCACGCATCTGTTGCCGCCAAAAACCAGCGGATGGGCGCCGCGCGTGCTGGTCTGCAGCGCCCTGGAGGGGTCGGGCATTGCCGAATTATGGAAAACGATTGAAGAATACCAGAGCCAAACGCTTCAAAATGGTTTCTTCGCCGACAACCGCCGCAGGCAGGCGCAGTATTGGCTGCAGGAATCCCTGGAAACAGGACTCCGCAGGGCATTTTACGATCACCCAGCCGTTAAGGCACAACTCGCCGCCCTGGAGCCAGAGGTGCTGGCAGGCCGCATGTCGCCTTTTGCCGCCGCCGAAACGGTGCTCAAAGCGTTTCTAGGCTAAGGATCCTATTCCCCCCGCACCAGTTCGATGAAGCCACTCAGCACATCCGGGCGCAGTACCACGCCATCGACCCGCTTTTCATAGACCTTGCAGACGTAGAAATACGTCCCTTCCGCCACTTCGCTGCCGCTGCGGTTGAGGCCGGTCCAGTTGATAGCCGGGTCGGTCGTTTCAAAAACCACATTGCCCCAGCGGTTGAATATTTGCATATCGATGCGGTCGATAAAGCGCCAGTTGGGGAAGGGCACAAAGGCATCGTTATGCCCGTCGCCGTTGGGCGTAAAGGCGTTTGGCAATTCATAGCGCGGACAGTTATCTACGCATTGTACCGGGCTTTGCGCGCTTTCATTTCCGGTTGAATCCAGGGCCGACACAGCATAGCAGCCGGCCAGGCCCGCTTCAATCGAGTGAATGTACAGCGTGTTTTCTGCCCCGTCGATCACCGTCAGCAAGCCCAGTGGTTCCCCTTCCGTTGCAGCAAACCACAGGTGGTATTGCACCGCATCGTCGGTACCGGAACAGGCGACGTTGGGATCGGTCCAGGTAAGGGTATTCTCATAGGGCGGATCGGGTTCAATGCTGTTACCGTCGTTACAAATGTTGGTGACGGTTAGTTCGGGCACACAAGGCGGGATCGTGTCAATCGGGATACCGCAGGCTTCCTGCGAGTTATTGAATAAGGGATCGATCACACCGCCAATACTGTAAGTTCCCTTGCTCCGCACATAGTAACAGTATTCCTTGCCGTTCTCGAGGCCCCGGTCATCATAGGTCCGGGTGTTGGATATGCCAATCGAGTCAAACTGACCGGTAGCATCGTTGCGCCGGAAGACCGTGTATTCGTAGTTGTTCCAGGGCACTTTTTCCTGCCAGGAAAGCAGGTTGGTGTTGTCGGTTGAATTGACCGTAAGAAATACGGAAGAGGCCTCATTGGTCGAGCCCAGCGGCGTATCGAAATTACCGCGGGTATAAAAAGCCACCTGGTAATGGTAGGCCTGCCCCAGCGTATTGAGCCCCTGATCGGTAAAACAGGTGTCGTTGGCTTCTGCAAAATAATCGACCGTAAAAGTTGCCCCGGGCACTGGTGCGAGGGTGCCACCGCTCAATCCCGGCGCCCGAAGGAGCTGGTAGCGGTACGGGCCGTGGTTGATCAGCGTGTCGAGATCGCCGGCCACGGGTTTGGACCAGCATATTTGCATCCGGCCGTTGCCAGGGTCGGTTTGCAGTACCGATACGTTGGTGATCAGGGGCAAATCGCGTGGCAGCTGCACACAGGCTTCTTCCGAAGGCAGGCTTTCCACCAGATTGTAGGGATAACCTCCGGCCGATATACGGGCGAACTTGGCCAATACCCGGTAACAATAGGTGCGGCCGCGTTCCACTTTGGTATCTTTGAAATAATAGCGCCCGTCCTTTTCCGCCTTGGTCACGAAAATGAGCTCGGTATAGCCCTTGCCCTTCAGGCCCGGCGTACAGGTATCGATGGGAAACGGGTTGGAACCCTCGCGCCGCCAAACGGAAAAACCATAAAAGTAGTTTTGCGCAGTATTCTCACAGAAATAAGGTTTTGCCCAGGAAATCTCAACTTCACCCAGCTGCGCGACTGCCTGTACATCTTCCGGAGCAGGTCCTACGACCTTGATGGAAACGGTTTTGAGGTCGGCCAGCTTCGGAATGTTTTTACTGAGCGTGTCCACAGCCTTGAAAACCATGGAATAGGGTTGGTTGGAAATATGTTCGCAGGCTGTTTGCCAGCGAAAAGTGCCCGAGACCGGGGGGATCTGCCAGCCGGAAGGCGCATCGAAAGTAGCCGGGCTGTAGGGGCTGTTCATCGGGCCGCCGGAGGCAGTAAGCTGCACCAGATTGGCCGAGTCGGGATCGGTGGCCAGCACCGGAAACTCAATCACCTGCCCGGCAACTACGCACAGTTTGTCGATGGAGCTCACATCCGGCGGACGGTTCTGACAATTTTCCACAAAGATCTGCATGTCGCGGATCGTCGTATCGATGGGCACGCCCGCCCGCCAGGAAACCACGATAAAGGCCAGGTTGTATTCGCCGGCGACCTGCGGCGATTGCCAGAGTATCTCGCCGGTTCGCTCGTCCAGGTAAAGCTGGTTATCGGGCCCCGGCCCGATTTCGTTGGGAAAACTATAGATTGGAACAACGGTCCCCAGCGCCTGCAAAGGGATAATAAGGTGATAGGAAAGGCTGTCCCCGTCGGGGTCGAAGGCGTTGGGGCTGTGCTTGAAGGGCTGCCCCACGCAGGCCTGATCGATCGGATCCTGGATAAGATAAGGCGTCGTATTTGTGCCGCCGAATTGGGGGTCCAGAAAGGTGTAAATAGTTTCAATGTGGAACGGAACATTTTCCGACTGGGGCGGATTCACATTAATGATCCCGGCATTGCGGTTGGGGTCGGTCATGGAAATCCGGTACCGGGCGGGGCCTGCATAGGTATGTATCGCCTCGTAACGGTTGTATTTTACTTCATCGTTGAGCACGACCCCCTTGCCTCCTCCATTGCTTCGAACGACCTGGTCGCAGGTACCATCGCCCCAGCAAAGCGTGAGCGTATCGCGGTCGGCGCTGAAGCTCAGGGTGCGGGTCCAGGTGATGATCGTGGCCTTTACCGTGAGCGGGCCGATCTGCTCGATATGGATTTCACCCGCGCGGTTATGCGTAGCATACAGCATTGCGGGCAAAAAAGCCAGGGCAATCAGGAAGAGCAGGGGGCGTAATGTAGCGTTCATAAAAGGGTGTGTTTATTCGTGGGAGCCGTTTCCGGAACGGCCTACAAGTGTAAAATATTTTTCCGAAACATTCGAAAACGCTCCTTTAATTGGCACATTTGCACAAGTAAAGCGGCTCCAAAAAGCCTGTAGGATGAATACCGCTTCTCCGATAGTACAAACAACAAAATCACTTCCGGTGTTATGCGCGCCGGTTAAACAAAGAGCATTTTTACGACAGTTATGCTGCTTTATAACGTAACAATAACGATCGACCTGGATGCGCATGCGGATTGGCTGCGCTGGATGCGCGAAACCCATATCCCCGATGTCATGGCTACCGGCATGTTCGTATCCTACCGGATGTCCCGCCTGATCGGGCACGAACATACTGACTCCGAGATCTATACTATGCAGTACCTCGTCAGGGACATGGAGCACTTGCAACGCTACATGCAGGAGTTTGCACCCGAACTCCAACGCCAGCACCAGCAGCGCTACGACGGGAAGTATGCCGCGTTCCGGACGGTCATGGAAATGATCGACACCAACGAATAGTTTGGCGGCAGGCCTTACCTGGGCTTATAACCCGCCACTGCGTAGTACAGAATATACACATAGCAGGGCAACATGGTGATTTGAAACGCCGCCTGGTAACCCACAGAGCGCTCCATCAGGCCGTATAATTGCGGCAGCACCGCGCCGCCCGCGATGCCCATGATCAGCAGGGCCGACCCGATCTGTGTGAAACGGCCCAACCCGTTGATGGCAAGCGGGAAGATTGCCGGCCACATGACAGCATTGGCCAGGCCCAGTAAGGCTACGAACATCACGGCCGTGGAGCCGCCGGTGAAATAGGTCAGCCCGGTAAGCACAATACCGAGTATGGCGGAGTATTTCAGGAAACTTTGCTGTGAAATATATTTCGGAATGAGTGCAATGTTCAGCACGTAACCCAGGAGCATGGCTGCCAGGGTAAAGGACGTGAAGTACTTCGTTTGATCCAGCCCGAAGCCCAGCGAACGCCCGTAAATACCGATACCGTCGCCGGCCATTACCTCGGCGCCCACATAAAAAAAGATCGCCAGTGCGCCCAGCAGCAGGTGCGGGAATTCCCAGATGCTCTTGCGGCCCGTCGAAAGCACAGTGGCGCCCTCCGAGGGATCCTCGGCAGCAGTGTCGATCTCCGGCAACGCCGACTGCCGGATCATAAATGCCAGCGCCGTCAATACCGCCGCCATGATCACATAGGGCATCACGACACGGCCGGCCAGTTCGTCGAGCAAACCTGCTTTTTGCACCGCATCCGTGGCGGCCATTACCTGCTCCTCGATCGCGCTGGCGTTTTTCAACACAATGCTGCTCAGGATCAGGGGACTTAGAATACCGGCCACTTTGTTGCAAATCCCCATGATGCTGATGCGCTGCGCCGCGCTTTCAATGGGGCCGATGATGCTGATATAAGGATTGGAGGCCGTTTGCAACAGCGACAAGCCCATGCCCTGGACAAACAAACCTGTGAGAAACAAGGGGAAGGCGCGCATATTAGCCGCCGGCAGAAACAGCAGGCAACCCGCCGCCATGACCAGCAAGCCCAGGGCCATGCCGTTTTTAAAACCGGTGCGCTTGAGGATTTGCGACGATGGAATGGCCAGGAAGAAATAGCTGATATAGAAGGCAAAGGTCACAAACAGCGCCTGCATCGTATTCAATTCGCAAGCGAGTTTCAAAAAGGGGATCAGGGTCCCGTTCAGCCAGGTCACAAAACCGAAAATAAAAAACAGAATGCCGATAATGGTGATCTGGTACAGGTAACCGGATTGGCGGGTAGCAGTGGTGCTCATAGGACAAGATTGGTCAGTTGTTATAAGAATTTGGTCAGGGTTTTGGATTTTTGCGTTGCTTTTTCACCGGAAAGGTGCGAAGATGCCGGATAACACCGCACCCTTCACGCTTAAAGTTGAAATTTTCTAACGCTTTTTCGCCCGTAAACCCCGGGCAAATGTAGCAAACGCCGGCAACCTCGCAATTTTCTTTTATCGATCAATAAACAAACACAAATGCAACCAACACTTTTAATCCTGGCCGCCGGTATCGGTTCGCGTTATGGCGGACTCAAACAGGTGGACGGCATAGGCCCCGGCGGCGAAGCCATTCTTGAGTTTTCCGTACACGACGCCAAAGCTGCCGGCTTCGGAAAAGTGGTTTTTGTCATCCGGAAAGATATAGAAACCGAGTTTCGCGAACGCATCGGCCGCAAGGTCGAACGGCAGATCGCCGTGGAATATGCATTTCAGGAAAAAGATACCGCGCTCGACTGGCTGCCTCAGATTCCGCATCGCGAAAAACCCTGGGGTACCGGCCATGCCATTCTCGCCGCCCGCAACTGCATCCGCGAGCCTTTCGTTGCCATCAATGCCGACGATTTCTACGGCGCCGACGCCTTCCAGGCCATCGGCGATTTTCTGCGCCGCGATTGCGCTCCCGACCAGTACGGCATGGTCGCTTACCGCCTCGGCAATACCCTGTCGGAAAACGGCGCCGTGTCGCGCGGCGTGTGCAACGTGAGTCCGGAAGGCTTCCTGAACGACGTCACTGAACGCACCCGGATCGAACGCCATGCCGACGGCATATTCTACCTCGATGAATCAGGCGCCCGCCATTTGCTGGCCGACGAAACCCCGGTATCCATGAACTTCTGGGGCTTCCCTCCCGATATCTTTGGTGAACTCGACGAGCAGTTCCGCGCTTTTGTACATGCGAACATGGACAGTCCCAGGGCGGAATTTTACATTCCCACCGTCGTCAACAATTTGCTGAAAGCCGGTAAAGTGCGCGTGCGCGTGTTGTCGAGCGACAGCCAGTGGTACGGCGTAACCTATCCGGCAGACAAGGAAACGGTGCAGGAAGCACTGGCAGGGATCTATCCGGCAGGGCTAACCTGACTGGTGGGTTTTAGAGTTCCTGCCGCAGCACCTCCAGCGGGGGCTTCCGCACCACTTCCCGGCTGTTGAGCAGGCCGATCAGCACTGTGATGCCGGTGATGATGCCAAAGGTAAGGGCCAGCGGCAGCCAATCCGGCTCAAAGGGAATTTTAAATGCAAAACGCGCCAGCGCCCAGGCGCCCACAACCGACAGACCCACGCCGGCCAGGCAGGCCAGGGCACCCAGAAGCAGGTATTCCAGCGCAATTATGCGCAGGATAATCCGACGCGAAGCGCCCAGCGTGCGCAGCAGCACGCTTTCCCGGATGCGGGCAAATTTGCCCTGGTAGATCGAGCTGAGCAGCACCAGTAGACCGGTCAGTATGCTGAACAGGGCCATAAACCGGATCACGAACGATACTTTGCTCAGGATCTCGTCAACCGACTTCAGGATCTGGGTGAGGTCGATAGCGGAAATATTGGGATAGCGCTGCACCAGTTCCGCCTGAAACGCGGCCGATTGCGCGGCGCTGTTCACCCGCGATACCACTACGTGAAACTGAGGCGCCGCTTCGAGGACGCCTTTGGGAAAAACAACCATAAAATTGGTTTGCACCCGGTTGAAATTAACCTTTCGCACGCTGCCAACCTCTGTTTCCAGGCGGGCGCCCTGCACATTGAAAACCAGCCGGGTGCCGATTTTTGCCTTCATTGCCCGTTGCAAGCCATCGGAAATGGACACCTTGATGGGCTGCCCGGGCGTATGCACCCCTTCCCAGGTTCCGTCAGTGACCTCTTCCGTATCGATCAGGGTGTCCCGGAATGTGACCCGGTACTCCCGGTCCCATACCCAGTTGGGTATTTCCCCTTCCGCATCGGAGCTTTCCGGACCGGGTTCTGCTTTATCCTCGTCGGGGTTGAATTTTTTTCCCTGCCCGTCTATCGTTTCCAGGCGGGTAGTCACAATAGGTACCTGCTGGAGCAGCGGCATCCCATGGGCCTGTACCATTGCGGCAACACTGTCTTTCTGGTCCGTTTGAATATCGAACAGGATCATGTTGGGCTGGTTGCCGCTGCCGGAAAACTCCACCTGGCGCAGCAGCAGGTTTTGCACCAGGAAAAGCGTGGAGAGCAGCATGGTGCCCAGTCCGATCGTAACGACCAGCAGCACAGTCTGGTTTTCAGGCCGGAACAGGTTGGCTATGCCTTGCCGCCACACGTAGGACCATTTTTTTGGAAAAAAACGGCGCAGGAGCAGCATGAGCAAGCGGGCCGCGCCATACAAAAGCAGGAATGCCGCTGCAATGCCACCCATGAACATAAGCGTTTCCTTCCACTCGCGGATCAGCCACCAGGTAAAGCCAAACAGCGCGGCGGCGATCACGGTATAAATGCTCCAGCGCAACCACCGGTTGGTGGTCTCCTGTTCGCCATAAGAAGCGCGCAGGGTGCGGAGCGGAGAGGTTTTCAAAATTCCAGAAAGCGGCAGCAAGGCAAACAGTACCGCTACGCAAAGGCCCAGCAACACTCCCTGTGCAGCGGAAACGGCCGAAAAATTCGTGCTGACCTGTTCGATGGGTAGCAAATCCTGCGTGAGCCAGGGCAACAATTTCTGGATCAGCGAACCCAGGGCAGCGCCCAACAAGGCGCCCAGCAGCCCGATACCGGCCACCTGCGTCAGGTACACGTAAAAGGCTTTGCGACCACTGGCGCCCAGGCAGCGCAGGATAGCCACTGTGGGCAATTTGTCTTTGATATAGATATGAACTGCTCCGGCGACGCCGATACAACCCAGGAGCAGGGCCACAAATCCAACCAGATTGAGGAAGGTACTGAAGTTGCCAAACGCCCGGCCGATCTGCTGCTTGTTGGTTTCCACCGTTTCCCAGTCGAGGTTGGCTTTCTCCAGCGGTTTTTCCAAACGGCTGACCAGCGAATCCAGGTCGCGCGTCACCGGAATTTTAAAATAATATTGGTACCAGACCCGGCTACCTTTTTGTACCAGCCCGGTAGAGTCGAGCCATTCCATAGGAATAAACGCCACCGGCGCAATGGCTGAGCCGATGCCCGCGCGGCCCGGGCGGGAGAGCAGGTCGCCTTCGATAGTAAAGGACTGGCTCCCGATCTGCACCGTGTCGCCGGGTTGTGCGCCAAACTGGAGCAGCAAACCATGCTCGACCAGCGCCCTCCGTCCACCGCCCTGAAACGTCTTCCAGGCGTTTTCGGGCGTGCTGTTCCAGGTTCCGAAAAAGGGATATCCCGGATCGGCAGCCCGGATATTGGTGAGGCGGGTGCCGTTGGCTTTGGGAAAATAGACCATGCTCAGCAGGTTGTACACCCGCGCTTGCCGGGCGCCCGGGGTGCGCATCACCCGATTGAGCAGGCTATCCGGCATCGGCTGATTGCCCTGAATGAGCAAATCGGCGCCCAGCAGGCTTTTGGCTTCCCGGTCAATGTCACCCGTCAGGTTTACGCTGAACGAGCGCACTGCGGTGAGCGCGGCAATACCGGCCACGATAGCGGAGATAAAAAGCAACAGGCGGGCGCGGTTGCGACGGCTGTCGCGCCAGGCCATTTTCAGGATAAACGACATTTCAGTACGGGGTTGAAGGGGCGGATTCGATACAGTTGAAACAGGACAGGCACAACAGGTCATCCCGGAGGCAAAGTAACAACGGTCCGGCCCATAGCGTTTAGGGAAACGGTGCTTTTTCGATAGACAGGGGAAAGTGGCGGATCAATCCGGCCCTTTGGAACACATTCTTGCCACTATTCTTCAAACTCCACCACCCGCTCCTTGTCCCATCCGAAATACCGCATCATACGGTCGAACAGCCCGTACACGACGGGCACAAAGATCAGGGACAGGAACATCGAAGAGGTTAGTCCTCCAATGATAGCCCAGGCCAGGCCAACTTTCCAGGCCGAACCAACATTGGTGGACAATGCCAGCGGCAACAGCCCGATCACCATGGCAATATTCGTCATGAGCACCGGACGGAAGCGCATCTTCGTGGCTTGCATCAGCGCGTTGTTTAACTCCAGCCCCTGCTTTTTCAGATGATTGGCAAAGTCCACGACAAGAATGGCATTTTTCCCAACCAGGCCGACCAGCATAAGCAGACCCAGGCCGGTGAACACGCTCAGGTTTTGGCCCGCCAGGGCCATGGCCAGAAAGGCGCCGACCACCGACAACGGGATTGACAGCAATACCACAAAAGGATACACCCAGTTGTCGTACAAGGCCACCATGATCAGATAGACCAGTACGAGAGAGGTCCACAGGGCAAAGCCGAGGCTGCCGATACCCTGCTCCTGCCGTTGCAATTCGCCGCCGAAGCGGAAATGCGCGCCGGTAGGCGTTCGGAGTTGCTCCAGTTTGGCCTTTACCTCGCGCGCGACCGTACCGGAGGGGCGGCCGATCACCTGGGCGGAAAACTGGATAGAGCGCAGACGGTCGCGGCGTTCCAGCCGGGTAGGCGCCGAACTTTCCCGCACTTCGGCAAACTGTTTCAGATAAACCGTATTGCCCAGGGGATTGACAAAACTGATATTGCGAATATCATCGGAGCTGCGGCGGTCAAATGCATCGAGCGCAATCCGTATCGGGTATTCAAAATCGCCGTCGCGGAAACGCGCATCGGTATTGCCGCTGAATGCAGTCTGGAGGGTCAGGCCCACCTGGGCCATGGTAAGCCCATAGTCGGCCATGCGTTGCCGGTTGACCTCCACCTGCACCTCGGGATTACCAGCCTCCACACTCGGTGTGATTTCGACACAACCGGGTACAGAAGCCATTACTTTCTGGATCGTATCCGACATGGCCATGATGCTGTCCAGATCAGGCCCGTTGAGGCGAACTTCGATCGGCGAGAACGACAAGCCAAGAATGTCGATCGCGGAGACGCTGAACCGGGTTCCGGCGACGAGCTCTTCCAGTTTGACCTTGGCCTGGCGTGCAAAAATATCGGTCGGCACTTCGCGGGGCTCGTGGAGCGGTTTCAGAAAAACGAGGATCTCTGCGACGTATGGTGCGTTGAGCCCAAACGATTTGCTGTTCGTGCCTACGGTAGTAAACGTATTGGTCACATCGGCCTGTTGGCTAAGCCAGTGCTCGACCTGTTTGGTTACGGCATCTGTTTGGGCAAGCGAGGCATTTTTAGGCAGCTGGATCTCCAGCAAAAACTCCCCGCGTTCTCCGGGATCGATAAAGGTGTTGCCGATAAAACCCTGTGTGACGAGCAGGATTGAGCCGGCAGTGATCGCCGCTGCGGAAAAAAGCGTTATAAGTTTGGTAGTCCAGCTCCGCAGCGCCCAGCGCAAGGCCGTGACAAAACCGTCGGACAGCCAGTCGAGGAACACTTCAAAACGAAGCACCAAGCGGCCGGCCAGGTTATTTCCCTTGAAGCGGTGCAGCTTGCCCACCCGCGAGGTGAGCCAGGGCACCAGCGTAAACGACACCAGCAGCGACATCAGGGTTGACACCAGCACCGTCATGCAAAACTGCCGCAGCAGGTTGGGTACCATGCCTACCGTAAAAATGATCGGCAGGAATACAACCACGTCAACCAGTGTGATACTGATCGCTGTAAACCCGATCTCCTGGCGTCCGTCGTACGAAGCCTGCACCCGGTGTTTGCCC
>CAYVDV010000031.1:0-20182 GCA_964450465.1 uncultured Saprospiraceae bacterium
AACAGGGCGTTTGCCGCGATCTGTTTGCGGCCGTTTTCCTGTTTTATCCGGTTGAACATTTGCATGATTTCCGTTGCCGGCATATCGCCTAACCAATTGACCGACAGTAGAAATTTGTATTCCAACGCATGCAGGTCGCGGGCGCCCCAGGCGGAGAGCCGCAAAATAGCCGGACCGCTCAGGCCCCAGTGCGTGATCAGCAGCGGACCCCGGGCGCTGAGTTTGGCGGCGCCGTTCACCTGCACCGCCGCATCGGGTACCGACACGCCGGCGAGTTCCTTCAGGCGCGGGTCTTTTACATTAAACGTAAACAGGGAGGGCACCGGCGGCACGATGGTGTGACCCAGGTTGCGCAGCAAATCCCAGACCGCTTCGCTGCTGCCGCTGGCCACCAGCACCTGATCGGCATGAAGGGTTTCCTGGCGGGGCAAACGCAGCAGCCAGCCGGACTTCGTTTGCTCCAGGCCTTCCACGCGGGCGCCGGTGCGCACCTGCACGCCGGCGCGCCGGGCGGCGTTTTGCAGGCAATCCACGATAGTCTGGGAATCGTCGGTCACGGGGAACATACGCCCATCGGCCTCCGTTTTCAGTCGCACGCCGCGTTCTGCAAACCAGGCGACGGTTTCCGCCGGGCCAAAACGCATAAACGGCCCCAACAATTCACGGCTGCCCCTCGGATAATACTGCACCAGCGCGCGGGCATCGAAGCAGGCATGCGTGGCATTGCAGCGTCCGCCGCCGCTCACCTTTACCTTCTGGAGTACGGCGTTGCCCCGCTCGAGAATGAGCACCCGGGCGGCCGGGTTGGCCGCTGCCGCTGCAATGGCCCCGAAAAATCCTGCGGCGCCCCCACCGATGACGATCAGTTGCATGGCGTAAAGGTATGCGAGCTGCTGTTGATTTAAACGGACAAAATGGGCTCTTCCTCGTCTGACTTCCATCAGAGTACCCGTTGCCTGCCATCATTATATTCCTCGATTCGCCGGATCTGGCAGCAGGCCTGCGGATCAGCCTGGGTGAACTGGACGAAGGCGTTTACACGATACGGCTGCAGAGTGAAGCGCAGTCGCTCAGCGGAATCTTTGTGAAAACGGAATGAGCCCAAAGCATCTGCCTCTTCCGAATCACTTGTCCTTCGACCTCAATTCGAGGGGCGGGTGATCCGGAAGGTTAATGAATTTTAAAAATGGCCCCGAATCGCATCCGGCTGCGTAAATTTGCCTGCTGTTTAAACTGAAATCGAATTATGCGCAACCGATTTTTCCTTCTGTACTCTATTGCAACAGCCCTGTTCCTGGGTATTCTGCTGCCGGCCGGCCTTCAGGCGCAAACGAACGACCCCAGTTTCGACCGCTTCGAGCAACTGATGCGCCGCATGGAAGAACAAATGCGCCGCGGCATGCCGTTCGACACGACCTTCGATAGCGGTCATCTGCAGATCTCGCCGGACTCCAATTCATTTTTCTATTTCCATGTTGACACCAGCTTCAACGGCATGGGCAACGGCTTCTTCGACTTTTCGCCCTTCGGCGGTTCCGACCAGATGGGATTCCCCGATATGGGCCGGCTGTTTGATCAGTTTTTTAACGGTATGGACCCCTTCAGCCCGCGCCGCAATTACGGCGATCTGCCGGCTGACGATGGCCTGCAACCCGACGGCGCAGATGGCCTGCTGCCCGAAGAGCGCCTGCGGCAACAGGAAGAAAACGGCAAACAGCACGGCAAGCCGGCGCCTAAACCGGATAAAGCGACAAAATCAACCGTAAAGACGATTAGGATTTAAGCGAAATTTCCGTTCTTTGCCCGGTGCAATGATCCAAAAAATGTGCGTGCCGGCAACCAATTGCCCGATCGCTTGTTGTTGATACAACTTTTTGGGGATCGTAAAATCTTATCTGATGCCAGTCAACGAACAAGTGGATTTGTTCATCTACCGGGTACGTGAAACCGGTTTGGAGGTGTTCCTCGTCAACAGCGATGAACAACAATTGTCCGAAGAAGCCCAATTGAAAGCAATTTCCGCCGCCGAAAACGCCCAGGAGCGCCTGCGCAATGCCAATTGCATTGAGCTGGAACCCGTGACCGACGCCAACGGCGCCTCCCGCAAAGCCATTGCTATCGAGGCCGACTGGCACGAACTGCCTTCCCTGCGCGCGCTCATCTATGAGGACTACCGTGTGGCCAAGGAAAAAGCCCGGGAAAAGATCCGGAACCTGATCCCGGAAATGGAAAGCGGTACTTTTTTCGCCGTCAAAGAAGCGTTTAAACGGGTTCTGCCGGAGCAATACGCCTTCCTGAAAGAACTCAAGGAAGTCCTGATCGAGAAAAATTCGACCCGGTACCTGTAACGGAGCCGGTTTCAAATACAGTCCGCGCCTTTCCGATTCCGGAAAAGCGCGGATTTTATTTTTGATGTTTTTGCATTAAGTATCTGGACCATGCCACTCCTCTCATCCTCCTATCCGGGTCCGCCGTTCTGGCAAACCAACGGACATTTGCAAACCATTGCGCCGGGCCTCCTGCGCCGGGTACACGGGGTGTCCTATACCCGCGAACGCATCCACACCGCCGACGGGGATTTTCTGGACCTGGACTGGATCCGCAACGGCGCCTCCCGGCTGGTGGTGCTCACCCATGGCCTGGAGGGCAGTTCGAGCCGGCAGTATATCCTGGGCATGGCCAAACTGTTTTCCCAAAACGGCTGGGATGTTCTGGCCTGGAATTGCCGCTCCTGTTCCGGTGAAATGAACCGCAGCTTCCGCATGTACCACCATGGCGACATCGAAGACATCGGCGCCGTGGTGCAACACGCCCTGAGCGATGGAAAGTACCGGCAAATGGCGCTGGCAGGCTTCAGCATGGGCGCCAACATCACCCTGAAATACCTGGGCGTGCACGGCAACCAGCTGCCCGCTGAACTGCGCGCCGCCGCCGTCTTTTCAGCGCCCTGCGATCTTGAATCCGGCGCCGACGTGCTCGATCGCTGGGACAATGCGCTCTACCGCCGGCGCTTCCTGCGCGCACTGATCAAAAAGATCCGGCATAAAGACGAACACTTTCCCGGCCGGCTGCCGATGGAACGCCTGTCCGACCTGCGCCGCTGGCGCGACTTCGATGAGTGGTTCAGCGCGCCCATTTGCGGGTACCGCGACGCCCCCGATTTTTACCGCAACGCATCGGCCAAAAATTTCATCCCCGGCATAGCCATCCCTACCCTGCTCGCCAATGCATGGAATGATCCCATTCTGACCCCGGCCTGCATGCCGGTCGAAATTGCCCGGAACCACGACTCCTTTTACCTTGAACTTACCCGCGAGGGCGGACATTGCGGCTTTATGCGCCCCCGCGACGAGTATTCCTGGGCCGAGCGGCGGGCTCTGGCGTTTTGCTCGGATTTTGCGGACTAAGAGCGCGACAGCCCCGCCAGACATTTGGAAAACCCCTTCAGAATAGCCCGAAATAACTTGCCCGGAAGGGAGAAGGAGCTTTACTTTGTAGTCCGCACAAAAAGACGACCATTATGACCAACGATACGAAAGAAGCACCCCTCCAACGCATTCTCGAAGCCCGTCGCATACTGCAGGCTGTGTGTGATCCGGAAATCCCGGCACTCACGATCGAGGATCTGGGCGTATTGCGCGATATCCACTGGCTGGTTGACAGCGAGACGCTTGAAGTGGTTATCACTCCAACCTACAGCGGCTGCCCGGCCATGAACACGATCGAAATGAACATCCGGGCCGAGCTCGAAAACGCCGGCTTCGAACGCGTAAAGGTCAGTACGGTACTGAGCCCGGCCTGGACAACCGACTGGCTCACCAAGACCGGCCGGCAAAAACTGCAGGCTTTTGGTATCGCACCGCCGGCGGAAGCAAGTCTGGACAAAAAGGCCCTGTTTGGCGAGACCCGCGCGCTCCAGTGTCCGCACTGCGGCTCCGTCAACACCCAAATGATCTCCCAGTTCGGATCCACCGCCTGCAAGGCGCTGTTTCGATGTCTCGATTGCCTGGAGCCGTTTGATTACTTTAAGTGCCATTGATGTCCGGTGGAGCCCAAATCCTTTTCCAGCATCGATGAGCATATCGCCACTTTTCCGCCCGAAGTTCAGACAATCCTGGAAAAAGTCCCGGCTACCATCCGATCGGCCACTCCTTCGGCAACGGAGGCGATCAGTTACCAGATACCCACGTATGCGTTGATCCGGGAAATGGTGTTGTTCCGCGTTGCGGAAAACAGCTACAAGAAACGATGAAAGCAGGCAGCGACTTTTTATTCCTCCATCCATTTTCCAGCCATGCAAAAACTCCTGATTGCCCTCGCCCTCATTTGCAGTTTCGCCGCCTGCAGGAACCACAGGGAAGAACCTAACCCTTACGATACAGAAAAAGCGCTTGAACTTTTCCGAAGGGAGTTTGATGCCGGACCGGGATATTATCCCCCAAAAGAAATCTTTCTGCAGAAACTGGACCGGATCATCAAGCGGGACACCGGATATTTTGCCGATGCGGAAAGTTCATTAAAGCAAAAGGAAGAAATGTATACCAGGCGCAGCATGACCTTGAAAAAACTGCATCTTGACGACCTTCGGACCATGCGTGTGACGGACACTATTGAAGCCTACCGGCTGTGGGTGCTCCGTGCTTTTATCCGGGAAGAAATTTGTTTAACGATTGAAAACAGGAAAGGGAACGCTACACTAATGGTGCAAGGCCTCCAGTTTACAAAAGATTTCAACCCCTTGCTGGACAAATTTAACCCCGACTTACTGGAGATCACCCGAAACCACAAGCGGCAATTATCCCAAAAAGAATGGAACGATTTTCTTCGCATTGTAACTGAAAACGAATTCTGGGATTTGAACGAACTGAATGGCGATCAAGGCATTGATGGTTCAGACTGGTATCTCGAGGGTTCAAAACCGGATTATTACAATACTCGTCAAATGTACAAACGGATGCACCGTTGGGCGCCGGAACAATATACCGGCATCTATAAAATCGGGAAGTACCTGATTGATCTCTCCAGGGAGGATTGGGGGGAAATTTATTAGGGGTTGTTGTATCTTAAGCGATCATTTTCAACAATTGCCACAGGAGTTGGACAAAGACGATCTTTCCGATCAACAGGAGCGGATACACCAATGCATAGCCATAGGTCGGGATCTTGTTACCGGCCTGGTCATTGGCAAAATCCAGATTGGCCGGGTGGTGGCTGATCATACCGGACAACAGGGAGAAGGGGATCTTCAACCATTTGTACCCGGCCCACAGAATCAGGATGCTCCCAACAAGACTGACCAAAGCTGCGGATAAAAACATCAGCGGCCCGACCGGGCTAAGCATGGTGGACAAAAAAGCGGAGCCCGAATTGATGCCGATGGCGGCCAGCATGAGAATAAGGCCGATTTGCCGAAGCGTGAGGTTGGCCGAGTACGGCAAAGTCCAAAGGATCGGGCCGGAGCGGCGAATGTACGACAGGATCAGGCCGGCCAGCAATGGGCCGCCGGCAAAACCCAGGCTAAACACAATACCGCCGGGAAGGGCCATCTGGATGGAACCGATCACGATGCCCAGTCCCATGCCCAACCCGAACGACAGCAGGTTGATATGGCTGAGTTGCTCGTAGGAATCCCCAAAGACCTTTTCAAGGTGCTTCATGTCCTCTTCCCGGGCCAGCACGCGAATGCGGTCGCCGAGTTCGAGCACCGTATCAGACTCCACCAGCATATCGGTATCGCCATGCCGGATACGGGTGAGTACCACGGGATACTGTTCCATCAGGTTGAGCGTGGCAATGGTTTTGCCTGCTACCTTGGGGTTGGAGACAAACATCCGCCGCATGGCGAATACCTTATGGTAACCAGCCAGGTCATCGTCGACTGCCTGACCGAGCAATGCGATGGTACGCGCTACCTCGTCCGCATGCCCGGTAACCGACACCAGATCGCCCGGCTCGAACACGGTTTCCCAATGGCACAGCGTGTCCTTTCCCTGCCGGCGCATCCGTCCGAAAACGACTTGCAACTGATGTTGTTTTTTCAGATCGCGCAGTGTAAAGCCGGAAATTTCGGGCTGGGTGACGGCAAAGGTCTGGTGTACGATCGCTTGCCCGGTCGGAAATTCCCGGCTCAGCGCAGCAGCCTCGGCGGCATAGTCGATGCGCAGGAGCCGGCGCATCAGGGCCATGGCAATCATAAGACCGAGCACGCCCATGGGATATGAAATAGAGTATCCCACCACCGCATTGTTCGACATCAGGTCTTTTTCAGCGCCGGGATGAGTTTGTATAGCGTCGAGCAGGCCGGCCAGCGCGGGTGTATTCGTCGTGATCCCCGACAACATACCCGCCGCTGCCGACGCATCGAATCCGAAGACAAAGGACAGGGCTCCTATCAGGACCGACAGCAGGCTCAGTACCGATACCGCAAGGATGAGATTGGAAGCCCCCCGGGTTTTGAACGAGCGAAAAAAAGCCGGACCGGAGCTCAGGCCGATGCTGTACACAAAAATGGCCAGGCCCAGTAACTTGATCACATCCGGTATGCGCACATCCGGCTTCGCCGCCCCGATGGCAAGGCCGACGAACAGGATAGCCGCTACGCCCAGGCCATTGCCGCGCCATTTGAAATTGCCGATAAACGACCCCAGGGCGGCGGCAAGAAAGAGATAAAGCAGGGCTTCTTCGGTGGCTCCGGAATGTTCCATATCAGCGGTTTTACCGCCCAAAAATACGGGTATAAAATCGGTAAATAGCGGATCAATCGCTCCGGAGAAGATTGGAGGCAATTTATTAGCCCACCCGCCATTCCGCCATCCGCCGCCGGATCTGCGCTTCCAGCCAGTCGCGGTGATAGATCTCGGGAGCAGGCGGCAAGTCGGCCAGGAGTTTGGGCAATTGTTGTGCCTCTGGCCGGTCAATTTTCGCCAGTTTCCGGGTAAAGTCCACAAAGCGGCGCGCCTGTTGTTTCATCTGTGCGCTGAGGAGATCCTGACGAAGCAGATAGACGCGATAGGCTTCGAGAAAGGACAGCAGCAGTTCCGTTTCGCCGGATTCATAATAGATCCGGGCCAGCAGGTTGCGGACGGTCACTGCCAGGAGGACATCGCGCGGATTGGCCTGGTTGAGCAGTATCTGAGCCGGACCAAATTCTTTGTGATGGAAATGGTATTGCGCCTGGGCAATCAGGCTGATATCCTCCGTATAATCTTGGGGGAGGCGCTCTCGGTATTGCCGGATAAATGCCTGTACCCAGTCCGTTTGTCCGTTGCGAAGGCCGGTGTTCACCAGATTGAGAAAGCGCCAGGGCGACAGGAGCCCGTTTTCAAACAACAAGCCATTGGCCAGGAGATTTTTGTTGATCTCCAGGTATTCCTCCGAAAACTGCGGGTCGTTCTGCCGGTTGATCCGGCGGGTGCAATAATTGAGCAGGCCGGTGTACAGGTATTTGCGCTCGGATTCTGAAAAACGGTTTTCGTACTCTGCCAGCAGCCCCCGGAGGCGAAAAAAGTGGGTCGTGTCGTCAGCGTCCCGAACCATCAGAATACCCGTATGGTAGATCTGTGCCGTCGGATTGAGCAGGCGATCCCCTGACGCAAGGTAGTCCAGCAGCCACTCGCCCATGTTCCACTCAAAGTGGAGATTGAGCATGTATTCCAGGTTAGCCATGGCCCAGCAGTAGCGCAGTTTTTCCACCAGATAAAATTCATCCAGCGCATCCGAACTGTGCTGAAGTAATTCGGAGTACCGGTGCTGATTTCTGTCCTCCTGCCGGTACCGGATCTCGCTGAGGCGAAAAGCACGGAGATAGTATTCCGCATTGCGCAAGGGAGTATCCCTCAGCGTCCGCTGGGCCGTATCCAGAGCGGAGCGGTAGTGCCGGGGCAGTTGATCGGGGTCGAAAAACTGCAGCAGCGCCAGGGAAGCTTCCAGGTCGTCTGCGCGCAGGCTCTCCACTGCCAGGAAAGATTCAGCCTGTTGCTGAAGTTGGGACGCGAGGTACGTAAGTCGTTTTTCGGTCAGCGTTTCGCCGGGTTGAAATTGCTGTAAAACGGCGGCTTTTTGCAGTCCCTCGTTTTGGAAATCAGGGGCATAAAGCAGCAGGTGCTCGAAAAAACGGATCAAAGGTTCGGAGCGGTTGAAATACGGCGAGCCCAGAAAGTCCCGGAAACGGGTCAGTTGCCGGCTGGAAAAGCGGCGGAGAAGATCGAGCAGTTTGCTTTGCCGCATGACTTGTTCCTGCGAAAATCTTAACTTTCGTCCGAACATGTATAAAACACCTGCCCGAATCGTATGAAAACATGGTTTTTAGGACTTTTTTTTGCCCCCCTCGCGCTTTCAGCCCAGATTCTGCTGCCCGGCGACGCCAACAACGATGGGCGGGTGGACCACCGCGACGTGCTGGCCATCGGGCTGAGTTACGGCCAGGAAGGCCCGCCGCGCGAACCGCCGTTCCAGGGGATCAACTGGTCCCCCAAACAATTCCTCCTCTGGCCCGGCGGGTTACCCTCGACCAATATCAACTTCGGGTTCTCGGACTGCGACGGCAACGGCCTGGTCAATGAAGCGGACATGGCAGCCCTGAAACTGAACTACGACAGCCTGCAGCAGATTTCAGTACCGCCACCAAAGCCCTACCTGCCGCCCGACACTTTTTTCACTACGGCCCGTCCCCGTATCCTGCTCCGCTTCGACCAGGATACCGCCACGGTGAAAGATACCCTGACACTGCGCATCTTGTACGAGCAGCCGCCGGGCCTGCCCCCTGCCCTGTCGCCACTCGGGGTGGCCTTTACCCTGGAGTTTGACGAGCATCTGGTAAAAGACAGTCTGACGCGGATCTTTTTCGAACCCACGGCCGACGATCTCCTTTTTGCCGCCGCCGCCACCGGCTTTGCAGACGCCCGGGCTGTGCCGCCGGGTATGGTGGAATTTGGCGCAGCCGGCAAGGCAAGTCCCGCCCTGAACGTTCCCCGTCCCCTGGGGGTAGTCCGTTTTATCGTGGAGGATGTCATTGTGCGGCAGGATACGTTTTGGACCGCTTTCAAGATCGATGTGGCAAAACCGCTGATGATCAACGCAATGGAACAGGTTATGCTGTTCGATATCGTGGCAGATGACGTGGTACTGTATCAGCAACTGGAATCGTCGGCCGGCACGCTCGCACGGCTGCCCGTACGGGCGTACCCTTCGCCGCTGCGCGATGTGTTGTACCTGGAGTCGCCCGAAGCGCCACTGCAGCAAGTGACCGTTTTCGATGCCCTGGGCCACATCGTTACCACACAGGAAGCCGGAATGCAGCGGCAACTCGCTTTACCTGCGCATCACTGGCCACAGGGAATGCTTTGGGTAAAAATGGCGGCGCTGGATGGGCGGGTAGCGACCGTGAAGGTTTGGAAAACCCTGGAATAACACAATACAGGGAGTATTGCTGCTTATTTTTGCACCGATTTTTGAAAATTGAAAATATACCTCCATGAAGAACAGTACGCTCCTTTTTTGTTTTCTGCTGGTTGCAGGCATGGCCGGCCGGTTGCCGGCACAAAACCCGTTTGCAAAGCCCGGCCTGCGCCTGGGCGCCTACCACTTCAACTTTTTCGATGGCCAGTGGAACACTTCTATCCGCTATGCCGGCGATACCCTGCTGTGCGGGAAACAATACCAGCTCTTTGAAAATGTGGACAACAACGGATTCCGGTTTTTGCTCCACTACGAAAACGGCGGCGAAGTACGGCTGAACAATGTGACCACACCCTGCTCGGCCGGGTCGCTGTACTACAATTTCAACCTGAAAAAAGGCGATATCTTCCAATCCAACGGCACCAGCAACTTCGTCGTGGATTCAACGGGATCGTTTACCCTGCTTACCGGTGAAAAGCGCCGGTATGTGCGCCTGCACTGGACATACGCACCTGGCTCCCACACGGAATGGGTGGACGGTATCGGCGATCTGGCGCAGGGACTGGCGCCCATTTCTGATTTTGAAGGGTACGAGCGCCTGGTTTGCGCGCGCGATTCGAGCGGCGAACTCTGGCTCAGCCCCACGGAAGGGCAAGCCTGCGATTCCCTGACCTGCGGGCTGCCCTTGCCGAAATTCGATATGACAGTCGACGGGCAAACCGTGTATTTCCAAAACCAGTCGCAAAACAGCTGGTCCTATACCTGGGACTTCGGCGACGGAGAGAGTTCCGCCCACACCGAGCCCTTCCACACCTACGCCGCGCCGGGTTGTTACTACGTCTGCCTCACGGCCCGTACGCCTTGCCTGGAGCGCAGTTTCACCTATTGCCGAACCGTAAATGCAGGCCAGCCCAATGTCTGGCAAAAATTGCCCATACCGCTGACTACCAATGCCGCATCGCTGTCTTTCCCCACGCGCGACACCGGCTGGGTACTCACCTCACGGCAGATTTGGAAAACTACCGACGGCGGACAAAACTGGGAGCAACAAACGCCGCCGCCCGACGCACCCAACGCTCAGCTGGTGATGAACACGATCAAGATGTTCGACACCCAAACCGGGCTTATCGCCTGCGGAAATTACCACTACAGCAGCGGCGTACATCCCGATGAAGGAAATGTGCTCTGGACCAACGACGGCGGCAAGACCTGGACGCCGGTCGTGAAAGGCACCGGCGAATGGGCTTACAGCCTGGAAATTGCCGATGCCAAACGCGCCTGGGCAGGGGGCGGGTACACTTTGTTCCGCACCCTCGACGGCGGGAATACCTGGACCACCATAAACCTCAACATGAATATTACCCGCTTGCATTATATTGGGGGCGACACCCTGTTCGGTATTCGTTCAAAGCAGATTTTGGGAACTGCCACTTTCGAATTCTTCCTGGTCCAGTCCTTTGATAGCGGCAAAACCTGGCCCGTACAGGTACAATTACCCGACTCTACCTGGGCTGCCCGGTTTTTCTCTGCGCAACAGGCTGTTTTCAACGGAGGGCTTGGCGATTTGCAGATCACTGCCGATGGCGCCGGGAGTTTTTCCACGGTTCACATCGACGACCCGCTCTGGCAGGTTCAGTTTCAATACATCACGCATGCAGACCCGGACAACGGCTGGGCTGCAGGACGGAATGGACGGATCGCACACACCACCGATGGCTGGAAGAACGTCATCCTGTTGGAAAACTGCGGAAACGAAGCCCATATTTATGGCATTGATGCGCCTGCGGCCGACGTTGCGTATGCGATCAATGGCAACCGCGAAGTGTTGCGTTATTGCCCCAACGCCAACTGCGCTACTTCCGGCCTGAACCCCGAAGCGCAAACATTCACTCCGGCGCTCCTGTTATGGCCCAACCCAGCTGACAGCCAGGTATTTATGGCTTTGCCCGGCGGCAGCTCCTTCGCCGGCGATGAAGTGCTGGAGCTGTATTCCGCGAGCGGGCAATTGCTCCGCCGCGAGGAAGTACCGCCCATAGCGATGCACCGGCTCGATGTCAGCGGGTATCCACCCGGCGTTTATTTGCTGCGCATGCGCGGGAAAACTCGAAACGGAGTGCCGGTGAAATTGATGCTGACGGCGCGGTAGCTGGGCCACATCCAGCCAATATTAATCATCACCAGAAATGCCGTACACGGGTTTGTTATTTGTTTTTACGGAACCTGCGGACAAACAATCCGTTTGAATCCCTGCCATCTACGATAAAACTACTATAGACGGCTTCGACTGCACGTTGATGGAACTCAACGGCCCCGGTGCAACCGGTCATTGCAAAAATCAGATCAGGAAGCAACCTTATGGCGCAAAAGCGGGAAGCACGCTGCTCCCCGGCTATTCTCTTGCCAATAAAATGCAATGTTATGAAGCAGCGCCTTTATCTCTTCCTGACTACCCTGTTCCTTGCCGCAGCTTTTTTTGCTGCCGCGCAGACTCCCCAAAGCATGAATTACCAGGCAGTGGTCCGCGATCAAAACCTGGTCCCGATCACCGACCAAACCGTAAGTGTCCGCGCAAGCATACTTCGGGGGTCGCCATCGGGCGATCCCGTTTACACAGAAGTGCATACAGTGGCCTCGAATGGTTTTGGCCTGGTCAATCTACGCATTGGCGCCGGAGCCGCGAGTTCCGGTTCCTTTGCCAATATCAACTGGGGTAACGACGAATACTACCTCCAGATCGAGTTGGATCCCAACGGCGGCAGCAACTACCTTCTGATGGGGACCAACCAGTTACTGTCCGTTCCCTACGCCCTGCATGCGCGAACCGCCGACCTGGTGGATGACGCCGATGCCGACCCGACCAATGAACTGATCGATGGCTTGCAACTCCAGGGCGACACGCTTATCCTGCACGAAGGCGGCAAGGAGATCAGGATCAACCTGAGCCCCTTCCGGCAAACCCTGGCGTACAACAGCAACACCTACGAACTGAGCATTACACAGGGAAATACGGTGGTGATCAACCCCGGAGTCGGGCCGGCAGGACCTCAAGGGCCGAAAGGGGATACGGGCCCACAAGGTCCTCAAGGCCTTCAGGGTGAAAAGGGCGACACAGGCCCACAGGGACCCAAAGGAGCGCAAGGTGATACCGGTCCGCAGGGGCCCAAAGGCGATCAGGGCGACCCCGGACCACAAGGGCCCAAAGGAGACCAGGGTGCTCCGGGACTATTGGGGCCACAGGGTCCGCAAGGCGATCCCGGACCGCAAGGCCTCAAAGGGGACCAGGGCGACACGGGTCCGCAAGGGCCCAAAGGAGACCAGGGAAATCCCGGACTCCAGGGTCCGCAAGGGCCAAAGGGAGACCAGGGTGACCCCGGACCGCAGGGCGCACAAGGGCCCAAGGGAGACCAGGGTGATCCCGGACCGCAAGGCCCTCCCGGCCCCGTCCAGACCCTGAGCAAAGTCGGCAACCAGATCATACTGTCGGACGGTGGCGGCTCTGTGACGGATGATACCAACGATGCGGACCACGATCCCGCCAACGAGCTCCAAACCCTTTCCCTGAACGGCAACACCCTGAGCATCAGCAACGGTAACAGCGTCAGCCTTACGGGCAACTCGCCCTGGCAAGCGTTTGCCAACGGTATTTATTACAACCAGGGCGAAGCCTGGGTGGGCAGTGCCGGCGCCGCGCCGGGTTTAAAACTGACGCAACTCGGAGCGAACGTGCTGGGCCAGGACTTTAACGCCCTCCTGCTGGACCGGGAATTACGGCTTACGGAAACCGGAACCATGCGGACCAGGCTGTCCACCGGTATACTGGAGTTCTGGAACAACACGGGAGAGCGCAACGCATCGATCGGAGGCGAACCCGGATGGGTTGGAACCTACCGGCACGGCGACCCCGTCAGTGCCCTGGGGGCCAATGCTTCCGGTTCCGGTGTGCTTGGCCTGTTTAATAGTTCCGGTACAATAAATGTCAATATCAACAGCCTGACCGGGTTACCCACTGCAGGTATTATTGACATTAATTACCTTGGAAATGCCCGGGCCCGTATCTCGGCAGATGGCAACGATGCCGGGTACATGTACACTTATGGTCCCGGTGACAAGATCAATACCTATGCGGGGTACGACTACTACTACGGCATCCCTGAAAAGGGGGTATTTCACGCGTTCCGGGGTGGAAATCTGCGCGCCGCCCTTGGCAGCAATGCCGATGATGCAGGGGACCTGACGCTGTACGGGCCATCTTACGAAAATGTGCGCGTTACCAGTCATGCCGGCTCCCCCAATACCGGAAGCCTTTGGCTGTTCAACAATGGGAAACGAAGTTCGGTACTGAATATCGATGCAGCCGGCGCCGGGGCAATCGCCACCTTTAGTCCGGGCGATACCATGAATATCCTGCTTTCCTCCAGCGGCCTTCAGGATCCGGATCACGGAGAGATCAAGATCTTTGGCGCCGGTAAAGAAAAGATCCGGCTCAGCGCCGGCCCTGATGATGACGCATGGATCGAACTCCTGGGCGAAGGCAATCAGGCAAATGTTCAGCTCAGCACCGGGTGGACGTCTGATCCGAAGGCTGGCCATCTTTTCGTAAACTACGATGGCTCACCCGTGGTTACCGTCAGCGCTAATTCATTGACCAAGTCCGGTTATATCAACATTAAGAGCGAACTCGACTCCAAACTGACCCTGGATATAACCGGCAACGGGGCCGGGGCCATCACCGCCAGGGGCGCCAGCTCGAATAAGATAGTCGATATCCGCCCGCCCAGCGGGCAGCCCGATGCCGGCGGTATGGGATTCTACGGACCGACCGGCGAACTCAATACCGTGCTGGGCATCAGCTTGAATGACCCGAATGCCGGCGCCATCAGTACGTTAAAAAACGGTCAATTGATCACCCTGCTTGGTGACAATCCCGGCAATGCCGGCACGCTAAGTACCTATCACACCAATGGGGAAATCAAATCGCTGATCTCCACCTCCACCCAGAACAACGCAGGTACATTTGCGACCTTTCAGAATAACCAGATTATCGCCGAGTTTTCCACCAATGATCTGAACGCCGGCGCCGTTAATACCTACCGCAACCAGCAGCCGCTGGTACAGATGTCCACCAACGCCAACGGCGCCGCCGGAATCTGGTTGTCGGACGAGAACCAGCATATCGACGGGTTCCTGACTTCGCACGGCACCAGCAACAATGGCGGCTATTTTTCTCTCCGGCAAAATAATCAGGAACGGGTACGAGCCTACACCGGAGCCGCGCAGCCGGGCTATATTGAAACCTTCGGCCCGGGCGGTCATCTCAACGTATTGATCGGCAAGGCCGGTTCCAATAGTGAGGCCGGCGCTATCGGGACGTTCAATTCCGGAAATCTTTTAACCAACATAGCCAGCAACGTCAATGAAACGGCGGGATATGTCAGCACCTTTGGGCAAAACGGCAGCTACAACTGCGTGATCACCAATACCTTGGGCTATCCAAACAACGGGTACATCGGCGTAAGTAATTCCGGCGGAACGGGCGTGGCCGGGATGTACGTCAATGGATCCGGCCAGGGCATTGTTTTCGGCACAACCAAAAACTTCCGCATGGACCACCCCGCCGATGCCAGCAAGGAGATCTGGTATGCCAGCATTGAAGGTCCGGAAGCCGCCGCCTACGTCCGAGGCACTGCGCAACTGGTCGACGGCAAGGCAACCGTAACCTTCCCCGAACACTTCCGCTACGTCGCCAACCCGGCTACCATGACCGTGATGATGACCCCGCTGTCGGCCGACTCCCGGGGGCTGGCCGTAGTAAAAAAGGGGACGGACAGCTTCACTGTGCAGGAACTCTGGAATGGCAAGGGCAATTACCAGTTTGACTGGGAGGTCAAATGCGTGCGGCAGGGCTTCGAAGACTACGAGCCGGTGCGCGAGCGCCGCCGCGAAGGGCCCGATACGGGCATCCGGGCAGAAGCAGCGCCGGAGGCGAGCGCCGGTTCGATGCTCGCGCCGCAACCCAGCTTTCCTGCCGGGGGGAAACAGGAGTAATAATTCACGCTAAAACAATCCGTTATGTTGCGATATAACTGTATTTCCATCGTCGCCCTCTTGCTGTTTGCCGGACTGAATGCCCAGCAAACAAGCCCCTGGGTAATTGGCAGTGCCGGGGCAGACGAAGCCCAGGGCGACTACCAACTGAGCTGGACGCTCGGCGAACCCGCTATCCTTACACTGACACAAGCGGAAGCCGCACTGTTGCAGGGTTTTCAGCAACCGAACTACGTTTTTGACGTGCTGGCCGGCGAACCGGATGGCGCCATTACCCTCCAGCTTTACCCCAACCCTACGAGCGGCTGGGTTACCCTGGAGATTAGCGGAACCGATGAAATCATGACGGCCGAAGTGTACAATCTGGTCGGAGCGCTGATTTACCGGACAACGGTGACGGCACCCCGTACCAGGCTCGACCTCGGCAGTTTGGCTACCGGTACGTATTTGCTCAAGATTGTAAATGCCCGGAAGGAGCGGCTGCGGGTTTGGCGGGTACAGAAAATGCGGGAATAGGGTGGCTAAAAACTCACCCGCGCCAGCACCGGCAAATGGTCGGACGGATAGTGGCAATCCCTGGAGTCGCTGAGCACGGCATATTGCCGGACCGTGCAGCCCTTCGATACAAAAATGTAATCGATCCGGTGCTGTACGGGTTCTGTGAAGCGGAAGCCATTGAAAGTGCCCGGGGGGCCGAAGGGCGGCTCGGCACTTTGATCGCGGGTATCTGTCATTGTTTCCTTTAAAAGGGCAACAGGTGCAGAATCCGGTTCGCTGTTCAGGTCGCCCATCAGGACGAGCGGTTCAGCGGAGGGATTCAGCACGGTTATTTTTTTCAGGATAAGCCGGGCAGACTGCCGCCGGGCTTCGGCGCCGATATGGTCGAAATGCGTATTGAACACCCAAAATACCCGGTGAGCGGCGGTATCCTCCAACTGCGCCCAGGTGCAGATACGCGGCAGGGCAGCGTCCCAGCCCGTAGAGACGGTATCCGGGGTGCCGGAAAGCCAGAAGGTGCCCGATTGCAGGCATTGAAAGCGGTCGCGACGGTAGAATAGCGCGGAGAACTCCCCGGCCTCCCGGCCATCGTCCCGCCCTACGCCCACCCGGGCATAGCCGGGCAGTTGTTCATCCAGATAATCCAGCTGGTGTTTCAGACCTTCCTGGATACCGAAAACATCCGGTTGGTGAAAGCGCAACTGCGCGGCGAGAAAGTCGCGGCGTTTCGGCCAGGCATCGTCGCCGTCGCCGGGGTTATCGTAGCGGATGTTATAGGTGATGAAGGTGCAGGATTGGCCGTGTCCCGGTGTCAGGAAGACAAGCGTCAGGAAAGTCAGTGAAAAAAGGATCTTTTGCATGGCTATGGTTGGATTAGAGCGTCAATCGCAGTACTGGCCGGGTCTCCGAACGGCGGGCCACTTCGCGGAAGCCGGCCTGCAGAAAGGGCGCTGCGAGGCCAGTCCAGGCAAATACCGCGGGCATATCGTCCTGTTTGGGTTCTACCGGATAGGCTTCCAGCAGTGCAGCGCCCCGGCTGCGGGCAAATTCGGCGGCAGCGCGGATCATGTGCCCGCTCAGACCTTGCCTGCGGAAATTTTTATCGATAAAAAGGCAGGTCAGGCTCCAAACCAGCTGCTCGTCCACCGGTTTCAGGATGCGGGAGCGCTCGAGCCCGGGAAAGACCGGGCGGGGGCCTACGGAGCACCAGGCAGCCACCTGCCCGTCCAGATAGCCCAGGATACCGGGTTCGGCCCCGGCATCGACCAGTGCCTGCATGGCATCGCGGTTGCTGTCTCCCTTGCCGGCATCGTATTGTTTGCGCGGCAGGCGCCACAGCATGCACCAGCAGCCCCCACAGGCGCCTTTGGCGCCAAAGAGGCGGACAAAGTCGGCCCAGGTATCCGCTTGCAGCGATTTCCAGGAAAAAGCAGCCATGTTTTGTCGTTTTTTTAATAACTTACGCAAGTTGTGCCGGATTTTGGAAATCCGGGTATATTTCCGCTGATAAATAAAAACACCTGCATGCAAAATTTCCCTGAAGCCCGAAAATTTGGGACAGCGCCGGTATTCTTCACTGCAATTTCCACCATTCTCGGTGCGATCATGTTTTTGCGCTTCGGGTTTTCCGTGGGAAATGTGGGTTTTCTGGGTACGCTGGCCATCATCCTGATCGGGCACGCGGTTACTATCCCCACGGCCATGGCCATTGCAGAAATTGCCACCAACCAAAAAGTGGAAGGCGGCGGGGAATATTACATCATCTCCCGTTCCTTTGGCCTGGTCATCGGCTCCACAATCGGCATTGCGTTGTACCTGTCGCAGGCGATCAGCGTCGCCTTTTACATCATTGCCTTCACCGAAGCATTCAACTCACTGTTCAACTGGCTGATCGGCACCTACCATCTGCCGGCCTGGCTGGTCTGGCTGCTGGATCAAAAACAAACCATCGGCATACCGGCGTTGCTGGGACTCACGTACATCATGCTGACCAAAGGCGCCGATCTGGGCGTCAAAACCTTGTATGCCGTAGTGGCTACCCTGGGTATTGCGTTACTGGCGTTTTTTGCCGGCAGTACCGAATATCAGGAAACTCATACGTTTGACCCCATAGCGACGGTGTACAACATCATGGAACCGCATCCGTCGCCCGTCGCTGCCGAGCCCGCCGACACCGTTACGACGGCTACGTACGCCTATCCGCTTACCGATACCGGCCAAACCGACCCGAACACCCCGGTCATGCGCCCGGGCGCGCCGCCCAAACCGTACGACGAGCCGGAGAAGCCCCTGGCCCCGGTCGGCTTTTTCATCGTTTTTGCCATTATTTTTCCCGCTTTTACGGGCATGACTGCCGGTGTCGGACTGTCCGGCGACCTGAAAGACCCTGGCAAGTCACTCCCGCTGGGCACCATGGCGGCCACCCTGAGCGGCATGGTTATATATGTCCTGATCGCCTACAAACTCGCCGTATCCGCCAACCCGCAGGACCTCGCCGATACGTCCAAACTGGTCATGGCTGACATTGCCTGGCAGGGCTGGTGGTTGATCCCGATCGGACTGGCGGCTGCCACGATCTCCTCCGCCCTTGGCTCGATCATGGTGGCGCCCCGCACCTTGCAGGCTATCGCACGCGATCAAATTTTTCCGACACCGCGGATCAACGACTGGCTTGCCGACGGCAAGGGGGCTAATGACGAGCCGTACAACGCCTCTATTCTGACGATCGTGCTGGCCGCAGCATTTATTCTGCTGGGCGCTCTGGACAGTGTCGCGCAGATCATTTCCATGTTTTTCATGGTTACCTACGGATCCTTGTGCCTGATCTCCTTCCTGAATCACTTTGCTGCCGACCCCTCCTACCGGCCCCGCTTCAAATCGCGCTGGTTTATTTCGCTGTTCGGCGCCCTGGCCTGCTTCGGGCTGATGTTTTTTATGAACAGCTCCTATGCCCTTCTTTCTATCCTTTCAATGGTCGGGCTGTATTTCGGCATTGCCTACTGGAACAAGGACAAGCGCAGCATAGCGCTTATTTTCCAGGGGGTAATTTTCCAGTTCAGCCGGCAATTACAGGTGTTTTTGCAAAAAGCCGAGAAGGAACAGGCCCGCAGCTGGCGTCCTTCGGCGGTAGCGGTGTCCGAGCACTCTTTCCAACGGCTGGGCGCGTTCGACTTGTTGCGCTGGATCGCGCACAAGTACGGGTTTGGCACCTATATCCACCAGATCCACGACTATCTGTCCCGGGATACCCATTTGAAAGCGCAGGAATGCAAGGAACGGCTGATTGAGATGGCTGAGGCCAGCCGGAGCAATATTTATGTAGATACCTTGATCACGCCGTCATACACCGCGGGTATTTCCCAGATCATACAGCTGCCGGGCATTGCGGGCACGGAAAACAACCTGTTGATCTTTGAGTTTTCCAAAAACAAACCGGAGGAACTGGATAACATCGTCGACAATTTCAACCTCGTTAAATCCGTCAACTTTGACATTGTCGTATTGGGCTCCTCCGAGCGCGGATTTGGCCTGAAACGGGAGATCCACATCTGGATCACGTCTTCGAACTATGAAAACGCGACCCTGATGATCCTGCTGGCCTACATCATCATGGGGCATCAGGATTGGCGGCATGCGCAAATCAAAATATTCGCCGTATTGCCTGAGGAGACGATCGAGGAAGAAAGCAACCGCCTGTTTTTATTGATCCAGGCGGGGCAATTGCCGATCTCGCCAAACAACATCGAGTTTATTGTCCGGAAACAGGATATCAACACGCACTCCATTATTGCCCAAAAAAGCCAGGATGCCGACCTGACGATCGTCGGCTTCCGCACGGAAAGTGTCAACCGGAAGGGGAAGGTCATCTTCGAGGGGTACGACAACATTGGGAATATGTTGTTTGTGAATACTTCCAGCCAAAAGGAAATCAAATAATTCCACATGTTGGCCTATATTGTGGGGCATGGAAAACAGACAGTTCGCATTCAGCCGTACTGGTATTTTTTGCTCTGGAGTAGGCCTTTATCCTGCTTTTTGCCATTGAGTATATTCTCCGCCTGAACAGCGCCCGTAATCCTGGGCATTTTAGGAACGATGGCGCTACCGTTCCGGCATCGTCACCACAGAGATCGCCGGCCGGGTTATGACCCTGAAGAACACCATACCCGGGCTGTACATTGCCACCGATGCGGGGCCAGACTATAAAAAAACAGGGAAAACCGTAGAAAAAGCAGTAATCTTG
>CAYVDV010000032.1:0-20097 GCA_964450465.1 uncultured Saprospiraceae bacterium
GGAGATTGCCTGGAGCTTATGAAGGCGATCCCAGACAGCTCGATCCCCATGATCTGGACCGACCCGCCCTACGGGATGAACCAAAACGATGGGGATCTTGCCAATCGCAGGGAGGCGGTGTTTGCTGGGCAAAAGATGGGGAAATCAAGGGAGCCCGATTTTGCCCGCCCCATCCTCAACGACGGTGCCGAGGATATGGAGCGCGTCCTCCGTGGAATGCTCACGGAAGCCGGGCGCGTCCTGAACCGCGACTGCTGCTGCTGCTGCTGCTGCTCTGGCGGTGGCGGGCCAACGCCAATTTTTGCCAGGGTTGCTCTTTGGCTCGATGAGGCCCCGCTTGAGTTCTTCCATGCCGTCGTTTGGGACAAAGGTGGGCTTGGCCTTGGCATGCGCTACAGGCGAAACTATGAATTCGTCATGGTCGCCAAGCGCCGCGGGGGGAAACTTCTTTGGGCCTACGAAGGCTCCGACATGAAGACGGCGAACGTAGCCCGGATACCAAAGATCATTCCGCAGAAGAACGACCACCCAACCCCGAAGCCGCCTGAGCTTGTGCGCCACTTCCTTGAGCTGCACACAAAGCCAGGGGATCTTGTCCTTGACCCGTTCGCCGGGGCCGGGACCACTGGAGTAGCCTGCGCCCAGATGGGGAGGGAGTTCCTTGGCTTCGAGCTTGACCCGCACTGGGTTGAGGTTGGCAACGAAAGAATCTCCGCCGCGGCGCGTGGGCTCAAGGTTGGCGAGTTGCGGGCTGGGCAGGCAACATTTGGGTGGTAAGGCATGAAGACTGAACCAACGCAAGGCGAGACGTTTCGGGCAGCCAAAAAGGCGCTTGAAAACATCCCGATCGGTCCGGATACACAAGTGGCTTTGGTGGTGTCTCGTTTTGATCCCGGGTCGGACAAGTGCAGGCGTGCCATGGTGACGACGATTGCGCGTTTCTGCGCAGGGCCAGTAGAGTCAAGCGCGCGAGCCGTCTCTGGCCTACGCCGGGCACTGGAGACCCAGGAACGGAGGCTCCTCCGTTGGTGGAGAGAGAGGGGGTTTTGCCGTGCTCGAAGATGAGGACAACCCAACGGAGGTTGCGGGGCCCTGGTGGCTGATTTTTGGTCTCTTTGTTGTGGCCGCCGTATGCGCATGGGCGGCTATTTGCTTTTTCAATGGCCTGATCTCTTTGATGAGGGTGAACACATGAGCCTCAAGGCTGGGCTTCGAGCTTTGTTGACGAGCGCTGAGTTCCGGTCGCAGCCGGAAGTGGTCCGGGCTGTGGTTGTTCTCTTGTGGGCCGAGTGCGCCATTGCCGGCCCCTCCGGACTGCCACCGGACGATGAGAGCCTGGCGCAACTCCTGGGCATGGATCTTGACCTCTGGGAGGAGGGCAAGGACGCCATCCTGGTGTGGTTCACCATCCGGCCCGAGGACGGGCGCCTGGTGCCAAAGGTGGGGGGGGCGCGGGCCAGCGACGACCCTGGCCGCGCGTCCTTGAGTGAGAGTCGTCGAGCGGCAGCAAGGGCACGCTGGGACACCCGAAAGGCGAGGCCACAGATGTCAACAAACGCGGAAAATTCCGCTCCAGTGGATGTCCAAGGATGTCCAAAGGTGTCCACGGATGTCCGCGGAAAATGTCACACTTCATGCAAAACCGATGCAAAACCGATGCAAAACCGATGCAAAACTGGATGCAAAATTCCAAAAGTTAACCCCCGCCTTCTAGAGTCCTGTTCTTCTTCCTGGTATTATCTAGATTCTAGAAATACATCCCCCCCTCCTACTCCCCCAAACGCAAAACAGCCGGTGGGGGAGGGGATTTTTTCACTGTTGAGAAGGCGCTTCGGAATGGTGCCGGCGGAAGCCCGCGAAGTCCTCGCAACCTGGCCCGAGTTGACCGAGGCGGACCTCGAGGAATGGCTGGCGCTCCCAAAAACCCGCCCGAAACTGCTCGAGGGCGTTAAAAGCGTTCCAGGGTACCTCAGAGCCCTCGTGACCCGTTATGGCTCCATTGGTCGGGCCTCCCTGTCGGAACGCAATGGCGGGGAAGCCAAGGGCCTTGCCGAGGCCGCCATAGCCAAGCGCAACCACGAGACCCTTGCGGAGGTGCTCGCCCCTCGCCAGGTGGCCTCTCGGGAGGAAGTACAGTCAGCCTTTGAATCCTCCGCCTGGTGGCGGGCCAGGGAGGCACGGAAGGCCACGGCTGGGGTGCCCGCGTGACCCGGCGGCTCCACGGTGGATTCAGGCACGCCCGCGAGCACAAGTACCGCGCGATCCCGACCGAGTGGAACGGGATCAAGTTCTCGTCCAAGGCCGAGGCGCGCCGCGCTGCGGAGCTCGACATCCTTCGCCGGCACGGGTCGATCGGCCCGGTGGAGTACCAGCCGCGGTACGCCATTGCGGTCAACGGAGTCAAGATTTGCGATTACGTGGCCGACTTCGCCTACTTCACCAAGGCCGGGGTTCATGTCGTCGAGGACGTGAAGGGGTTCCGGACTCCGGTTTACAAGCTCAAAAAGAAGCTCTTCGAGGCGATCTACAAGACGAAACTCACCGAGGTCAAATGTTGACCCAGGCCTAGTCTCGGAGCCGCCCCGACTTGGGCGGAGTCTCCACGCCGCGAGCTGATATTCTCAGCTTCACCTTGCCATCGATCACGAAGTCAAGATGGCCCTCGCCGTCCCACCGGATGAGGTCGTAAAACTCCGGGCTTGGGGCCGTGTCGCTCAGGTTGCTTCCCTGGATCGCCCCCCCGGGCTTCAGGGCGATGTGGGGGGCGCTGCCGTCTGCGATGAATTGCTCCGCCCTGATGTCGGCTCCGAGGGCCACAATGGCATCTTCCCCGTCCCCCTGGGAAAGCTCCACGCAAGCGGCGTTGACGGGCGCGGGCTGGGTGCACTTGAGGCATGGATTGCCGGCCGAGTTGCCGTTGACGATGTGGACGGCGGTTGCCGCCTCTTGGTTGTCCACAAAGATCGCCGCCTTACCGCTCCCCGCCGGGTTGTTCACGCGGAGCGTCTTCAGGATCAGCTCCACGATGCCACCTGTCTTCAGGTCCCTCACGAACTGCTCTTCTTCACTCGTGAGGGCCATCATCTCTCCTTGCTTGCGGCAACAGCTTCGAGGACCGCTCGCTTGATATCGTCCGCCCACCGCTTGGCGGAGTCCTCGTCAAACAGGCGGAGGCGCTTGGCCTCAAGCTCAAATTGGCGTGACACCATTGCTCGAACTGCCTCGCTCTTAAATCCACCATCAGCAGCAATGCCAATTCGAGAAGCAGCATCAACCTCAAGCCCTGCAACTCGACGCTCAAGGTGCTCCGATTGGGCCTCCATTCCCTTGATGGAAAACTCAATGAGCCCTGCTCGACGCTCGTGGTAGGCGATGAGGCCAGAGAAGACAACGGCAAGCCCGATGTATTCCCTGACGACTTTTGCGGCCTTGCTGTCGAACACATCATCCTCCCCGGTTGACTCGCGCATTGATCATCCCTCGGTTTCATGCTCCTTCCCCTCCGCTTCGAGCTTCGCCCTGAAGTACGGGCTCCTCGCAATCACTTGCATGATTGCCGCTGCGCGTTTCGGATTTCTCTTGAGCATGTCCATGGCCTTCTGGGCCAGGGAACGCACGCCAGCGGGTGCCCCTGGATCGTAAACGATCTTGCTCAGCCATGGGCCTGGTTCTCCGGCGACAAATCGTGCCGCTCCGCGGAAGGCTGCCCCTCCAAGGTCGATTCCACCGACAGCCTTCGCGAGGCGCGGGTAGCGCATCGCCATGGCGACTCCGGCCATTGGGTGATTCTTTGCCGCCGTTACAAGCTTGTCGGGGAAGTAGCTCAGGGCCGAGCCGACCTTGCCGAGGGCCTTGGCCGCCGTTGGAACCTCTCCGTAACTATGCTTCCCGATGGCCTTCCGCATGACGATCGAGGCCACGCTTGGCTTGTCGAAATCGAGCTTCCCCTGGCTTCCGCTCTCGAGCTTCTGGACCTTCGAGAGCTTGATCTTTCGGTAACCCCCAGAGGTATCGGAGAACGGCGGGACGTCGCCACGGAACACGGTGCGCGTGTTGTCTGCCAGGTCTTTCGCCCGCGTCTGGTTCGGGTGCCATGACTGGCTCGTGCCACCTGGCTGGATCTCCTCGATCACCTGTGCAAGCTCGCGCTTCGAGGCGCGGGCGACTGGCTTCCCAAGCTCTCGCTCGATTCCAGGAGTGTTTTTTACGAGGCCGCGCAACTGGTTGAGCGGGAGCTTCTCCCACTCGTCGGCGGACATGCGCCCAGGGGGCGCCCCATAGAGGTCTCTCGTGTACTCTTTCGCGCGCTTGGAGGATTCAGAGTACGCCTTGACCGCGAACGGCTCTTTCGTGTCGAGGGGGTGCTCCCAGCCGACAGGCTGTGGGCCGTTCTTTGGGTCCCACTGGTAATCCGGGTTGAAGCGCCCTGGGCTTTGGTCGTCGATGAACTTCCCGGCCCTGGCCGCGTTCTCAGCGTCGATCTCTGGGGCAGCGCGCTGGCGCAAGTAGGCCGCCTCCGCGATCTCGTCCGAAGTCTGCCCGGGCTTAAACGGGATACCCACTCCCTTCCGTGCTCGTTGTAGTTGCGCTCCGCCGACACCTCCCACCATCTCCTGGACCTCGCCGCGGGTGTAATTCGTCGCGCCCCGATAGACGCGCTTCGCGGCGCTCGCAGCGGCGGGGATCGCCTTGGATACGATCCTCCCGAGCCCCTCGCCGGCGGCACCGGCAACGAATTCCTTGCCCACCTCTCCCAGGTGCTCCTCGGGCGTCCAGTCGAATCCGGCAGCGCGACTCGCAACCTGGCGGGCGCCTTCTGTTGCCCCCACAGCGGCGCCAGCTCCGCCCATGGCTCCAACGAATCCACCCACCGGGCCACCCATGGCGGAGCCGCCAATCGCTCCGGCCGCTCCTCCAATGGCTCCAGTCTTGATCTTGGCGTATTCGTCGCCGGCGTCGAGCGTCAGATCCTTGAACCAGTCCATGATGCCGCTGGGGTCCACGACGCCAAACTTGTCTCTGGTCCCAGCCCGCCGCACCGCGTAGTTGTCGTCGCCCAGGTGGTGGGCTTCGTAGCCCTTCTCCTCAAGCCACTTGACGATGCTCCGCGGGGTCCCACCCAAGTTGTTGATGACCCCGCGTTCGGTATTCGTGACGCCCTGGACATTCTCAGGAGTCCTGTAGTCAGGCTCCATGCTGGGGAGCACCATGGCCTGGCGCGCTCCGCCGGCCGCCTGGCGCTGGGCTGGCTGCTGTACCGCCTGGCGAACCGGCCCGCGTTGCCTCGGTACTGCCGATCGTGGTCTCCATGGCTCAGCCATTTTGGTCAACCCTCCAGCCATTCTGGATGGCATCCTCAACTTCCGAACGATGCACACTCCATGTCGTTCCCTCTGGATCCACCATGGGCACCATGTCGCCTTCTCCTGACTGGCCTTGCGGCTCCTGGCTTCCTTGCGCGTCCAACTCCGCATCTGTCTGCGGGCTCACAAGGTCCATGACGTCCTGCTCGCTCATTCCGAAGCGGCCAGAATTGGACCGCACGAAACGTTCCGTGTCCTCGTTGAGCGCGCGGATACGTTCCGCTTCCAAGCTCGCAACGACCTGCCGCAACTCACTTCGTTGCTCGTCAGAAAACATCCCGTTGACGCCCTGCGCCAGCCAATCCTTCCACTTGTTGAGGAATCCCATCCGCTGCATGTAGCGGTGGACGTCGTCGCGGCTGAGGGCTCCAGATTCTCCAGCAAGACGCGCGATCGCGGTAATCGCTGCGTTGTCCCCGGTGCTTGTCTTTTGATCCAGGTGGATTTTTGCCGTAGAGGCCGCGCGGATCATGGTTCGGTACTCCGCTGCGTCCTTGCGGTAATCCTGGACCATCTTGTACTTCGCGGAGTCTTCGTAGCGCTCATTGGTATCCTCGCGGCGCCGCCCGGCTTCGTCTATTGCCCCCTCCCGGAGCTCCTGGGATCGACGGAAGCGGTCTTCGATCCTGTCCTCTTTCTCGCGTTGCCAGTCGAGTGAAGCCACCCCCCGGCCCTTGGCGACCACGCCGGCTCGCGCTCGTCCTTCCGGGACCTTGAGGAAGTCGCGTTCCGCTGGCGTCAGCTCGCTTTCGAGTTGAGACTGTTCCTCGCGGATCTGCTCGGCAACGTAGGGTTCGTCCATCGACCCGACCAGGCGATCATTGATCGGGCTCTTGATGTTCCAGTTCCCAGCTCCCTCGGCAATGGAACGCATGCCGCTCAGGACCTGCCTACGGCGCTCCCTGGCGGACTCTTCCTCCTGGCGTTTCTTCTGGAGCACCATGGCCGCAATGTCGAGCTTCCCCTGGCCTTTGGCCCCCTCCTCGGTAAAGGACCCTGCGCGGTCCTCAAGGATCGGGTTCCGGCTGTCGTCTTCCGCTTCACCGGCGGAGCCCATGGCGCTCATGGGTGGGCCCTGCGGGTCGTAAATGTCCGCTTGCGAAGGTCCCCTCTTTGCTGACATGAAGCGCATACCCTGCACCTCGCCCGGCATTTGGCTCGGGCGGAAGCCCTGCAGGTCTTCTTCGATGCCAGTCCGAGGTTGTCCAAGGCTCCAGCCCTGCGCCCCATCGCCGGACGGCCCCATGTCACCGATCCTCGGCCCCTGGTTCTGGTACGGCGCGACGTTGTTTGGCCCGCCGTACTCCTCGGAGGGTTCCCAGTTGTAGGGGTCGTGCCTGGTTTGCCCGCGGCGCCGCATGATGTGGCCGTAAATTGCTCGGTTCATCCGATGCCTCCCCCAACCCCGCCGCCCTTGACGATGTCCACGATCCCGCCAACGGTCTTGCCGGTCGCTTGGCCGAGGCCCTGAGCGTTGGCGATATACGCCGCTCGAGCCGCATCGCGCGCTCCCGCCAGGGCCCCGTAGCCTTGCGCCATTCCTCCGGCTCGCCGGTACTGCTGATCGAACGTCATTGCCTTGAGCTGGTTCAAGTACTCCTGATTTCTGCGCTCGGCCTCGACGCGGTTCAGCTCGTTCGACTCCCCGACGCGCTGGCGGTTCTCAGTGTTTGCGAACCCGGCTCGCTCTGCGGAAGCCGCGTTCCGCTGCGCCATCTCGTTCAAGATCTGAGCGGCCATCTCGTTGTAGCGGTTCAGGTTGGAGGCGTTGCCCTGGTTGAGCCCAATCGTCTGGCCTCGTTCCGTGGCCCCAAGTCCAGCCGCGCCGGTGGCCGCCTGCATGCGGCGCTCCATGACCTGGCGCGCGAGATCGGACCCCATCCCCTGGGCTGTCTCCATGGCCTGCTGGTTGGCCCCGACGCGCGCCGCAAGCTCAGCACCTCCGCCGAGGCGCCCTCGAGCGGCGAAGTTCTCAAGGACGGCGTTTTGAGCCCCCTGGGCAGCGTTGGACACGCCCCGCTGGGCCTCCTCGACTGCGAGGCGGGTCTCAACCGGCAACCCCTTATCCCGAATCCTCGAGAGGTAGCCGATTCCTTCAAGCTGCGCCCCTCGGCCAGCCTGGGAATCCGCGGCCGTCTCTGCCATGCGGGGGAGCACCGCCTGGTACATCTGCGGCATGTACTCGGCCAGAATTTGCAGCTCCGCCGGGCTTACCGCGTGCTCGTCCCACTTGCTTTCCTTGAGCCGCTCGAAGACCTCGATGGCCTTCTTGCGGAACTTGTCCCCGCCGTCGGGGGCGGTGGCGAGGCCAATGCCGCCCCCGATCAGGCCGCCAACCCCTCCGAGAACATCGCCTGCGCCACCCATGGTTTGTCACTCCCCGGCAACGCCGGCTCCGATTTCACCGCCGAGATAGCCGCCCAAGTAACCGATCGGGTACCCCTGGCCGGCGATAAAGGACCCGGTGACCGTTCCGGCAATCGTGCCGACAAGCTCACCAAGCTCCTTCGCCTTGCTTCTCTTGTAGCGAGCCCTGGCCTTCTTCACTTTCTTTCGCCAATCCTTCTCGGCCTGGTCCACGTTCTCGCCGCGAGTCTCAAGGCGCGTCTCTTCGTCCTTCAGGTACCTATCGACATCAGCGGCGATCTTCCCGGCCTGGAAGACATCGCCCGAGCGCTCCAGGCGGTCGGCGTTGTCCAAAAGCTCATTTATGTTGTTGAAAGTCTGGAGTTGATCTTCCGACGCCAAGTTGCCAATTGTCAAGCCTGCGGACGGACGGAAACTGAAATAACTGCCGTAGTCCCCAGGCTTGAAGACGGAATCTTCGAAGGAAACCGCTCCGCCACCCTCGCGGCGGTCTCTCAGGTCAATGTTGGCGACATCTCGGAATTGGGTGTCTTCCTTGTCGTCCTTGCGCCCAAGGTCAAGGCCAAAGAGACCCTCAAGCTCCCGCTGGCGTTCAACCAGTCGGCGCTCCGTGGCCTTGTCGATCCCCTTGATCTTCCGAATGTCCTTCAGCTTTGTCTCCCCCTTGTCCTTGCCCTTGGGGTCAACGTACTCCTGCCCGTACCATTCCTTCCCGCGCTTCGTGATGATCTTCTCGAGGGGGGCCACCCCTTCGAGGTCGGAGTACTTCGCCATGATGGCCTTGTAGTTCTCGAGCGCCGCGGCGGCTTCTTGTCGGCCAGCGGAGCCCGCGATCTGGTCTCGGTACTCGTCCGGGATGTCGCCAAGCTGCCCACTCTCGCGGAGCTTGAGAAGCTTCTGTTGCGTCGCGGCGTCCTGATCTCTCTGGGCTGCGAGCTGGCCCTCGAGCGTCTCTCGGAGTTGCTTCCCCTGGTCCGTCAAGAACTGGCGCGACTTCTCGGCAATGTCCGCCTCTTCCTTCGCCCTCTGCCGGCCATAGGCTTCGGCTTCATTGGCCCCTTGGCCAAGGGAGCTTTGGAGATCCGAGAGCTGCTGTGCCTGCCCAACCGCGGCGCCTTGGAATTTGTCGTTGTAGCGCAGGCGCTGAGCTTCCATTGCGGCTTGCCCAGGGGTCAACCCCGGGACAGTCGAAAGGACGGCGGACTGAAGGCCGCCGCCCGTCCGTAGCGGGTCGGCCACGCCAGACTCTCCGCCAAGGAGCTGCTTCAACTGGCTTACCGCTGTCGGGTCGAGCCCCTGCGGGCCCTCATACCTCGCACCGAGAAGCTGGCGCGCCGCTCCCTTGTCGGCGTCGCTCGCCTCGGGCCGGATTGCGCTCGTAAGGGTCCCTTGGGCCCCGGACGTGTCAAAGTTGCGGGAAGGGCCTGCGGCTTCGCGAAAGGCGCTACCAAGCGTCCGGATCGCGTCTGAGCTTCTGTCAACCGAGCTTTGCGAGCCGGCAAGCAAGCTCGAGGCGAGGGGGCCACCAGTGTAACTCCCAAGGTCCCCGATCCTTGCCGACGGATGCTCTGGCTGCTGCTGTTCGCTCGGGGCAACGGAAAGCCCCTGGCTGCTTCCCTCTGGCCCGCCGCCTCCCCCGAGGTCTCCCGCCGCCGAGCTTGTCTGCGGGGCAAGAGAGGCCCCGGTTTGAATCGCTCGCAAGTTGTTGCTCGCTGGTTGGATCGGGATCATGCCGTCACCTGCTCAAAGTACAGATCGCACTCCACCGGCTCCGCCGGCGCGGACTCGAACATAACGCGGTACGTTACCTTGCCAGGGCCCGCCGACGAGGAGCCGAAGCGGACCGGGTCGGAAAGCGAGAGCGGGAACACTGCTGCGAGGCGGACGCGCTCCTGGAGATCCTCCAGCGTAAGCGTTACCTCTTCGTTGTGCGCGACCTTCGCCCGGACGCGCTTTTGCCCGAGGTTGTCCACGCGGCCAATCCCGCCTTGCATGCCGCGCACGATTGACTCAATCGCCTTGTTCAGGAGGTCGAAGACATCGGCGAAGACCTCTGGGACTCCTGGGAAGTCCTCGATTTTGAGCTTGCGTTGGTTCGGGATCTTGCTCACTTGTGGCGCGCTACCGTTGCGGCGCTGTCTGCGTTGAAATCGAACGAGACCTGAAGGACGTCGGCGGATTCAAACGCGTAATCGTTTTCGTAGCTGAAATTGAGGGCCCTGGCTCTCTGGCATTCACTCGGGACGATCTCCCGTACAAGCACGCCGCGCGGGCTCTGTTCCGTCTTGATCTCCCCATAGCTCACTTCCTCGGTCACGAGATCGGTCGAGAATCCGAGCTTGTGATGGATCGCTTTTCCGGACTCAAGGTAAACCTGCATGCTCTGGAACTGCTTCATGAGCGTGACGTTACCCGCCGCCTCTGGAATCCATCGGATTCTCTGCCGGATTGCAACCGCAACCATTGCCGTCCCAGTCGTCATGCTCGGCTGAAACCCGTCAAGGATGAATCGGTAGACGCCCGGGCTCAAGGTCTCGACCACCTCCGCCTTCATGTACGGAAGCGCGCTTGGGTCGCGGCGAACGGCCCACCCAGCAACGGGCAAGGATCCATAGACGATCCCTGAAACCGTCACCGCGGTAACCACCTCTCCCGAGGCGTTTGCCACTTGAGCAACCGCCGTGATCTGAGCCGGCAACTCTTCGTCGCTATAGTCGGTCGTCGAGAAGCTTTTTCGCTCACGAGAAAGCCAGCTCACAGTGTCGTCATCGAAAGCGTGGTAGAGCTTGTCGTCCGACTTCTTGACGAGCGCCGCGAGCGACGGGCGCTCCCATGGGCCCGCCCATTCCTTCGTGAGGGTGTTGTAGACAAACGCCCAATCGGCCCGCGTGCTCGTGGAGGACTTCGGGACCCAGATGATGTAACTCGAGGCGCTTTCGTAGAACACGCCGCGGCAAAGCGCGTCCCGGTTTGGCCAGGTGATGAGCTGAGAGAAGAAATCATCCGTGGCGAAGCTGACGAGCTGTGTCCCGCCTTCCGAGGCGCGGATTACCCCTCCGGTGCAAAGTCCCCATACGGCGTTGTCTCCAACGCACCAGGATTCAGGAGCAACCCCTTTGATCGTCAGGTCGAGGGGCTCGATGTAAAAGCCCTCGGCGCTCTGCCCCGACTTTCGCCAGAGCCCTTCGTCAGTAATGATGAAGAGGCTGTCTCGCGTCGGAAGGATTCGGAGCCCAGTGACCGAGTCATCCCCGATGGGGTCCCAGTCGAGGTCGGGAACGGCCTCCGGCTGGTCCACCTTTGCGAACGCCAGGCCGTTGGCCGTAAACTGATTGTCACTCAGAAACTGGCTTGTAGCGCCAACCACTGGGATCGTTGGGTAGAAGTCGGCCGCGGTCGTCGAGTCGTTGACTTCCACTCGGAACTGGACCGCGTCAAGCTTGCGCGCCATGAGAACGACTTGCCCTGGAGCATCGTTCAAGCCGGAGATATACCAGGCATTCCAGATCGAGCCCGGGTCTCGGTTCACGACGCGGCAAAAGCTCTTCATCGTGTCGGCAAGCTGCACCGAGATAAGAGAGCTTGCGCTCAGGAGAAACTTTCTTGCGGCCGGGTTCTCGACATTCGAGAAAATGAAAGTCCGCACCTGCGCCCCCGCGGTCACCGTCAGGCTCGAGGTATTCGAGACGAGCCCGGCAACGTCCACAAGCTGGAACGGCAAGTAATGCTCCCGCTTGAAGCCGAGGTAATGCATGATCCCCCGGTACATCGCCATGTCGCGCGCCCACGGGGGGCGGCTCTCGGCCTTCAAGATCCCCTGTTGCTGCGGGTTCGTGTAAAGCTCGTCCGAGAGGGGCAGATCCCAATCATCGGTGAAGCTCTGGATGATCCGGAGCATCTTTCCAGAGCCGGTCGCCGGTGGGGAGTTCCCGTTGTTGTATGTATAGGTGTTCGTGGTCACACCCGTAATCGCCCAGGTACCGTCAAACCGCGAATCGGAGGACCCGTAGATCCGGATGACGTCGTCTACCGACATGCCATGGGAGGCGTGTGTTACCGTGACAACCCCTGCCGCGTAGGCGAAGGAAACTCCAGTGCCCGTCAGGGTATGGCGCGTCACTGAAAGCTGGCGGTCGCCAGGGTCGGCGCTCGCGTCGGCGCTCGCCGCGGTCCTGTAAATGTCGATGAAGTCACCATCGCGAACATCGTCGGGGAGGGTGACCTTGACGAGGACATTGAAGCGCTTCCCGGAAACAAGCGTCCCGGAAGCTCCAGGGTCGGCAGTCACAGAGAACGTGTAGGCATTCGCCGTCGTCACGGTGATGGTGCGCGGCCCGTTGAGCCCGGCCGCCGTCGAGTCGTCGATCTCTACGATGTCGCCGGTCGTGTAGCCGTGGGCCGTGTGCGTCACCGTGATCGTGTACGGCCCGGCCCCAGAGCGAGCCCAGGCGAGGGTGCCCGTCGGAGTGTTGGTCACAACCTCGCGCATGGAAGGCGCCCCGCGGAGGATTCTCCCGTTCGAGTCCTGCCGGCCCCAAATGTGGCGGTAGCCAACCTGGGAATTGGGAGGAAGCCAGCCGCCGCCGGTGCCGACGCGCGAAAGCTCCATGTCGAGCGCTGGGGCGATGCCAGCGCGCGCGGGGGCGGTGCTGAGGCTATCGGTTCGGACAATCCCAGCCGCGGTCGTCAGATACAGAGTGTTCTGGCTATCGACGGCGCGCATCTTGGAGGTCGCGTCTGGGTGCCCGTGCGTTCCGGAGTAGCTCCCCCAGGTCCCGGCACCGTCGGTATCGCGGAACAAGGTCCCCGTTGCGCGCTCCCGGAGGATGACGCGGTCCCGGTACTCGAAAGCCCCGTCCGCCTCGATGGCAAGGCCATAGCGCTCGAATCCGCGGCGCTTGGAGGTGATTCCCGGGCGGTCGCAAACGCAATTTACAGCCTCGGCGAGTGCGCCCTCGGGCGTCTCGCTGAAAGCGTTTGGGTTCGTGACAAGACCCGCGGCGGTTCTCTTCAGGCTCTGCTGGCTCAAAAGAACGACCTCCCTCGCGATCCCCAGAGCGGATTGTAGGACACCATTTTTGGCGGGTGACTCTCGACACGCGAGGAGAGCGTAACGCGCTCTCCAACGAGCATTTCCCCGAGGGTGTTCTTGATTGCCATGGCGGCCTCAAGGTTCCCTTGTGCCTGGTGCCACAGAGAGCATGCGGCTTGCACAAGTGCGGCCTGAAGCTCGTGCGGCACCCCTGGCTTGGCCGCCTCGCCCTCAAGGCAAAGGTAATCCCCTGCCTCCGGCTGGTAGGTCCCGTGGACGGACCCGTCAATGGCCTCGGCCACCGTAACCACGGCGCCAGAGATATCGGCCCTCGTGAGCCCGACTTGCTTCAGCTCGCCGCCGGACAAGCCGGAGTGAACATCAAAGCTCGTCGCGCTTTCTTCCCAGGAGGCTGGCGGATCGGTTGCGAGGGTGATCGTCTTTGCCGCCGTGTTGACCGAGGCAACCTTGCACGTCTGGCGCTCAAGGACAAGGCGCCCCGGAGAGGCGTAGAAGCCTACTTCAAGCTCTCCGCCGAGTGGCTGTTGCACAAAGACGATGTGGTTACCCTCGAGATAAAAAGCCGTCGGGTTCCCAGAGCCGACGTTCCCGGCCTTGTCGAGGTTCCCAGGGTCAACGCGCGTCAAGCAAAGGCGCTGGTCTCCAGAGATGAAGTACACGCTCCGAATCTGCTGGCCAATCGATCTACGGTGGATCCTGTAGCGCCTCTGCCCGGCGACGATCGGAGAGCGCCTCGTCAGGGCAAAGTACTCCTCACGGGTTCGGCGAATGAACGGCACCAGGATCGAATCCATGGCGTCGTTCAAGTGCTGCAGGATGTCGGCGTCCTGGCTGCCCGTCGCCGCCTTGTTCGGGATTCGAGCCTCGCGGCGAACGCGCTCGATCAGCTCGTCTGCGGTGTAAGAAGTCGCCATGTTATTCCTGCTGGGTCACCTTGAAGCGGCTCCATCGCCGCCCTGGCTGCCAAGCCACGTTGAAGCTCGAGATTGAAGGCGCCGGCACCTGCGGCGTCACAGACACGGCCGCGGAATCCGGGCCGACGTTGCCCGAGGCGTCGAATGGGACGATCTTGTATTCGTAGGTGAGGCCATCCGTCAGCCCGGAATCCTGGAAGGCCGCAAGCGGGTGGGGAACCTCGGATCCGGCCGGCGTGATGAGGGTCCAGGATTCGACCGGCGGCGGTGGAGGAGGCGCCGAGGCGACAAGCTGCGTGAGCACTCCGAGGGCAGAATAGCTCTGGTGGTCCCAAAGCCCGAGAAGGCCGCCATCCAGAAGCGGACCGACGACCGCAGTGCCGGAGATTGTCCGGTGGTTCACCGAATGGTCAATCAGCGCGTCGAGGGCCCCGCCGTTCATGGCGTAGTGGAATGCCGGGGTTGGGAGAGCCGGAACCTGACTCGGCCAACACCCGGTGCGAAGCCCGTCGATTTGAGCCTGGGTCAGAACATGCCCAGGCCACCACGCGAATTTCTCTATGGAGCAGACGCCGAAGGATCCAGGAGCCCCTGGGTTTTGCGCCGCGATCATGAGATCCCCGCCGGCGGTGTCGTAGTTGGCGCTCATGGAAACGGTCGAGACGTTGCCCGAGAGCTGCGTCCCGTTCACCCACATGTTGAAGCCGTTTGCCTGGCCTTCCTGGTAGACCACGGCGACATCGAAGATCTGCCCTGCCGTAGGTACCTGCGTTGACTCGCGCGTGAGGAACGGTGCCGCTCCAGCAGTGATCGTCGCCTTGATCTTCCCCGTGGCCGAGTCCTTCCGGATCGAGAACTGGTCTCCTGAGGTCCCAAGGCGGTGCCTGAAAATGAACTGGTCCCCAGCGACGATGGAATCGAACCTTAGCCGCACGAAGACGCTCAGTTGCCCCTGGTTGTCGAGGAACGTAGCCGCGGGCAGCTTTGCGTACTTTGCGGTGGGGAACTTGAGCGCCATTACACGTTGTCGTCAAGGATCAGGTTAGCGTAGAGGAGCCCGCAGGTTCCGGCCATGGTGTCCGCTGCGTCCGTCTGGGCCAGGCGCTTCAGAAGGCCAAAGACAAGGTTGCCAGGGACCAGGCTAGCCGCCATCGCAGTAAGGGCAATGTCGAAGGTCCTTGGTGTGTTGGCGGCGGCGACCGCATCTGTTGCACTCGTATCCACCGTCCAGCCGCTCGAGATGCTGAAGCTCACCGAGGCCGGCGCCCCAGCCTTCGCTTGGCAAGCGAGCTTGAGTGTTCCGGAGCCCACGGATGGAACATAGCCAATCCTGAGCTTCCCGTTTGGAGTCGTGGCGTGGACCCACGCGGGCACGGGGAGCAGCGTGATGAGCTCGACGTTTGAATCCAGCAAGTCGGCAAGCTGAATGCACTCGGGCTGAAAGTGCGACCCAGAGATCGTAAATGGCGCCACGGAGGCGTTCGTGTTGACGGCGCGCGAAGGCCAAAGCCGGCACGGGATCTGAATCTTTTCGCTCGCCATTACACTTTCCTCCTGTAAACACGGTATCCCCCTCCGTTGTCCATGCTGGGGTCACCTGAAATCGGGGTCCAAACGAGGCTCGCGCGACCACTCCCCGGGGAGCTCCCAGCGAGGCCGGTTACCTGCACCGGCGGAGTCGAATCCGCGGCCCCTCCTGGAGAGATGAAACTGTTGTCGTCCTTCCCAATCTGGTAGAGCTTCCCATCGGGGAAGCGCACTCCACGGAAGGATGAAGAACTGATCCACGTTACGCTCGGGCCGGTGTCTGCCGGGTCAAGAGGAACCAAGAGGCAGGCAAAGTAAACCGTCTGGGTCTGCACCTTCGGCGCTACGTGAACCGTGTATCGCCCGATGTCCGGGTAGTGGCGCGTCGAGTTGTAGGCATCCGGGGGGTAGTTCCTTCCCCCCGAGCCGTCGTGCGGGTCGTAAAAGAACTGGGTTGACCCAAAGGCCCCAGGCGGAGCCCCTCCGGTTGAGGCCACGGAGAGATTCGCGTGATCGTCGTAACTGATCAGGATCTTCCCGCCGTTCGGAAGGTTCTGGTCAGCCAAGTACCCCTTGGCATGCAAGATGCCTCGGGCGTCAAACTCTCCGAGTACCGGGTTCCCCCAGAAATGCCACTGGTCGCGCTTCACCATTCCGGCCGTGCGAGAGACAAGCTTGACCAGGCGGAGCATGCAAGGCCATTGCTGGTCCTTGATCCACATGAGCTTGATCTCGCAGGTAAGCAGGCGCTCGGCCGAGGTCCCGAGGTCGGTGTACTCCTTCAAGTACGCGCGCTTCGTGTTGGCGTAGAGGACGTCGACCGCGGAGTTTCCTCCGATCCAGGTATAGCCCTCGTCGGCTCCGACACCTTGCGAGATCAACCAGGCGAGCCCGCCGCCGTCGTTCCGCATGTCGTCGACGTTGTCACAGTCGCGCTTGGAGCCGAACGTCTTGAAGTACGGGCTTCCGAGCCCTCCAGGGAGGCTCACGAAGGAGCCAGAGGAGTTGTAGTTCCCGTGCGGGTTGGCGCTCCCGTCGTCGCAAAGCGGGATCCCCGACTTGCTCACACCCTGCTTTGCCCAGTTGAGCAGGTGGCTTCCACCAGGCGCCGCGGCGACCTCGCCCGAGCTTGTGGAGTACATGCCCGAGTTGAGTAGCACCATGTCCTTCTTGTGGCTGATCTGAATCAGGCCGACATCGTTGTCGCGGTGCCCCCGGTAATACCGCGGCGTAAACTGGGCGTGGACAATGGTTGAGTTCGGAATGTCCCAGGTGTTGCGGAAGACAGCCGCGCCGGCCGGCAGAAACCCGCGAACGAGTGGGAAGCTCGTCGGGGTTGGCCCGACGGCTGGATCGCTCGCTCGGTCGAGGAACAAAAACTCAGGCGTCCGCGTGTAGCTCGTCCCCTGGCCAAGAGAGACGGACTTGGCCTGCCATTGGTCATAGAGCCAATGCGCCGTAGGCCGGTAGTCGCTCCTGGCGGCGGCGGCAGCGAGGTTGACTCGGTGGTGAAGAGAAAAGACGGGATTATTTTGCCGCAGGGTGTCGCCCAGGCGGAAGTAGTCGCCATCGCCGCGGACGCCAAGGTAGAGGAACCAAAGGACGCTCTGCTTGAACCACGCCTCGTCGCTCCACGGGTAATACGGGTCCCCGTTGAACGTCAAGGCGCCGCCAGCGGCGGCCGGGTTCGTCGCGTTCGAGAGCGCGTGGAGCAGCCATATCGCCCCGTAATTGGCCAGGCCCTGGTAATGCGGACCCTTTCCAGCGCCCCCGTTCGCGCTGTAATAACGGTCCGTGTCCATCGCGGCCTTCGAGCCCGCAGAGACACCAGCGTTTCCTCCGTACCAGAAGTCAAGCGCGCGGTCGAGGCGCGTTCCAGTGACGCCGAGAGTGAGACAGGCGAGGGCGGTAAGGGCCTGGTCGATCCTGGTATGCCCGTCCATCATCTCGGCTGCGGCCGAGTTGGACCCGGTCGGGATCGAGAAGTTGTCGTCACAGATCGCGAGGATGCGCGTCTGGATCGTCGTCTTGTCGCTCGCCGAGAGTTGCGCGTTGCAAAGGTCAAAGATCGCGCAGAGCGCAAGGAGGAGGTCCCGGATGTCCTGCTTGTTCGTCGGAAAGTAGTTTGCGCAAGCGTAGAGCGCATGGCCCCTGGCCTGGCTGAAGTAGTCAAAGCTCGGGCTGTCGATCAGGTAGACCGCGAGGCAGTACCCGAGCATCTTCTCGAAAAAAGAGTTCGTGACATAACTCGCCGACGAGTAGTTGTGCTCGAGGTAGGGAATGAGGTCATCATTCCACCAGGTGCGGTACGGGAACGCACCGGCGGTCGAATTCGCCCGCGCGATGAAGGCGGAACGCTCCTCGGCCAGAAGAAAAACTCTTGGCCAGGTGCTGCGGATGGTAAGTGCGATTCGGGTTGGCATCAGGCACTGATCCGAAACTTCCCGGTCGGCTCATCGAACACAAGCCGGATGATCTGCTCGAAGTCGAGGAGGGGCGCTACCTTCGGGCCGGTTGCCGCCGGCGAGGTCACGCGGAGGGCAGCGTGAGAGTCTAGCCAGGCGTAGACAAACGCCTGCTCCCCGTCGGCGTTCCCGAAGAACGCATCAGCCCCGGCGGTTGTGACTCGCAGGGCGTTGTTGGTCGAGTCGTAGGCATAGCGGATCGCCTGCTCGTGGTCACGGATTCGGATTGGCGTGGCGATCGCCCCGGAGACAGTCACGACGCGGATAAGCTGGTTCGTCTTGTCATAGATCGAATTCAGCACCTGCCCGGCGTCCATGTTGGTCCCACGATTCGCCGAAGCGGCTCCAACGTTGGTAGTCCTCAGAGTGTTCGTCTGGGGATCGTAAATGCGCTGGAGTAGCTGGGCGAAGTTCAAGGGCTTATCCACCACGGGGGGGGGCGTGGGCGGCGGCGGAGGTGTCCCAGCGTCTCCGCCCATCATGAGTAGCCATGGAATCATGGTTATGCAGGGTCAATCGCGGTCACTGCGTCCACTGCGGTGCGGGTCAATGTTCCGGTCCAGGCCGTCGTTGTGTCGTCCTCCTTGGTCACCGTGAGAGTCCCGGAGGGAGCGTCCCACTTGTTTCTGAGGAACCGCGCTGCATTCAAGAGGCTTCGCGATGCTTCCCCGGTCACGGCCGAGAAATCGCGCTTGAGGATCGCGTCCGCAATGGCCGTGAGCGCGTCGGCCGCGAGGCCCGCTGCGACAATGGCGTTTGACTGTACGGCGCCGATCGAGGCGTCGATCCTGCCCCCAACCAGGGTTGCCGGGATTCTGGTCTGGATGTTGTCGGTGTCCGCCTGGACGCCGGCCACCGCGGTATTCACCCCAGAGACGGCCGTATTGACCGCGGCAACGTCGGCCGAGACGCTGGCGCCTGCCGGAGCTCCGACGCGCCGCCAGGAGTCCTCGAGCGCCACCACGGTATAGCTGTTGCCGGAGGCAGGGGCCGCCGCGAAGGCTGGCGCAACGGTCGCTTGTTTGTTCGTGGTATTGTACGACGTGATTTTCCGGACCTCGGAGTAGGTCAAGCCGGAATTCCACACGTAGAGCATGTGGCCGGTCAGATCCGTCGCCGGGGCCGTCGTGGCGAGGTTCGCAACGGTGGTCGTGCTGCCAGCCTGGAGCGTCGACTTGTGGGCCACCAGGTTGAAAAGACCCGAGTCGCGGATGTTCTTGATCGCGAGCCCAAGGGAATCCGCCACGTTGTGCCCGGCCAGGGCCTCGTCCACAACAGCGTTTGCGACCTGCTGCAGCGTCGGCGAGGCGTTCCGCATGCCGGCAAGAGAATCGCTCGCCGGGGTGTAGGTCAGGGTCCCGTCCGAGCAGATCGTGAAGGCCGGCGGCTTGATCTCGCAATTGATCGTACCCGTTGGGGCTTCTGCCAGGGGCACATCGAACGTGATGAGGCCCGAGGTCCCGTTGTAACTGAGGATCATACGCACTTGGCGCTCTTGCTGCGCCGTGGTCCCGCCGGTTCCCCAGATCTCGATCAAGTAGAAGCGGTACTTGTTGTCGACCGTGGATCGGTTGGCGCTTGCAAAGGTGCATGTGGTCGTCGAGACCGCGGAGCAAGTGCCAGAGGCAATCACGGTCCCACCGCCACCTCCGCCGCCGCCGGTGACGACGTTCACCCCGAGCTGGGCCGAGGCGGTGTTGACGTTTGCGCCCTCGATCAGGTCAAGATCGACACGCGGGATTCCGGCCGTGTTCGCGGCAACTGCGGAACCCAGCCACTTGGTAACGTTGCTCGCGCGGTTGTCGATCGAGAAGTGTGCGAGGACGGTTCCCGCCATGCTCTTTCCGTCGACCGTTCCGGCGGTGAGGACAACCGAGTATTCGTTCCCGGCCGCGTAGAACGGGTCCGTCAGGTCCACTCTGACGTGATGAGTTCCGGTCATCCCGTCAAAATCTGTCGTCAGGGTGACGCCGGTGGTAACTTCGGTTGTCGTCGAATTGCCCTTGTAGACCTTGACCGTCGCCGACGTCATGGTTACCGGGTCGCCATCGGCGTCGATGGTGTTGAACTTGAAATCCAGGGTCTGGTCTTCCGAGAAGTTTCCGAGGTTCAGCATGTCAAGCCCTCACAAGGCCAGAGCCGACACGCGGGAAGCTCCCAGCGCCTGGCTCGGTGATATCAAGGAATTCCAGCCACATGAGCGGTCGGCGCGTTGTGGTTGGCGTAAAGCTGTTCGCGGTGCTCGAGCGCGTGACGTAATAGGCGTCCTGGCCGTACCAGAACGCATCCATGTCGGCTTGCGCGAGGACGTCCCAGTATTCAAGGAGAGTGGAGGCGGTCGAGCTGCACTGGATGGCGACCACGTAGCGCTGGCCGTAGTTGAGCGCTGGCGGGTTTGAGAACACAAG